>JBATLR010000246.1:0-4231 GCA_049289415.1 Nitrospirales bacterium
ATTCAAGAGTCCCTGCAATCCGCACTAGCCAAAGCCGAAGTCGGCGTTCCCAATCCAGAAGGGAAAACGCCGCCACATCTTCCTGCCATCTTTGCCTTCACCCCCGGCTCTCACAAATCTTATAAAACACACCAGAACACCATTGCCATGTTGATGAAAGCCACCAGCAAGCAGCACACCGTACAAATGCGCTATTTCTCCGCGACAAGAAACCAAACGACCAGACGAGAAGTCAGTCCCTATCGGCTGTGGTATAGCCAAGGCGCTCTCTATCTCATTGGCTATTGCCACTTCCGCAAAGACGTGCGCATGTTCGCGGTGGAACGCATAAAAACCGTCACGCCCACCGACCACCCGTTTCAAATGCCTTTGGATTTTGATCTGGATGACTACGTCAAAGATGCCATCGGGATCATGCGCGGCCAGCCCATCAAGGTCGAACTCCGGTTCAACAAACCGACAGCCGCCTGGGTCAAAGACCGCATCTGGCATCCCACGCAATCCTTGTCCCAACTCAAAAGCGGCGACCTGAACATGATCCTCACCGTCGCGAACAATCGGGAACTCGTTGGATGGATCTTGAGCTTTGGCAGCGGCGTGCGTGTGATCGAACCCGCTTCACTCCGGGAAACTGTCCGTCAGGAAGCCAAAGCCATTGCCAACCAACCCGAAGAAAGCAAAAGCCAACTTCTGGATGTCGCATCCAAAAGAAAGCGCCGCGCATGACATCCGAGGTCACAAGCGGAACGAGCCAGACAAGAACGCGAAACCAAAAGTCATGAAAACCAACATTTTTCATGACCAAAATAATTTTCCAAGAAGGACCTGATTTGTCACAGGTCCGTGGTAAATAGTTAAATGACCGCCAGAACATGGTGTCGCGAAACGAGAAATATTACAAATCTGAAGCCTATGTCACAAACAACAAAACATTTCTTAGCTCATGTTCGCAAAAACCATGACGGGAGTTTTGCCATCCATGATCTTGCAGAGCATCTACAAGCCGTGGCAACGCTAGCAGGAAGGTTTGGGGAATCCTTCGGATGTTCTGATTGGGCCCATCTCGTCGGGTTATGGCATGACCTTGGAAAATATTCCTCAGCCTTCCAAAACTATATTGCCCACGGAAGCGGGTTCGATCCGGAGGCACACATCGAGGGTGGAAAGGGTCGGGTTAATCACTCCTCTGCGGGAGCCCTCCACGCTGTCGAGAAACTTGGCGGGAAGGGACGCCTTTTAGCTTATCTCATCGCCGGACACCACGCCGGCTTACCGGACTGGCATTCAGATGAACATGCCCTTGCTTCGTTGTCTCAACGGTTGGCAGAGAGTCAGCACTTGCAGACCATTTATGACATCCCTGTCCCCAAGGACGTTCTTCATCCTAATATCACTCTAGCCACCAAACCGCTAGGAGGAGAATCTGGCCTCGCGCTCTGGCTACGGATGTTGTTCTCATGCCTGGTGGACGGAGATTTTCTCGACACTGAGGAGTTCATGGATACCGAGAAAGCGCAGTTTCGCTGCGCGTACTCTTCCATCGAAGACCTTCTGGTTCTCTTTGGCGAGCACATAACAAAACTTACCGCCGAGATTAAGCCAACCATTGTGAATCGCGTGCGTGCTGAAGTTTTGCGCCAATGTCGCGAACGTGCGTTCGACAAACCGGGCATTTTTTCGCTCACAGTTCCAACCGGCGGTGGCAAGACACTGTCTAGTATGGCCTTCGCACTCGCACATGCGGCGCACTACAAGAAACGACGCATTATTTACGTCATCCCTTACACCAGCATCATCGAGCAAACAGCTGGCATTTTCCGAGATATCTTCGGTAACAATGTTGTTGAACACCACAGCAACCTCGACCCCGAGAAGGAAAGCGCAAAAAGCCGTCTGGCAACAGAAAACTGGGATGCACCTCTAATCGTCACAACAAATGTTCAGTTTTTTGAATCTCTGTTTGCTGCACGAACTTCCCGCTGTCGAAAACTTCACAACATCGTCAATAGTGTTGTGGTGTTGGATGAAGCGCAACTGCTCAATCCCGATTTCCTGCAATCAATAATGGACATCATGAATCTGTTATCTCAGCACTATGGTGTCACGTTCGTACTTTCCACAGCGACTCAGCCAGCGCTGAACTCGCGCAAAGGCTTTGGTTGGGCATTCAGGGGACTGGATGGTGTGTGCGAAATCATGACCGACCCGGATGCGTTGTATCGTGACCTTACACGAGTGAAGGTCGAGATGCCTCTCGATTTCCATGCCCGTCAAGGATGGGAGGAAATCGCTACCGAGCTAATAACTCATGAATCGGTACTCGCTGTCGTTAACACCAGACGTGATTGCCGCGAACTTCATAGGCTAATGCCGGAGGGAACGATCCATTTGTCCGCCGCCATGTGCGGAGAGCATCGATCGCGAGTGATTGCCGACATTCGGGAGCGGCTGAAAAAGAAAGGCCTTATCCGAGTCGTTAGCACCCAACTCGTTGAGGCTGGTGTAGACATTGATTTCCCCGCCGTCTATCGTGCGCTGTCAGGCTTGGATTCTATCGCCCAGGCAGCAGGACGCTGCAACCGCGAAGGCAAAGAAAAGTATGGCAAGGTTGTTGTATTTATTCCTCCCAAATCTTCGCCTCCGGGTACACTCCGTCGTGCAGAACAAACCACTGTCAGCCTCTTGAGTGGCAGCACGAGCGATCCTATGGCAAGGGAGCTGTTTACCCGCTACTTTGAACACTTCTATGTGAAAGCTGACTCGCTTGATAAGCACGGCATCAACGACTTGCTGACGAGAGACGCCCGGGAGCTTAAAATCCAATTCCGCACTGCTTCGGAGAAATTCCAGCTCATCGACGACAAAAAAAGCCGAGCTATTATCGTCTGGTATGGGGATAGCCAAGCGTTAATCGGAAAACTCAAGAAAGATGGGCCGGAACGGTGGCTCATGCGAAGGCTGCAACGATATAGCGTCAACTTGCCTCTTCACGTAGTGGACAAGTTGATTCAATCCGGTGAAATTCAAGAGGTCTGGCCGGGAATCTTCGCGCAGGCGGCCAGCACGTTATATGACGACGAAGTCGGCGTGACTCTGGGTAACGAACTTAATGCTGAACAACTGATAGGGTAAGGAACTTTATGGGAAAATCTTATTGTCTTGAAGTGTCGGGTGACTTCGCCTGTTTTACGCGGCCAGAAATGAAAGTCGAGCGTGTCTCCTACGATGTGATAACCCCTTCGGCTGCGAGAGCGGTGTTTGAAGCTATCGTTTGGAAACCAGCCATCCGCTGGCGAGTAACAAAGATCGAAGTACTCAAACCCATCAAGTGGATCAGCCTCAGACGCAATGAAGTCGGAGCTGTAGCCTCGACCCGGAATGTACAAACTGCTATGGGAACTGGCAACGGCAACTTGGGGTTCTACGTAGAAGATGAACGGCAACAGCGGGCAGGGCTCTTCCTACGAGATGTGACTTACCGTATCCACGCCTTCTTTGAACTCCGTGATCCAGGTTTTCACAAATCTCATCATCCCCATCTTTCCAAATCGCCTGTCAATCGAGACGAAGAGGATCTTCTAGCGCTATCCGATAACAATCTAGCCAAGTTCATGAGCATGTTTGAGCGCCGCGCTTCCCGCGGACAGTGCGTGAATCAACCCTACCTCGGCTGCCGGGAGTTTGCTTGCGCGTTTCGCCTGGTAGAGGACGTGAACGCTGAGCCGAAACCTATCGGAGAGACAAAGGACTTAGGTTGGATGCTTTACGACTTGGATTACAGGAACCCCACTGATCCCACGCCGCGCTTTTTTCAGGCTTATTTGAATAATGGCGTTGTATTAATCCCCGCATGGGAGAGCGAGGAGGTACGAGGATGATTCTCCAAGCGCTCTACAATTATTACCAACGGAATCCGGATCTGCCTCGTGAGGGGTTCGAGTGGAAGGAAATCCCATTTGTAATCGAATTGAGCAAAAACGGCTCAGTTATTCAGATCGAGGATACGAGAACCGATGGCAAGAAGAAGCGGGCAAAATCCTATCTCGTGCCTCAAGCTGTTAAGAAAGCCAGCAATATTGCCTCGAATTTATTGTGGGGGAACGTCGAATATGTTTTGGGCTTGCCAGATGAAAAGAAATTGATTGAGAGGAAAAGTAAAGGCAAGGAAGGAGAATACAGACAACGACTGAAAGAAATGCAAGCCACCTTCGTCAAGGAAATTGAGGATTTG
>JBATLR010000247.1:0-2248 GCA_049289415.1 Nitrospirales bacterium
TTTTTTCAGGTGCTGGATGATAAGATTGCCTTCCAACGCGGGTATTGGGACAAGCTGTCATTTCTGCGTCTACATGGCTTGCCTATTCCTGACTAAACATGAGTGTCTGACTTATCACACTATCCCACCGGATCAAGGTCATTTTATGAATACATCAATCAGCACGTCTCGAGGCGTGATCGTGTTTGTTCACGGGTTCGGCAGTTCACGGGCCTGTTGGGACGTCCTTGTCAAACTTCTCCAATCCGACAGAGCCATTACCGAGCGGTTCGATTTGGATTTTTTCGAGTATCCCACCGACTGGGTCACCCTCAAACCCACTGAACGTATTCCCGGGCATAAGGAGCTTGCCCAAAAATTTCACGCGTTTCTCGCTTCAGAACGGTTTCCGAATCGCGAAATGACACTAATCGGGCACAGTCAGGGGGGACTGATCATCCATGCCTACCTGAATTATATGGTCGAAGAAGGCTGGGGTGAGCAGCTGGAATCTATCCGCCAGGTCATTACTTTTGCGACACCCCTTTACGGTTCCAATCTGTTTTCCGGGCTGCGCCGCCTATTCTCTCGATTTATCGACAACCCGCAGGAACGGCGTCTCAGGACGCTTGATGAGGATTTGTCGGACGTCGTCCGCAATGTGAATAATCGAATCGCCACGACGCACCAGGCGGACGGGGCGCATTGGCCGATCCCCGTGTTTTGCTTCGGTGGCCTCTCTGACAATGTCGTGCCCAAGGCTTCCGCACAGGGCCCCTTTGTGCGCTATACGCCACTGACCGGAAATCACTCGACCATTTTAGCGCCGGCCAATAGAGATGATGATCGCTATCGTGAACTCAAAGGTGTGCTCCTTGATCCGGTAGGCCACCCGCACGTCTTCGAAATCGAGCATTACGATACGACCATTGTGGTTGGCCCGGTGGAGCGCCGGACATTCACGGTCAACCTCGGCGAGGGGCGAACTCGTGAAATTGAGACGGATAATGTGTGTGAGCTCAACCGTACTGTGCGTTTTGCGAACAATAACACGTGTCAGCAGGAGTTTAAGATGCGGTATCTGGCTTTTAATGGGAGTTGTTTTGAAGCTGATACGAGCCATGATAATGCCGCAGCACAATTGAAAAGTGAGTACAGGGCAGGCGAAAAAATCGACTTTCTTTTCGTTCCCAAGTTGAAAGCTCCAACTGAGCAATACTCTCTTGGCCTCACGATTTATGATGGATACGGAGCCGGGAGAACCGACGTTCACTTTCACCTTGGACCGAAGAGCATTGGCGCCAGGGCCTACTATCGAACCTTGACCTATACCCTGGATTTGAGCCGGTACATCGCCTCAGGGATGACCGTGACACCACCCAGATTCTATCTGCATCAGCATGATCCTGGTGATTGCGCCAAATGCCAAAGCCGTCGGAAGCAGGGCACGCAGATCCTGCCACACAGTGAACCCCGGGACGGAGTGTGGCATTGGGAGTTACGCAACATTCGGCAAGGAGTGACTGATCTATTCTGGGACATTGGGTCATCAACCGGGTAGGCCGATCCTCATTATTGAGGAAACGCGACATCATTAAGCGATCAATAGGAGTGGATCAGTTTTTAGAATTATCATTGCCTAAACTATGAGTAGTCGGATCAAGCACTCGTCCATTTCACTGGGCGGAACGATCCGGCACGCGCGGTTTCCATGTCCATAGGCATGTAGCATGGTTAATTTCCCTAGCACTATGAGGTGTCGACATTGTGAATCATGAACATCCCTCTTCGAGCACGTCAGGACGGGGCGCCACCGCAGTGATTACGCATCGCGTGCGGGACGGTCAACAAGAGGGCTATGACGCCTGGTTGAACGAAATCGGTCCGCTATGCAGAAGCTACCCGGGCCACCTGGATTTGCAGATTATCCGTCCGATTCCCGGACTCACGGCAACCTATACGGTCATTATCCGGTTTGATGCCAGGGAACACCTCCAGAAATGGATGAGTTCACAGGATCGGAAGCGACTCATTGAACAGGTGCGACCGCTCCTTGCTCAAGATGATGATTTTTTCATACGCAGTGGGTTGGATTTTTGGTTCACGCCCGAAGGCGCGAGGGCGAAGGTACCTGTCCGCTGGAAACAATTTCTCGTAACATGGTCCGCCATCTTTCCGTTGGTGCTCGTCATTCCGCTGGTCGTGGCATTGGGGCTGCGGCAACTGGGCGTACCTCACAATCATTATCTGGACTTGCTGCTTAGCACCG
>JBATLR010000248.1:0-31491 GCA_049289415.1 Nitrospirales bacterium
GGATACTCAACCGAATAGGTTTGGATCCGAGTACCATCCTTCAAAATCGCACTGATATTATTGTTCTTGATGATAACTCGTTCAACATCCCCTTTTTCCAGGTGAGCCATAAAATCACTAAAGATGACCGGATCTTCAGGGTGCTGATTGGGCACCGTAAAGAGATTGAACAACAAAATCATGAACAAACACACAAACACCCAAAACAGTAAGTTTTTCACCCGAGAATTCATACCGAGGGTAACCCCCTTAGCAATTCAAATGTCATAAAGAGCCGTACCGTCCAGCCATTAGCTTAACCAATTGATTCTATCACGCACTTTTTAGAACTGACAACCGCATCAAGACTGCGAGTCTTCTCGAACCAACTTTGGGTCGAGTTTAGCCAGGTAAGGAAGATTTCGATATTTTTGCTTAAAATCCAGCCCATATCCCACAACATAGGTCGAAGGCACTTCAAAGCCCACATACCGCAAATCAACCTCCACCTTGCGATTGGCAGGCTTACTTATCAACGCGCAGACAGCCACAGAGGCTGGCTTCTTCTTCATCAACGTTTTGACTAAAAACTGAGCAGTCACTCCAGAGTCCACGATATCTTCTACCAGCAACACATGGCGATTATTGATCTTTTCTGTCAACTCTGACCACACTTTCACCTTTTTGGCAGAACTACCGATGGTTTTGTGACTTTTGGCAATCAGAAAATCAATCTGAATAGGCAATCGGATGACTCGAACCAGGTCGGCAAAAAACACATAGGCCCCTTTGAGGACCCCGACAACCAAAAGATCTTTGTCTTGATAATCCTGAGAAATTTGCTTTCCCAGGTCCTTAATGCGCGTCCTCATGGCTTCTTGTGTAACCAGTGGTTTTCCAAAGATTTGATCCATAGAGACTTCCATATTACATGATCATCTTGGCCATAACGACCGAGGTCGTGGATGATGAAACCTGGAAACGTTCATCCGCTCGTAACCCAGCAACCCAGACAATTCCCTCAGGCGCAACCAATAATGGCACCTTGTTCCGCTGGGAACGGGGTAACTTAAGATCCGAAAAAAAATCCTGGATTTTTTTTTGTTGGCCACCCAGTCCCTTGGGGCAAAAAATATCTCCAGGCATCCAACTTCGTAACATTAATTCAGGAGTAAATCTCGCGGGATCCAGATAAATCTCTGAGTGGTGTGCTTGGCTATTCATTACTGGAGATGATTTTCTTGAAACTGAAAAACGGTGCCCCGTGGGGAGCCAAACCACCTCACCAGGGATGGATAAAGGCATCACGCTCATCCCGGAATAGTCCCTTACAGGTTGATGCATTTCCTCACAGGAGCAAATCACCAGACGATCATATTCCTGTCCAACCCGCACGCCGTTATATACGATCGTCCAACCCGACTGCCCATGCTCTAACCGATCTAATACCCGTTCCACCAAGTCGAACCTCGGACTCTGCTGGTGTCCTGCAATGATTTGAAGACTCTGACGGACCACCCTCCGACGAATAGGTAACGGTATGTTTAAAAGCGCCATACGGTCAAATTGCCGTTCTCCCATGGCGTCTGACACACATGTGCGCTGGAACGCTTCATCCGCTACTGTCTCCAGGTATGCATGATCATCCCGAAGTATATGTGCCTGCCGGGTCAACACATTCACAATCCCTGGCGAATACTGCTTCAATTGAGGAATCAGGTGCTGACGAATGCGATTCCGGAGGTACACCGGTTCACCATTGGAGGAATCCACTCTGGATTCCTCCTGCCTCTCCTCCAGATACGCCACAATCTCACTTCGATGGATATCAAGCAAGGGACGAACGACATACATTCCTCGCTTGGGCGGGATGCCCCCTAATCCACCGGTTCCACACCCGCGTAACATCCACATAAGAACCGTCTCGGCTTGATCGTCTGCCGTATGCCCAAGTACTAACTTTGTCGCCTTCCGGTCAAGGACCATTTGCTCTAATGCCCGGTACCGGGCTCTTCTGGCATATTCCTGGAGTGATTCCTTCTTCAATTTTGCATCGTATTTATTCAGATGGAGCCGGCGAACCATGACGGGCACTCCAAATCTCCCACCCAAAGCCTCCACGAACTTCGCATCCCCTTCACTTTCCGCTCCGCGAAATCCATGGTCCACATGACCAATACAGATGTCCCAATGCCACCGGGTGCGCAACTCCACCAAACACCGAAAAAGGGCCACAGAATCAGGACCGCCGGAAACCGCCACCACGATCCGATCTCCCGACACCAATAACCCCTTAGCCCGAATAGCCTGGTCAACTTTTCGTTCCATTCCAACAACGGGAACTAAACGATTCATCTATACACTTTCCCCCTGAACGACCGCAGGAATTCGGGGTCCTCCTGAATAGTTCCGCAAGATCTCCCTGGCTCGCTGGCCATCCTGGTCCATTTGACTCACGAGATCCTGGGAATTGGCAAACACCATATCCCCTCGCACTCTTTCAATAAAATGCACCGAAATATCTTCTCCATATAGCTGAAGAGTCTTATCAAACATATGCACTTCCAATAAACGTTCCTCTTCAGAAAACGTCGGCCGCGTGCCGATATAGGCAATGGAATCCAGACATTCCCCTTTCAACACTGTCAGGGTCGCATACACACCATCCGCAGGAAGAACACGATGTCCGGGGAGTCGAAGATTGGCCGTCGGCCATCCAAACTGTTTCCCTCGCTTCTCGCCGGGAATCACAATCCCCTCTAACATATAGGGGCGCCCCAAACATTGTGCACCCTGCCCCACGTCTCCAACGGTCAGGCATTGGCGAATGCGCGTCGAACTCACCACCTTCTGTCCCACAATGACGGGCGCTATCGGCTCAACCGAAAAATCTGCTTGTGTCCCCAATTCAATCAGATCCTTCACTCCTCCGCTTCGTCCCTTACCAAACACAAAATTTTCTCCAACAAACAGCTTTCGGATCCCAAGCCCGTCATGGAGAACCTGACGAACAAACTCATCCGGCCTCAGACCGGCTAACTCCTTGGTGAAAGGGAGAATCACCAGCTCACCAACTCCTAGACGTTTAAAGAACGCTATCTTTTCATGGTCATCAGATAAAAATTTATGGACAGATCCGGGACGCAACACCTCGACAGGATGAGGAGCAAAGGACAACACCATAGGATATCCATTGATCTGCCGGGCGCAATCCACGACAGCCTGTACAAGAGCACGGTGTCCCACATGCTGGCCATCAAAATTGCCAATGGTGAGAACAGGACAGAAAGCGGGACGAACCGTCGGTAATCCTCGAGAAATTTTCATACACCGTCACGGGTGAGGAGACATGCAGCCTCTTTGGCAAAATACGTGAGGATCAGATCCGCCCCTGCGCGTTTAATCGCGAGTAAACTTTCCATCATCACCGACGCTTCATTGACCCAGCCTAACTGCGCACCGGCCTTGATCATGCTGTATTCCCCACTGACTTGATACGCCGCCACGGGAACGGCCACAAGTTCGCGAACTCGTCGCAGAATATCCAAATAAAACAAGGCTGGCTTCACCATCACGATATCGGCCCCCTCCTGAATGTCCAGTTCCACCTCACGCAAGGCTTCCCTCGCATTAGCTGCATCCATTTGGTAGGACCGTCGGTCCCCAAAAGATGGGCTCGAAAAGGCCGCATCACGAAACGGGGCATACAACGCCGAAGCATACTTGGCAGAATAGGCCATGATGGGCATTTCAGAAAATCCCTGTTGGTCCAATGCCTGTCGAATCGCGGCAACCCGGCCATCCATCATATCGGAAGGAGCAACCATATCCACTCCCGCTTCCACATGACTCAGCGCCATTGCCTGAAGACATTCTAGCGTCTCATCATTGAGAATCCGGCCGTCTCGAACAATTCCGCAATGACCATGCGAAGTATATTCATCAATACACACATCGGTGATCACCATTAAATCGGGCAAATGGTCTTTAAGCGCCCGAACTGCCCGCTGAACAATCCCATCCTTCTCATAGGCGGAAGATCCACGCTCATCTTTGTATTCAGGAATCCCAAATAAAATGACGGCCGGAACCCCCAATTCCCAGGCATCTTTGGCTTCCTGAACGACCCGATCCACAGACCACCGCCATTGACCAGGCATCGAGGCGATCGGTTCTTGCTTATTCTCCCCAAAGGTCACAAACAAGGGATAGATGAAATCAGCCGGATTCAGCTGCGTCTCCCTGACCATGCGGCGAAGGGATTCATGTTGCCGCAGACGACGTAAACGATGAACAGGAAATCCCATACTCGTCCTTACTTTCGAGGAAGATTTGTTAAAAAGACCACTAGATCTCGAACAGAGATCATCCCCACCATGGTTCCAGCCTGGGTAACTCCCAGGTGCCGAATATGTTCTTTAGCCATTAAATCATTGGCATCCAAAAGGGTTCGATCGGCCTCGATACTGACAATCGGAGCGGACATAATTTTTTCGACCGTCGTCCGCATCGGGTCCGCACCCGCGGCGACCACCCGTCGAACCAAATCCGTATCAGTTAAAATACCGATAATTTCCTCTCCACTGGTCACAATCACACTCCCGATTCCATTATCCCGCATCATTTCTGCAGCGGTCTTGACTAAAATATCCCGGTCAACTTTGACAATTTTGTCTACCGGGACCATACAAGATTTTACAGGAACCATGACGCTACTCCTCCCATCAATCGGTTAACAAAACGTGGTGCCTAGAACTTCCTCCACCATAGAATATTTATGAAGACGAGACCAATCGCGTATCCTTCGGATTTTGCTGGGCGTGAATGATCATGGCATCGACCAACGCCGGAACCGTATTCTCCAACGCCATGACATCCACGGACAGCCCTTCTTCCTGAACGGTTTGAGCGGTGATCGGGCCAATGACGGCCACGATCAAATGCCGTGTTAATTCCTGCAATTCCTGGAGATTCTCAAACAACTGACAAAAATTTTTCACTGTTGAAGAACTGGTAAAGGTCACATACTGAATTTCCCTGTTGCGCAGTCGATCACGAAGAGGGCCCATATTGACGATAGGAGGAAGAGCTTGATACGCATGAACCACATGAACGGTGGCACCCATGGCTTTTAACTGGTCAGGAAGAATCTCGCGTGCCACTTTGGCTCGAGGAATCAAAATCCGTTGACTGGCGACTCCTAACCCGCCGAGGGCCTGCAAAATCCCCTCTGCCTGAAAATCTTGGGGAACCAGATCCGAGGCAATCCCCCAACGAGCAGCCTCTTCCCGGGTCCGAGGGCCAATACAACACACACGGATTCCGGCCAAGCTCCGCACATCTTTGTGATGAAACCAGAGACGCTCCATGAAGGATTGCACGCCATTCACACTCGTGAAAATCATCCAGTCATATGTCGAAATCGCAGCAATCGCCTCATCTACAGGTGTCCAGCTATCAGGAGGATGAATCTCCAACGTAGGACATTCCACCGGTTCCGCACCCTGCGCCGCCAGCAAATTTGAAAGAGCCGGCGCCTGGGCACGAGGTCTGGTCACTAACACCCCTTGTCCAAACAGAGGCCGTGATTCATGCCAGTTCAGTCGTTCACGTAACCGAACGACTTCACCCACGACAATCACTGATGGCGGACTCATGTCTGCCTGAGAGGCTAACCCCACAATGTCGGATAATGTTCCTACCACTGTTCGTTGACGCGCATAGGTCCCCCATCTAATCACCGCCACGGGAGTCGTCGCAGGCTTGCCTTCCTGAATGAGCCGGTCCACAATCTGCGGAAGATTCTTCATGCCCATCAAGAAGACTAGGGTCCCTTCAGCCGAAGCGAGACGCGGCCATTCCATGGCACTCGATGGTTTGGTCGGATCTTCATGGCCGGTCACAAATGCGACCGTCGAGGCGAGGGTCCGGTGTGTCACGGGAATGCCGGCATAAGCCGGCACAGCCACGGCAGCCGTCACTCCAGGTACGACCTCAAATGGAATCTCAGCATCAGCGATCACTTCGGCTTCTTCACCTCCACGGCCAAACACAAAAGGATCCCCCCCCTTGAGTCGCACCACACTTTTGCCTTCTTGAGCTTTGGTGACCAACAAGGCGTGAATCTCTGCCTGATCCCGATAAGCTCCACGCCCTTTTCTGCCAACGTAAATACACTCGGCGTGAGGAGGGGCAAATTTCAACAACTCTGGATTGGCCAAGTGATCGTAGAGCACCACGTCAGCCTGCTCGAGACACTCTTTCCCTCGTAAGGTCAGCAACTTGGCATCTCCGGGACCGGCTCCAACCAAAAACACCCGACCATGACTTGCAACTGACTTGGTCATGCCATCCCATAAATTTCCTGGAGAATGGGCTGCGCCCCACCGTCCAATAATTGTTCAGCCACCCTCGTGCCAATTGATTCGGCTTCCCCCGCTGGTCCCGATACCACTTGACGGATATATCGTTTCCCATCAAGGCTAGTGACTAACCCATCCAGAGTCAGGGTGTCCCCTTGGAGAGTCGCATACCCTGCAATGGGAACCTGGCATCCGCCTTCCAACCCTGCAAGCAACGCCCGTTCGGCAGTGACCGCAATCCGAGTTGGCCGATGTTCAAACTGAGCGACCAGATCTCGAATCCAGGAATCATCTTTCCGTCCTTCCAGACCTAACGAACCTTGCCCAATTGCCGGCAGACTCACATCCACGGACAAATACTCCGTCACTTCCTGTTCCCATCCTAAGCGCTTGAGCCCGGAGGCGGCCAGAATAATGGCATCATAATGACCCTCGCGAACCTTGCGAAGTCGTGTATCAACATTCCCACGCAACATGGCAATTTCAAGATCGGGACGAGCATGTAACAATTGCGCCTGTCGTCGCAAACTACTGGTTCCGACTCGTGCACCGGTCGGCAATGTCGCCAAGGTATGGCCTTCACGGGCAATCAACGCATCCCTGGGATCCTCCCGCTCGGGAACACAAACAATCCCCAGTCCTTCAGGCAATTCTGACGGGACGTCTTTCATGCTATGCACGGCCAGATCAATATCTCGTCGGAGCAGGGCTTCTTCGATTTCTTTGACAAAAAGGCCTTTTCCTCCAATTTTGGCCAAAGGCACATCTTGAATCTTATCTCCGCTGGTTTGAATGCGCTTCAGAATGACAGAAATATCCGGAGCAAGGGCTTTGAGCTGACTTTGCACCCATTCGGCCTGCCATATAGCCAATTGGCTTCCTCGTGTTCCCACAATGAGCGTAGACCGTGTTCGACTCTTCCCCTGATTCATACGCCATCCTTCTGCGGCAGGGGCTCCTCGCTGACGCCATCACCTGTCTCATCTTCCAGGAGTGGGATCTCTCCGGAGTGAATCTCCCGCTCACGAAGTTCAAAAAACCGGCGAGCGGCTTCAATAAACGCAAATCCATTTTGAGATTGCGCTTCCGACTTTAAGGTCACGACCGGGCCATGGAGTAATTTATTTACAATCGCCGAGGCCAGCCCTTCGATAGCAGCTCGCTCCTTCGGCGACAATTCTCCCAGACGACCGAAGACTTTCTCCAACTCGCCTTGTTTGATTTCTTCCGCTTTTTTTCTCAAGGCTACAATAGTGGGCGTTGCTTCCAGGCCACGAACCCAGGCCACCATACTTCCGACTTCTTCCCTCACCATGTGCTCGGCGGTTTCGGCTTCTTTTAACCGTTCTTCCTGATTATGCCCCACATGGGCTTTGAGATCATCAATGTCAAATACATAGGCGTTATCAACATCCTTAACCGCAGGATCAATATTTCGAGGCACCGTGATATCAATCAAAAACATGGGACGGTTCATTCGATGATACACCGCCATTTCGATATCATCCTTGGTAATGACATAGTGGGGAGCACCTGTGGCGCAAATCACAATATCCACCTTGGGTAGCGTGCTTCGAAGCTGTTCATAGGGAACCGCCTGTCCCTGAAAGCGCTCGGCCAGAGTGAACGCACGATGATGATTCCGATTGGTAATGAGGACCTCCTTCACACCCTGATTCACCAGGTGTTGCGCCGCCAACTTTCCCATCTCCCCTGCACCGACTAACAACACGACTCGTTGCTTCAGATTCGAAAAAACTTTTTTGGCTAATTCCACAGCGGCATAGCTGACGGAAACCGCATATTCCCCAATCCGCGTATTTGTCCGGACACTTTTTCCTACCGAAATCGCTTTTTTGACGACCTTATTAAGAATGACCCCGGACGAACGATGGGTCAGAGCCAGCTCATAGGCTTCCTTGACCTGCCCCAGGACCTGGGGCTCTCCCACGACCATGGAATCTAAACTAGCCGATACCCGAAATAAATGCGCGATGGCTTCATCATCACTATATCGATACAGGTGAGGGAGTAAATCCTCCGAAGACAAGGAGAAATGGGTTGAGACCAAAAAATCTTCCAATTGACGAAAACCCCATTCTCCCTTTTCCACGACGGCATACACTTCAACACGGTTGCAGGTCCCCAGATACATGGCCTCTTTAATTCCGGAATACGCCATGAGCCGACCCAACGCTTCTCCCATCCGGCTATCCTGGATGGCCAGTAATTCACGAAGTTCAACGGAAGCCGTCCGATGATTGAGGCCTAAAACGATAATATTCATAACGGTGACATCGGTTGAGGACTTTTGATAAGGATGCCGACAAAAGTCAAAATTACTCCGGCAAATCCCACAATGGTTAGATAAGCGGCTTTTTTTGCCCTCCAGCCGGCCGTCACCCTTCCCATCAGGACCGCGAAATAAAAGAACCAGGTAATTAACGCCCAAATTTGCTCGGAGTTCCAACTCAAATACGATCCAATCGTTAATTGGGCTGAAACGGCCCCTGTCAGAATTCCTAAGGTCAATAAGGGAAACCCGAAAAGGATAGATCGTTGATTGAGAGAATCTAAAAAGTCCAGCGGGGGGAGCTTGAAAGCTAACACATTAAATTGTTTGGACTTCAAAAGACGCTCCTGCATCACATACATCAGCCCGGCCACAAAGGCCACAGCAAATCCGATGGTACCCAGGATACTCAGGGTCACATGCACCCATACCGTCTGAAAGACCGGGGCAAGGGTCTCGGCTGACTGAGGGGCCAGGTTTGCCGAAACGAGAGACAGAAAGGCCAGTGGAAGAATAAAGGCGCCCAACACTTCTAAGCCCCGTTTCAGGCCAACAACCAAAAAGACCAGCACTAACCCCCAGGCAAAAAAGGACATCGCGTCCTTAAATGTCATGATAGGGACATGCCCCGTCGATACCATAGCCATGATGAGTGCCGAGGTATGAGAAACAAACCCCAAACCTGTGACCACAAGAGAAATTTTTGAGATGGCATCAGAACGGTGCCAGAGATACAAAAGAAAAAGGAGCGTGCCTCCAAAATAAAGGCCCATGGTGAGATATGACAGTAATTCAGACATTGAACAACCTAGTAAAGAAACATGCACAGTGAGCCATGTCGAGTATAGATCTGCATCTAGAGAAGGTCAAGAAAATCAATGAGTTACCAGCATTCCCTGGTAAACCAGAAAAGGAAAATCACACCGCGTATCCGCTTATACAGTGCCTGCGGTAGTTCCACCACAAACATTTAAGGCTTGACCAGTTATTGCACTAGCCGCATGTGAGCAAAGATACAGGACGACACTGGCCACTTCCTCGGCTTCCGCCATTCTTTTTATCGGAATCGTACTAATCGCGATTTCACGAAATTCATCCGGTGAAAACCCAAGGCTGGCGGCAGTTTCTTCAATCCCCTGCCTGGCCATGGGAGTATCCACCCACGTTGGGCAAATGGCGTTCACGGTTATGCCCTGAGAGGCGACTTCAAGCGCCAGAGCTTTGGTGGAACCTAAAATGCCATGTTTGGCTGTACAATAGGCCAAATACCCTGCCACGCCAAATCGTCCCAAGACGGAGGAGATAATAATGATACGTCCATAGTGGTGGATGAGCATATGTGGAATAGCGAGCTTCGAAACCAAGTAGCTGCCTGTTAAATTCACCTGAAGAATATTCTGCCATTTGGAATCATCCAGATCGTGGATCGGCGTTTGACCTGATACTCCTGCGTTATTAACAAGAATGTCCAACCTACCAAACTTCTGGATTACCCTCTTAATGGTACGCTCAACATCGACCCGTTGGGTCACATCGCATGGCACTGAAAGCACTTCTCCGCTAGCCTGAATGAGATCGCCTGCTGTGCGCTCTAATTCTTCCACACGTCTTCCACAAATAGCGACTCCCGCCTGTTGCCCCAATAACGCCTTCGCAATGGCACGTCCAATGCCCACTCCACCTCCCGTAACCAGAGCCACCTGCCCTTGCAAACTATGGATGTCACCCATCCTTCATATCCTTATCATTTGGCAACTGAGTGACGAGCCGGGCACGACTGGATCCTCCTGGACAATGGCAGGCTCACGCAGTACCATCTCCAACCTTGCCCTACATCATTTTCCCTCAATAGACCATGACCGGAACGCTCTATATTGTCAGCACCCCTATCGGAAATCTGGAAGATATGACCTTCCGGGCTATCCGCATTTTACAAGAGGTAGCCATTATTGCGGCTGAGGACACACGGCGCACACAAAAACTCTGCACCTATTATCACATCGGCACACCACTCACCAGTTATCACGATTTCAACAAGGAGGAGAAAACCGACATTCTCCTCCATCGGCTTCAGGAAGGAAGTTCCGTTGCCTTGGTTTGCGATGCGGGGACCCCTCTTATTTCTGATCCGGGGTTTTATCTGGTTCGCCAGGCGATAAAATCAAATATTCCACTTATCCCTATTCCAGGACCATCCTCCGTTCTGACGGCATTATGCGTGTCAGGTTTGGCAACGGATCGATTTATCTTTGAGGGATTTGTGCCCAGAAAACCAGGGGCCAGGGAAAAATTTTTCCAAAACCTTAAAGAAGAAAAGGGTACCATTATTGTCTTTGAAACCCAGCATCGGATTCTCAAAACATTACAAGTCATCACTACCGTCATGGGAAACAGACACATCGTACTGACACGGGAACTGACAAAACTCAACGAAGAAATTCTACGGGGAGAAATTGAAGAAGTGGTTCAACAGTTAAAAGGCAAATCGATTAAAGGAGAAATTACGCTTTTAATTCAAGGGTTACCTCAAAGGAGTAAAAGGCAATTGGAACCATTACCCGAAAGTTCCAGCTCGACCCCCATCACACACCTACCTTCTGAATAACCACACGGTAATAATGGTCAACTTTTTCTTGTTCAAGAATCTGGTGACCCTCATTGGTAATGCTTTGCGGGACATTTCGAATTGGCTCGCCTTCATCCAACAAGACCCTCAACTGATCCCCGCTTTCTAAAGATTCCAGCTTTAGCTTCGTCTTCACAAAGTTATAGGGACAAATTATACCTCGAAGATCCAATTCCTCCATGATCTCTCAATCTTCTCCCGCCGACGGCTTATTAACAGACTAAACTTACTTTCTTTATTCCTAATTGATTTCATAGGCCAAATAACAAAAGAGCGTGCCGGATAGTGACCGGCACGCTCTTTTACACTACAAATGGCTTGTTATCAGAAACCTATTGAACGGTACCTTTGTTAAAGTTCTTGCGATCATCCCCGTAGTCAGTGGCAATGTTCTTATCTGTCCGTTCATTCACCGTGGTCGGTTGAGGCGCACATTGCCAGCAGGGAGCGGCACCAGTCATCATACCCACATCGCTGGTGATTCCTGATTTGACTTCCCCTGGCTGTACTGAACCCTCTGGCATTCCAGTGTAGGAACCACTCTTTACGGTGAGACCCCTTGAAGCGTATGGATCTGGTTTTTGACCAAATCCGCCACCAAAGCCTGGATTATCTGCTCCCCCCAACAGTTGACTTCCCTTTAACACATACACATCACGAACCAACTTCCGCCCAGTTCCAAATTTTTGGTCTTCGGAAGTTTCATTCTCTGCTTGGATCGTGACGTAATCACCCTTGCCAATAGCTTTAAGATTGGCCATGTTGGTTTTGTTGTCAAAATACAGCTCTTTTAAGTTCAAGGCGCCACGAAGGGTCTGCCGTTCATCATGGGAACTTCCTCCCATATCGAGCCACAGCCTTCCCCCTGCGTAATCAATACCGACAACTTCACCCTGAATTGTTTCATCTGCTGAGAGGTACCGCAACATGTCGTCTTGGTCCATCACTCGTGACCTGTCTCCTACACCTTGAGAGTCTCCGACACCAGTCCCATACCCTACATGCTGAGGTGGACGCTCTTGCGCCACCGCCACGCTCACCGAGCCTGCAAAAATCATTGCTAATCCAAAATACCCTACCTTCCGCATGTGGCTCCTCCTTGGAAGTGTGAGTGAATAATCAAAAAAACGAACGAATTCAAATATACGATTTTATTTCATGATCAAGGGCACCAACTATAGTCAAGGCGGTAGCCCCTGTCAAGTCAATTCTTGGCTTTAAATCATTGGTCAACATACCCGAAATTTCACTTAAAGGCTTACCCTGTTTTTTCCATTTTTTCTCAATTTTAATTGAACCCTAAAGACAGTAATGGTGCCCGGAGGGAGGGTCGAACTCCCACTCTCGTGAAAGAACCGGATTTTGAGTCCGGCGCGTCTGCCAGTTCCGCCATCCGGGCAAGGCCATTTCTACCTGCGATATCTACCATGAACCTCTATGCAGGTCAAACGGGAAATACTGACCCGCTTCTCCAATAATTAAACCTTAGCGGGACATTCTCATTTCTTCCCCATTATTAGGTGTCCCATATTTTATCCAATGGAACCCAGCGCGAACTTTTCACCCCATTTTCGAAACAATGTTTCCTTGAGGATGCGGTGGTCGGGCAGCGTCAACCGTGGATCACATTCCAATATTTCTCCTGCCATTTGTTTTGCTTTAATTAACAACACGGTATCTCGAGCCAAATCCGCCACACGAAAATCCATTTCCCCCCATTGCTTGACCCCTAAGACATGCCCAGGCCCACGAATATTCAAGTCTTCTTCCGCTAGTGCAAAGCCGTCTTTACATTGCGCAAACACCCCCAGGCGTCGCCTCGCTGTGGAAGGGGAAAACGCTTCCCCCTGGGAATTCCTCCCGATCTTATCGAGCGACATTCGACTGGACTCAAGCTTCAAGGGTATTTGCTGGGAATAGGGAGGAATTTTTCCCAGGCCATGAATCAACACACAATAGCCTTGATAAAGACCTCGCCCGACCCGGCCGCGTAATTGATGCAATTGCGCCAACCCAAACCGTTCCGCATGTTCAATGAGTATGACCGTGGCATTGTGAACATCCAAGCCGACCTCGACAACAGTGGTGGCCACCAACACATCAATCTCTTTCCTTTTAAACTGGGCCATGACCACTTGTTTTTCGCGGGACGGCAATCGGCCATGCAGCAAACCGATACGAAATGGAGCATATTCTTCGCGTAATTGCTCGGCAGCCTCAATGGCTGCCTGTAAATCAATTTTTTCTGATGGTTCAACGAGCGGATACACCACATAAGCCTGCCGCCCCGCTTCTAATTCTTTTCGCATCAAACGATGCGCGTCTTTCCGTTGACCGGTCGGGAACAATATCGTCTTGACGGGTTTTTTCCCTGGAGGAAACTGATCAATCACCGACACATCCAAATCCCCATAAAGCGTCATCGCTAAGGTCCTGGGGATAGGCGTGGCGGTCATAACCAACACATCGGGATGCCATGGCGCTTTCCCACGAAGCTGCGCGCGCTGCAGCACACCGAATTTGTGTTGCTCATCCACAATTACCAACCCAAGCTTGGCAAAATGCACATCCGGCTGTAACAACGCGTGTGTACCCACCACCACCTGCACCTGACCTGACTGAATTCCTGCAAGTATCTTCCCTCGGTCGCGTCCGGTCTGCCCGCCTTTCAACAAAAGGCACCGGATACCCAGAGCATCAAATAGGGGAAGCAACGACAGATAGTGCTGTTCGCTCAACACTTCCGTAGGGGCCATCAGGGCAGCTTGATATCCAGACCCACAGGCCATCACGATGGCATGAAGAGCCACCACAGTCTTCCCACACCCCACATCTCCTTGCAGCAAGCGGTTCATACTGGTTGGCTGTCCCATATCATGGCTAATTTCCTTGATCACCCGGTCTTGCGCAGAAGTGAGCAAGAAGGGCAACACGGTTTTCAGCTGTTCAACCAACGGGTTGCGAACAGCAAATGCGATGCCTTCAATGTCCTGAGCCTGCTCTTGGCGCCGCATGGCGAGTGCTAATTGCAGGAGAAACAATTCTTCAAACGCCAGACGTTGGTGCTCTGGCGTCGCGTAGGCATTCAAGGCCTCCACCGAACGCTCCTGATTGGGAAAATGTAAGACAGGTAATGCCTCTGGAAGGGTTGGTACTCCGAGTTGTGCTCGCATGGTTAAGGGTAACAGCTCTTGTAACTGATCGGCATAATGGTCAAAAATTGATCGAACAATTCGTCGAATCTGCTTGGAACTCAACCCATTCGTCTCATGATAGACGGGAACAATCCGGCCCCCACCCATGTCCGGCAATTCGTCCTCATCCAACAATTCATACTCCGGACCGCGCATGGTCATCGGTGAGCTTCCAGAAGAATTGGACAGGACTGGACCGGTCAATAACAGAGACACCCCAGGCGCAAAGGTTTTTTCCAGGTAGGGCTGGTTAAAAAACACGCATTCAATAAGACCCGTCTCATCCCTCACCGAAACCGTAACCACGACCAGACGTCTTCGATAGGTGGTTTTCACCCACACTTTCTGCACTCTGCCTTTAATGGTGGCCTTCATACCTGGGAGAAGATTTCCGATGGGCGACACTTCCAATCGGTTTTCGTATCGCCAGGGTAAAAACCAGAAAGCATCCTCTAATGTCTGCACTCCCAATTTTTCCAGCAAGCGAGCCCTCCGGGGTCCCACTCCTTTGGCAAATTGAATGGGAATCTCAGAGAGAGAGGATTGAGTCGGCATGATGATTACAAAAATCCTATAACATCAGAACTCGCAAATTTACAAAGAAAAAACATGAAATCATTTTTCACCAATGGGCGCAAATGGCTTAGGGAAAATAAGAGAGAGGGAAATGAAGTTGTGATGACATTAATGCGAAGGCTTCGCAGAACCACCTCCTATTGAGGGAGAGAGACTACTTCGGTCCTCGCAAAGGCTTTAGGAGTTTGGAACGATACACCTTTGCCGGATGGCTCGGAGCTGTGTCTTTCGCGGTGAAATTATCAAGAATGTCATCGAAACGTTGTGCACACCCCTTCACATCATTAGGGTCGACTCGGCAAGAGACACAGGCGGCATAACTCAATGCATAAATGCGATTGACATCTCCAGCATCCGGATAATTTTCTTTGAGTGCGCTTTGCAAATCGGCATCCAGCTTTCCTCCAGCCAGGCTAGACATGAGACCTGATATTTCCGCACCAAATTTCTTGACCTTATGTTGATCTTCCGTCGACAAATCTTCCGGAAGCGGGCAGGTATTGGGTTTAATGACGATCGTATCGACTCTGGGTTGCTGGCACCCCTGGGTCAAGAATAGTAAACTCATGATCGCAAGACCTATCCTAAGCGGAACATACCGATCCCTTGCAGGAAATTTTAGATTCATCGTGAATCCTCCTTTGTCGAAAACAAACAAGTTCGTGTCACACGTTTAAGGAACTGGCGGTTATGATAGCCGTGTTAATTCGGACATTCCAGCTTTGATTCTCCGGATTAAGTGATCGTGACAACATGTGATACATCTTGTCTGGTTAGGTGTTGGGCCGCAGAGACCTGCGGAAAATCTGTCTCTGGATTCCTGAATTCAATGGCCGGAGTGGAGAGAAGAATGTCTGTGACTCCGGCTTCTGTCAGGTCGTGGCATTTTAGGATGATAGCAGCCAAATGCCGTCGTGTGAACAACTTACGGATGACGTTTTGTATCCCTTCTGAATCATTAAACACATTTGGATTGTGTATGCCGGGGAAATGAGCGATAGCCACACCCGCTCGGGCGCCTGATAACTGTCTGCCTAGCTTCTCTTTGAGAGTTTTGTAGATGTAGTCCCGCAACGCTTTCGGGGTCCTACGCGGGCGACAACACCGAAATAAAACAGGTTCAATCCCTGATTCGCCTTCGCGGTTGGACCGAAGAAAAATCAATTCAGAACGCTTTTAATCCCGTGCGAGATCGACGAGTTCCTCCGGTGTATACTTTGGACTTGGTGAAGGCTCGAGGGTCAGAGTTAGTTGCACGCCAGAATCGGGTTGAGGAGTTTTTAGGGTCGCAATAAGCGCATCGGCCAACGTCTTTGACTACTGTGACCTTCGTCTAGAATCAAAACGAAAGTCGTCCGAAAACTCAACTCTCACCTCACCCTCAAAACCGCGGGCCAGTATGACCTCGTAGATCACTTCACAGATGTCCGCTATCGCCGGCGTCTTGACGCGCTTCCTCATGTCCCAGCCAAATCGACGACATTCGACGTCGAAGTCTACTCCCCACCCTGCACGCGAAAATCGGGGCCTTTGTCTTGCCCTAGGAGATACCATTGAACATCGTAACCCTCCAAATGGTAATGCCATGCGGCCTCAATCTCGACCATAAAATCATTATGCTGGGCCAACAGTAGGTCCTTGCGATACTTTGCCCTCACATCTTCCGGCATGCCGCAATGGAGAGAAGAGATCATACGCGCATCACAGACTATCTCGCGAATTTCCAGTGGCCATTCATTCGGCATGTGAATGACAATGTTTGTTTTCTGGTCGTACAAACGGAACGCAAAGAGCCATGGACGATGAATTTGTGCCCACTGACGGTAGCAGCCACCTTGATGCGAAAGGTCCTTATCAAGGTCGGCTTGTGCCTTGGCAGGAGCTTCGTGTCCCAGGAATCTTTTTAGTTTCCGGACATATTTGGGAATCTCCGAATCCTTGATTTCATTATTGCGTCGCCTGAGTGGGTTATCTTGTGACGTCATCTATACCTAGAGCCTTTGACGGCTAGCACGGACTCACTGACAACTTGTTTAAATAGTATTGCCATACCTGTAGATGGAGAAAAAACTTGGTGCCGGTCCTGGTTTTGGCTGACTGAATTTTGCCCCTGACAATAGGGCAGCGAATGCAGTAGACTGGGAAGCTACCGCTTGAGCGCCTCTGCACTCGGATACCTTGAACATCGAGGACAAATCGCCATTCTTTATCTAAACCAGAAGCGTTCATGTTGCATGACAGAACAAGGATATAATCGCCATACGTTTCGCCGCAGTGTTGCAATACCTGCACTTCCATAACTGCTCCACCGGCCCACGTTGCAGTGGATCCTCCGAGCTGAAAACAGTCATTCATGTCACGCGAGGCGTTTTCAAGAGATTGCATCTCCCAAAAAACCACATCGGGCACTATTCCCGATGCTGTGCACCGTAGGAGCGACTTCCAGTGACCTTCTAGTGCGCAGGTGGAACAACAACCGTTTCATCGTGGAGGCCCTTCCACGAGCACAGAAAATTTTCATTATCGAGCACTTGTGTGTACAATAGCACCTATGGTAACAAACAGACTCTAATCGACAATTCTGTCCTTTTTAAATATCCAGGGAGAAGACCATGGCTTTTTCATGTGACGTGTGCGGAAAAAACCGCTTAGTGGGAAATAATGTGAGTCACGCCAATAATCGCACAAAACGTGTCTTTCGGCCGAACCTGCGTACGGTTCGCGCTCTCGTGAAGGGTGCGGCCCAACGCATTAAAGTCTGCACCCGTTGCCTGCGGTCCGGATTGGTCCAAAAAGCCGTCTAGTCGGTTCTCATGCCGTTCATGCGAGGTGAACGGTATTTCCCATTTGATGCTCTTGTAGCCCTGAATCGTATTCACCAATTCGACTGTCATCATTACTTCATTCCTTTCCAGCCGATTTCCCTACTGATTTTTGGGTGTCATTCTGAAATACGCCCACATCTGATAAATCAGCAGGGTTCGCCCCTGGAAACGACCGCTGGTCCCTATTAACGTGGGGCAGACCATTCCACCTTCATTTTTTCCGTCCCGCAGGACAGCAGCCCCTTTTTTCGCTCTCGCCTTAATCGGAATCCTCCATCCTCTGAGCTTTCCGCCCTTTGATCTCGGATGGCTGGCCTGGTTGGTGTTGGTTCCGCTCCAAATTATTATTCATGACCTCCCGCCAAAGCGGGCCTTGTATTATGGATGGCTGGCGGGAACCATCGCCTTTGCAGGGACCGTGACATGGGTCATTACGGCCATGCATCAATTTGGTCAAGTGCCGTTCATAGTAAGTGCCTTGTTGATGCTCCTTTTAGCTGCCTATCTTGGCGTATACATGGGCATCTATGGCTGGGGATATGCCAAGTTTCAACACACCTGCCCCAAGCTCTTGTGGCTGGGAGCCCCTGCCTTGTGGGTCGCCTTGGAATTTGTACGAACCTATGCGTTGAGTGGGTTTCCCTGGGCGCTCTTGGGCTATTCCCAATTCCAATGGCTTCCGGTTATTCAATTTGCCGACATGACGGGAGTTTATGGGGTGTCATTTTTAATCGTCATGGGGAATGTTGCTCTGACCTCTCTCCTTTTATGGGTCCACGGCAAAAGACGAGGCTTGGCCCTTCCAGGACCATGGGTATCCGTGGCAGGCTTTGGCTGCGCACTAAGTCTCGTCCTTGCCTATGGAACCTGGCGGATGCAGGAACAGGCCAACCTTGACGCCTCGGCACGCACTCTGTCGATTGGGTTGGTCCAAGCCAATATTGATCAAGCCGTCAAATGGAACGAGGCCTACCGGGATGAGACACTTCGACGCTACGCCTCGCTCAGCCAAGAAGCCGGGAAGAATACCGACCTGCTCATTTGGCCGGAGGCGGCCACACCCTTTCTCTTCGAGCAGGAACCCGCCTACCAGAAACAGGTCCTTGATATTGCGAAAGACACGCACAACTCGTTGCTATTTGGCAGCCCCACACTTCGATTTCAACAGGACGGCCGTCCTTATTTGTACAATAGTGCCTTTCTGGTGACGGCTGAAGGACGGGCCTCAGACCGGTATGACAAACGGCATCTGGTGCCATTTGGGGAATACATTCCCTTGCGATCAATTCTCTTTTTTCTGGATAAGCTCGTGGTAGGGATCGGCGACTTCAAATCCGGCCAGGGAGTCATGACCATGCAAGTCCCAACGGTGCCACCCGGCAGTGGTCCGAGATTCGGGGTGGCTATTTGTTTCGAAGTAATTTTCCCAGATCTGGTTCGCCGGATGGCCCGGGAGGGTGCTAATTTTCTCGTCACGATTACCAATGATGCCTGGTTCGGGGATTCTGCTGCGCCATATCAACATTTCGGCATGGTGGTTTTTCGTGCCGTTGAAAATCATTTAGGTTTTGCCCGAGCCGCCAACACCGGCATTTCCGGCTTCATTGCCCCGGACGGACACATTCTTTCCCAGACATCAATTTTCTCAGAACAGGCGGTGATGGGATTACTTCCACTCCGTTCCTCATCACCCACCTTTTACACTCAATTTGGGGATGTCTTTAGTTGGGGTTGTGTTATAATAGCCGGTATTTTGTTCACTTGGTGTCGGTTTACCACACCACTTTCCACGCCCAAGCCACGGTCTTTACCGATATAGCCACGAGAGGAGAGCTGCCCATGCTCGAAGATATTCGCATTCGAATGGAAAAAATCAACGACCACATTCTGGAATTCCGGAGGTATCTTTGACGTTCCTCGGCTAACAACTGAACTGGAAGAACTCGAGCGGGAGACCTCCCAACCGGATTTTTGGAACAATCCCCGTCAGGCCGCCAAAGCCGGACGACGTCAAGCCGAGATCGAACGCCAACTCGCACGCCTTCACCAACTCGACCAGCAACAGGATGACCTTCGCGCGATTCTTGATCTGATTGGCCAACAGGGGGATCCCGAATTGGAAGCCGAGTGGAGCAAGGGCATCAAAGACATTGAGGCCACGCTGGAAGCCTGGCGATTGGAACAATTGTTATCGGGCGAACATGACCAGAATAATGCCATTCTCAGCATTAACCCTGGAGCAGGCGGAACCGAATCCCAGGACTGGGCACAGATGCTCATGCGCATGTATATTCGATGGGCTCAGGAACGGGGGTACAAAGTGGAAACCATCGATCTGCAACCCGGCGATGAAGCCGGCATCAAAAGCGTGACCTTGGCCATTGCCGGGCCATTGGCCTATGGATACCTGCACTCAGAGGCAGGCGTGCACCGGCTTGTTCGCATCTCCCCCTTTGACGCTAACAAGCGTCGACATACCTCGTTCGCCGCAGTGGGGGTCTATCCGGAATTGGACGACGACATTGACATTGTGATTGATGATAAGGATCTGAAAGTCGATACCTTTCGCGCTGGTGGCGCGGGCGGGCAAAATGTGAACAAGGTGGAAACCGCTATTCGCATGACCCATCTTCCCACGGGAACCGTGGTGCAATGCCAAAATGAACGGTCGCAATTGCAAAACCGGATCGGCGCCATGCGAGTGTTAAAAGCGAAGCTATATGAGCTGGAACAGCAAAAGAAAGACGCTGAGTTTCAAAATATTGTTGGGGAAAAGAAAGATATTGCCTGGGGAAGCCAAATCCGTTCGTATGTATTCCAACCGTATCAAATGGTCAAGGATCACCGGACCAACTACGAGTCAGGCAATGTCGCCGCGGTCATGGATGGAGCGTTGGACCCTTTTATCGAAGCGTATTTAACCATGAAGGCCTCGAAAGCTTCACATATGCCGGCCAATTAACACGCATCCACATTCGATAGTCGGCCTTCATGATTCATCACCCACAGATTCGTGTTCCACGTGCTGATGAGACGACCATCGAGATATTCACTTCTAAGAACCAGTAGAGCCATGTAAGTTATGGAAGAATTGAACGAACAACAACAACAACGGCTGGAAAAACTCCGCGCGCTTCAGGATGGAGGCCTCCATCCCTTTGGGACACGTTTTCCCACCACCCACACGCTTGAGACCATTCTTCAATCGTATACGGACTCGACCAAAGAAGAGCTTGCAGGCACACCGATTTCATGTACGGTGGCCGGACGCATTGTAGCCATGCGCCGTTTTGGAAAGGCCACTTTCGCGGCCCTACAGGAAGAAGGCCATCGTCTCCAGGTCTACCTCAAGAAAGATCTGCTTGGGGATCAGTCCTACGAACTTTCGCAGTCGTTTGATTTAGGGGATTGGATCGGAGTCGAAGGCAAGTTATTTCGAACCAAAACCGACGAACTCACGGTAGAAGTCCATCGCCTCACCTTTCTCACCAAGGGGTTACGACCTCTTCCGGAAAAATGGCACGGGCTCACCGACATTGAAACCCGGTATCGACAACGTTATGTAGATTTGATTGCCAATCCATCTGTACACCAGGTATTCCGCACGCGCAGTCGAATCATTAATATCATTCGTACGTTTCTCACGGAACGAGAATACCTCGAAGTGGAAACGCCGATGATGCATTCCATCCCTGGAGGAGCCACGGCTCGCCCGTTTGTGACCCATCACAACACCCTCGACGTGGACTTATATTTGCGTGTGGCACCCGAGTTATACCTCAAGCGCCTCATTGTCGGGGGATTCCGGCGCGTCTTTGAAATCAACCGCAATTTCCGCAATGAAGGCATTTCCACCATTCACAATCCTGAATTTACCATGTTGGAATTTTATCAGGCCTATGCGGATTATCATGATCTGATGGACCTGACCGAACAGTTGTTTCACACCTTGAGTCTGGAAGTGTGCGGAGGCCCAACGGTGGCGTACCAGGGCCAAAGCATTTCTCTGGCGCCACCCTGGCGCCGGGTGCCTTATTTGGACTCGATCGTAGAGGTTAACCAGTTGGATCCTGAAGTCTTGTCGGATCATAAGAAAGCCGTGGACGCGGCAAAGCGGTTAGGTGTTGATTGTGCGCCGCAAGCCAGCCATGTCGACATCCTCGTCAATCTTTTTGAAGCCACAGTCGAGCCAACCTTGATTCAACCAACCTTCATAACCGATTTCCCTATCGAAATTTCCCCGTTGGCCAGGAAAAAAGAAGCCAACCCGGCCCTGACCGACCGATTTGAACTCTTTATCGGTGGACGGGAATTAGCGAATGGATTTTCGGAGTTAAATGATCCCTTGGACCAGCGACAACGCTTTGAGGCTCAAGTGGCTTTGCGGGATGCGGGAGACGACGAAGCCCATTATCTGGATGAGGACTTTATTCGAGCCCTCGAATATGGCATGCCTCCCACAGCAGGAGAAGGTATTGGGATTGATCGACTCGTCATGCTCCTCACCAATCAGGCCTCGATTCGCGATGTCATTCTTTTTCCCCAACTTCGACCGGATCGGCCTTTGTGACCCTCCCATATGAGATATTAGTCGGACTGCGGTATCTTCGGGCCAAGCGTCGGCAGCGAACGATTTCGCTGAACACGTTTATCTCCATCACCGGGATCACGCTTGGTGTCGCAGCACTCATTGGCACACTTGGCATCATGACCGGATTCAAGGAGGATCTCCAGTCGAAAATCCTTGGCACCACTGCGCATGTGATCGTTCAGGAACGTGGCAGCAATGACATGAAAGGCTATGCGGACCTGGTCGATCAGATTGAAGCCGTTCCCGATGTGATAGCCGCTGCCCCGTTTATTTTCAAACAAGTGCTCGTCACCTCCAAAACAGCCGTGCAAGGGATCATCCTCCGTGGCATTCAGCCCTCACAGGAAACACGCGTGACCGATTTAGAAGCCAACATGAAATTTGGGGATTTGGCTGACCTGACTCGCCCTTTTACCCCACCCACATCGACATCTCCTGATTCCGGTCGAGACAATCCCACTCCCTCAGTCACCAATCCGCCCGGAATTATTTTGGGGAAGGAATTGGCCTTTCGGCTTGGCGTGTTTATCGGCGATACCATCAACGTCGTCTCACCTGTCGGTCCAATGACCTCATTGACCATGACCCCGAAAATTCGACCCTACACCGTGGTCGGCGTGTTCGAATCCGGCATGTTCGAATATGATTCTTCTTTGGCATATATCAGCCTGGAAGAAGCCCAGAAATTTTTCAATCTCGGTGAAACGGTCACTGGGATTCAAGTCAAAGTCAACGACGTATTTTTGGCCCAGCAGATTGCCCAACGATTAGAAGCCACACTCGGTCACATCTTTATCGCCCGTGATTGGATGCAGTTAAATCGAAATTTATTTTCGGCATTGAAACTCGAAAAGACCATGATGTTTCTTCTGCTGGTCTTGATCACCCTGGTCGCCTCGTTCAATATCGTGGGGACCTTGACAATGATTGTCAACGAAAAGCAACGGGAAATTGCCATCCTCAAAGCCATGGGCGCCACGCCAGGAGCCATCATGCGGATTTTCATGTTAAACGGGTTGGTAATCGGAATCGTGGGAACGGGCATTGGGGTCCCTCTCGGCTATACCTTTTTGTGGCTCATTCAGAACTATTGGACCTTCGACGCCTCCGTCTATTACATTTCCCGCATTCCCGTGCACATCCTGCCATTGGATGTGCTGTTAGTAGCCACGTCGGCCATCCTGATCAGTTTTGCCGCCACGTTCTACCCTTCATGGCAAGCGGCGAAGTTAGACCCAGTCAGCGCCCTTCGTTATGAATAACCCAATCGACTCAGCGTTCACGCCCCAAGTGCCATTGGTGTCTATCGACAATCTTTGTCGTTCATTTCAGATGGGCAAGCAAACGGTGCATGTCCTCAACGGCATTACCATGAGTTTAGCGCGAAAGGAAATGGTGTCGATTGTCGGAGCATCCGGCGCAGGAAAAAGTACATTGCTCCACATCATGGGAACCTTGGACCGCCCGACAAGTGGAGAGGTTCTGTTTGAGGGAAAGAATATGTTCCGGGTAAGCGAAACAGCCTTAGCGGGGTTCCGGAATCGATCCATCGGATTCGTGTTTCAATTTCATCACCTCTTACCTGAATTCACCGCGTTGGAAAACACCTATCTTCCGGCGCTCATCCAAAAAATTCCCAAACAGCAGGCCATGGACGCGGCAAAATCTCTCCTATCTGAAGTGGGGCTCTCTCACCGTCTGCACCATAAACCAGGGGAATTATCAGGAGGAGAGCAGCAGCGTGTCGCCGTGGCCAGAGCCTTAATCCGGCGCCCTGACCTGGTGTTGGCGGATGAACCCACAGGCAATCTGGATACGCATACCGGGGATGAATTATTTGAGCTCTTACGAAAACTCAATCACACGCATGGAACAGCCTTCGTAATTGTGACCCACAACGAAAAGCTTTCACTTCAGACTGACCGGCTGATTCAACTGCAGGATGGACAAATCATCGAAGATCGCTGCCTGACGGATGGCTCTTCCAATACGGACAGGTCATAAGACTACACAGAAAAAAAAGGGGAACTCCATCTCTGTTAATGAAGTTCCCCTTATTGAAGAATTCTTTATTCTCTAGCCGACATCCTACTTTTCCTAGACTCCCTCCTGTTTCAGCCTGAGCCCTATCTTATGGGATCAATGACCTCACCCTTTTCACACCAATTGCCCTTATTATGGAGAAGCCGTGATACGGTCCTTGATCTCGTCAAATGTGGCCTTGGGAATAATGTTTTTCGCCACAAGTTCGCCTCGAAGCCGATAAGGCCGGTTTGAAACCACTTCCTCGGCGACCTCCCGAGTTAGCCCCAACGTCAACACCAGGTCACTCACTGGCGCCTTATTAATATTGACTAATTCCCCTCCGATTTTGGGCAGGGTTGGGGTAGTCGCAATTTTGGGCACAGGCGGTTTGGACGAAACGATCGGGCTGGAATTCATTGGCGGGGCGATTTCGCTCTTGGACATATCAGGTTTCTCCGAGGGCTTTATCACTCCGGCAGTACTCCCAACGGAAGATTCACGGGTATCTTTTAATTCCTTCTGATAGCGCAACACCGTCTCTTTCAGGGCTTTGTTTTGCGCTTTCACTTTTTGATATTGGTCCACGACCACACGCAATTTTGAGGTGAGCTGCTCTTTTTCCTGATCCAATTCCCGCTCACGTGTTTCCAATAAGGTGTGCTCATTTTTTCGCCCTTCTTTAATCCGTTGCACCTCGGTGGTCATCGTCTCTAAATCTGTGGAAACTTTTTCGTTCAACCCCTTTAAATTGCGTATTTGTTCTTCAAGGGCTTCCTGATGCATCCGGCTTTTTTCCAACTCGGCCTTGGCCGACTCCATATCCGCCACCGATGCCTCATATTTCGATTTCGACACCATACACCCTGACAATCCCAACAGAAGCACGACCGAAATGACCACCCACCTGTTCATAATATCCTCCTCGTCCCTGCCAATAGAAAGATTCGTCCTTGAAAAAAACTCTTCCTGACCATAATCTGGTTCTTGGGTTTACACCCCTATTTCAGGATTTATGGCATCCTCGCGGTTATGTCAAGCCTAGCCTCGGCCCTAGCTGGTGGATTCCAACTACTTACTGCTTACAAAACATACCATTGAGGACGTCGGTCTTTAAGCAAATCGTTATAGGGATTGATTCGTTTGTCGCGGGCTTCCGCCATATCCATCTCGTACAGACCAACCTCTTCGTCTTTGAGGGAAGACCGACACAAAATCTGTCCATTGGGGGCCACAATCTCACTCATGCCAATAAATGGCAATGCGGGTTTTTCCCCACGCTGTTCCCGACCGACTCGATTGGCTGTTATGGCAAACACCCCGTTTTCCAAGCATCTCGTCACCATGGCATCAGGACAATAGGGCAATACTAAATTGCTGGGGTGGCATAAAATATCGGCGCCCTTAATGGCCAGACTTCTTGCGGCTTCAGGGAAAAACCAATCAAAACAGACGAGAAGCCCCACCTTAGCCTTTCCGATATCCCAGACAAGAAATCCCGTATCTCCAGGATCAAACCAGAGGGTTTCTTCAAAAAATAAATGGGTTTTCCGATATCTCCCGATATACCCTTTCGGGCCGATCAGCACTGCTGAATTAAATAACCGGTCATGGTCTCGTTCAGCCAACCCGACCACAACGTGCAGGTCACGTCCCCGAACGGCCTCCTCCAAGGCTTTGATGGTGAGACCAGCAGGAATGTCTTCAGCCAGCTCACGGACTTCGTCTTTAGAAAGAAATTGATATCCCGAGAGGGCAAGTTCGGGAAAAACAAGGAGATGACCTTCAAAGTTATGGATGGCGTTCAGGATGGTTTCTAGATTACGTTGAACTTCTCCAAACACCGGAGAAAATTGAAAATACCCTCCACTAATCTTGGACATCACCACCCCACAAAAAAAGCGGGCAGAGGTGCACTCTACCCGCTTCTTCCATCAGATTAAGGCTTTATGATTACTTAACCTCTTTCAAATGCATGACCGCACTCTTCGCATGCTTGGTCCCTTCTGCGACATGGCCTTCTTTTCCATCTTCCACCGCTTCCATGAGTTCGTGAACGCCTTCATCTAAATGAGGATTCTTCACGTCCTTTTGAGCGCCTTGGGCGTGGGTCAAGGCTTCTTGGGCATGCTCAACCAGCGCATCAGCATGTCCCTGCTCGCCATGTTTCACGGCACCCTCGGCATGGGCAATCGCTTCAGCCACATGTGGGTTGGCTCCTGCAAGGGCGACAGACCCCCACGACCCCGCAATCAGTAACCCTAGAATAGCGAACAGACCAATTCCCCTAATAACCGCTTGCTTTTTCATCCCTGACCTCCTTGAAAAAGTAAATAAATATTGAGCTGAGAGATTCGATTATCCTCTCATCCCTCACACACAAGATCAAGATGATCTCATCTGATCCTGATTGGTGACTCGATATAATAACTTAACGTCTTTTTCCGCCGGTGCCGCGAAATCACGGGACCATTCCCACCATGACCCTGGATAAACTTTCACTCGTGGGAACCCGACGTATCGCAGCAGACAAAACACCCAAGCCGCCCGCACCCCACCCAAGCAATATGTCATGATTTCCTGATTGTCCCGTAGCCCGTGATCTTCAAATATTTTCTTGACCTGCTTTGGAGGTTTCACCGTGGCATCCGGTTGTAAAAACCGATTCCACGGGATATTGATAGCAGAAGGAATATGGCCGGCCCGAGGCAACCCATCGATCTCCTTCCCCGCATATTCCTCAACACTTCTGGCATCAAGAATGATGGTATCCGGATGAGGGCCTTTGACCAGTTTTTTCAATCCATCCTTATTCACAATGAGGTCCGGATTGGCCTTGACAGTAAAATCGCCCGGCTTGGGTTGAATCGCTTCATGTTCAAAGGGACGCTGCTCTGCAGTCCACTTGACCCACCCCCCGTCCAGAATTCGGACGCTGGAATGTCCCAGATACGTCAACATCCAAAACATGCGTCCCTCATCACCCCAATTATCAAAGGGGTTGCAATAAATAACCACGTCGCTGGACTGGTTGATACCGAGCGCTCGAAGGCGCTGTTCAATTCTCCCAAGGTCAGGATCTAAGACCCCCTTTGCCACGGCTGACGGATCGCTGTACTCATGCCAAGTGCTATGAACGGCACCCGGAATATGTGAGGAATAGGCCGCGCGACCCCGTACATCAAGAATGACCAGGTCTTCGCGGCCCAGATTTTGGGCAAGTGATTCGGTATCAATGAAAAAATTTTCGGCCACAGTGCTTTCCTTTATGAATGAAGTGAAGACGTATCTGACGGGGGATGAGGAGTAAGCCCATCGGAGGGTGCCTTACATCCTACCCGAAGATCGGGTTCCTGATCCTGTACAACCGCAGAAAAGGTCTCATCCAGGGGGAACTCCCGTTCATAGATCGTAAAGACATATGGATCATCAGCCGTCAAACCATACTGATCTCTCAACATCTGATTTTGACCATCGGTCTGAATATGATACCGAATCCGCGCCTGAACGATCCACCCTTTTTCATGTTCCGGCATTTCATATTCAAAGGAATAATCCCGGCTGGCAAGGGGCAGCAATCGATTATCGTATACTTCCACAATCACGGGCTGCCAGAGGATCCAACGGCCCATGGTATCAGATTGCTCATGCACCACCGTGCCGTTCGAATCACGCACCGTAAATTCAACGGTAAAAAACCGGTCAGGATCCCCTGTCGGGATTTTATGCCCAGCCCCCGCATTAATCAGGGTCAGCGTCAATTTGACATCGTCACCTGGTTGGGGTGTGGGAGGGTCTGCCTGCACTTGGACAGCGACTGCTCGCTTGACCATGTCCGGATCATGGCCTCCCCGCCAGAGATGCCGTCGACCGTATCGGATAGGGCTACCCTTGGCAACCGGCCGCTCGACTTCCGGCATATGACAACTCTGACAAATCAGTCCCTTTTCCTTCATAAAAAACTTGCCTTCATACTCAGGATACGTGCCACAAGGCCCCGCATTGTAGAATTGCATGGGTCCCGAAACGACATTATGGCAGCGATAACAGACCTGGGTCGTTCTGAAGGAAGGATCAAATTGGGTGGGATGCGGCGCCGCCGAATCGTCATATGGACCAAGAATCTTTCCATCCCGAACATGACAGGCTGCGCACGTCACACCTTCTTGTTGATATTCCGCATCGTACCGGTAATTAGGAATTTGAATGGCTTTTTCGACACGCCCACGGGGAAGGTCTTGAATAAGAGTCGGTTGCTGATTTTCCAGTGGCGTATGGCAATTCAAACAGACCCAGATATTGTCATCTTTTTTCCAATAGGCTTGAAAAAACGGATCGTGAAAGGCCTTGGCATGAATACTGGATTTCCACTCTTCGTAGATTTCGACATGACAACTTCCACATTCCTCCGCTTTCAAGCTCTGCAATCCCACTGGAATCTGTTGATAGGGAATGGGTTTCGCGTAATCCTCTCGTAAACCGAATATGACGGTGGGACGAATCTCCGTATAAAAAATGTAGATCCCTACCCCCAGCACCAACAGGAGCAACAGCCACGCTTTTCCTCCCCATGATCGCTTGGACTTCATCACGTTAATTATCCAACAGCGCCTGTAGATGGCGGTCCACGGATCCTGCCAACGCCTTGAGGTGATACCCACCTTCTAAACATGACACGATTCGCCCACTTGCAAATTTTTTTGCAATCTTCGAGACAATCGTTGTCATATCGGCATACCCTTGCTCCGTTAAGGCCATACTCGCCAATGGGTCATCTCGGTGACCGTCAAATCCGGCGGAAATCAGAATACATTCAGGTTGAAAGTGTTCGGCGGCTGGGACCAAGACCTTCTGGAATATTTCGCGATACTCCTCATCCCCTTGTCCTCCCGAGAGCGGCACATTGATGGTCAGACCTTTCCCTTGACCTGCCCCGGTTTCCGTCGCCCGTCCCGTCCCGGGATAAAATGGAGCCTGGTGGGTACTAAAAAAAAGGACAGCGGGATCATCATAGAAGGCCTGTTGCGTGCCATTGCCATGATGCACATCCCAATCCACAATCATCATCCTCTGTAGTCCATATTGTTGCTGAAGATAACGGGCGGCAATCGCGATGGTATTAAGGAAACAAAACCCCATCGCTTGATCCGCCTCGGCGTGATGGCCGGGAGGCCGCACGGCGCAAAACGCCTGATCAATCTCGTGGTTCATGATCGCATCCACCGCCGCCAACCCCCCGCCGACCGCCAGATAGGCGGCCTCCAGCGTTCCTGGACACATCGACGTATCAGGATCCAGGGAAACATAACCAATTGAGGGGGAACGTCGTTCAAGACTCTCCACATAGGACGAGTCGTGGACGAGTTCAATCCATTTTCGCTCGGCCCGTCGTGGGACGACCTGATGCAGTCGGGACCACGTACCCGAACTTTCTAATTGCGCGCGTATCGCACGAAGCCGTTCAGGTGACTCCGGATGGGTTCTGCCCATCTCATGGCGTTCATAGGCCGGATGAGAAACGTATCCAACACGTCCCATACTCATACACTCTCACAATAGAAAATGGAAAAGGAAATCATGCACAGAGGAAAAACTCGATCAACAATGTCGGCCAAACAATACTTGCGAATACTGACGAACCGGAAGGAAAAACGTGCCAGATCCTAGCATAGGGGAATGGCTTAGACAACGCATACACCCGCATGATAGGCTCGAATTCATTCACGTTCCGTCACCTTTATTTCTGATCGGATCTCACCAATGGCCAATCCTAAGATCGAACAATTCAAGAAAGTGCTCCAAATGGACCCGAAGGACGAAACCATGTGGTTCGGCCTGGGGAAAGCCTACATGAATGACGAAAATTGGAAAGAGGCGATTCCCGCCTTGGAGCAATGCATTCAGGTGAAACCTGAGTATTCAGCCGCCTATTTTGCGTTGGCTCAATCGCTTCACCAGACAGGCGAATTTGAAAAATGCCGGACAATATGCACCCAAGGCATCACCGTGGCAACCAAGAATGGTGATCTCCTCGTCATTAAAAACCTGGAAGCCCTCAAAGCGTCCCTGCCTTCATCCTAACCGCTCGTACCTGCTCCAATCCTTCCCCGCAGCTTCGCTTCACATCCTTTCCTTGATACTCGTGAGTTCTTGGGAGCTAAGGCGATATCGAGCAACCGGGTTTACTGCCAACAATCGAATTCGAGGGTCGCGTGCATCCCCTGGTGGTCGAGTGACCCACGTGACCTGGCGAATACGAATGGGATTACGTAATTCCTGCGCCGGTGCCTTCCATAGGGTCAGCAGGACCGCACTGAACTGAGGGACGTCGACAACCACTCCGACCAACATTGCAGCCAATCGCTGAAGATCCAAGGGAGGAATGTCCTGAGGGCGCCCTTTCCTCCATGGTAAATCGGGAACACTAACTGCCAGCAACACGGGTGCACAGTACCGCTCTAATTGCTTGGCTTTTTCCGCCATGCGTGACAACAGTCGCCTGACCAAAGCCTGTTCAAAAAACTCATCCGAGGATTCCAGAATCTGGTGAGGTTGTAGACGCACCGCCGGTGATTTGCGAGTGGGTCCTTGAGTCGATTGGATCACCGTGACTTCCACAAAAAATCGATGCGTACCTTCATAACACTCCAAGTCCGCCGTTCGACCGCCAGAGGCCTCTAAAAATGCCACGGAAAAGCCCGCTTGTGCGAGAAAATACGCGGTCTCGATCTCGGCATGCGCGGACGCCGCCTGCCTGAACGGAAACCGATTAATGTGCTCCCACAATATCGCCAGTCGAGTCTGACTTTCTCCGTCATCACAGGCTTTGGCAAGAGTCTGCCATTGGTGGAGAATCAAATCAGACTTGGGTTGTACCTTCACGCTCCTCCCTCATGAGCAAGGAAATCGAACCAACAAATGCGTTTTTTGGCAATCACGGCCCACCACCCGTACCCGCCGACACTCAACCAGTATATCAATTTGAAGCGGCAACAGGCTTTCCCTTAGGCAGGAAAATCGGGC
>JBATLR010000249.1:0-16889 GCA_049289415.1 Nitrospirales bacterium
TATACGCAAGCCCAGCTGAATAAAGTGGCTCGGCAGTTGAACGAACGCCCGAGAAAAACATTAGAATACGAAACACCAGCAGAGAAATTTCATGCATGTGTTGCAGCGACCGGTTGAACTCACAGCCCGTAGGTTGCATTCACGCACGTCACGTCAACAACTTGAATCGCGAAGAATGGGACCATCGCACCGTCAAGGACCTTCTCATTCCGTTGAATGATCACAACACCATTGCTCCCGATACCGACGTCATGCAAGCCCTCTCACTGATGCACCGGACCGGAAACAGCCGGCTCATCGTCATGGACGAAAATCGTCTCGTCGGTATTGTGGCCTTGAAAGACATCTTGAAATTTCTTTCGTTAAAGCTTGATCTGGAAGGAACCCGATACCCTGAGACTCCCCCCATCAGCAAACCGGAGACATCTGTCAAATAAATGCTCTCCAGACCTTCTGCGTATTCCTACCCTAAGCACCCAGAGAGTTTTTCTCTATTATCGGTATTGACACGACGCCATGGTGATCCCGATCCCCGGCGACTTTCCAGCCGGCATTTCAAACCCAGCTCAGATTGTTATGGGGCCTGCCTCTGAGGCTGTCGCGTCCAGCACCCCGTAAGCCCACAAGGGGTGGGACATTCTCATTCAAATTGTGGTAAAAATTTCCCTCGCCTATCATAGGATCAGTTGATAGGCCGTTGAGCACATTGGGCGAAGGCAATGGAGGGCCTTTGAGGATGATGAAAGCCTCAAAGGCCATTTTTTTGTTCAACTTTAACAAAGGAGGGACTCCACGTTTAAACCGGAGGTTGTTTTCGCAACACATCCACTAGCCGGAACGAGGGCTGAAAGACCAAGAAGAACCATCCTCAATCACAAGCAGGAAGTGACAAAGGTTACGGAATGGTCTCGGCATAGCTCTTACAATTACACATACGGAGGACCCAAATGAGGAACCTTTCACCAAACAAGAACGTTTTTGGAATAGCCCTGGTACTTGGAGGTCTGATCGGAGTCTTTCTGACCGGGGAGGTATCTGAAGCCCAGAAGATCCCGTTTTTCAATCGGAATGTTGTTCTTTTGGATTGCGTCGAGAATGCCACAAATACTTTTGTGGTTGATAATATGTCTTCGACCGTCGATGTGGAAATCAATAGAGGGCTGGATTGCGCAGTAGCTGTGCAAAAGTTATTGGGCAAAGGTTATGTATTGGGACCCGGAGCGGGAGGGGTGACATCGGGTGAGGCGACTTCACTGGATCACTTCTTGATGCTATTTCTCCTGAACCCCAATGATTTGCTTGAGCGAAGGATCGACCCTCAGACGTTAAACCCTTCACGAGATTGCTTTGCTGGACAGAACTCCCAGGGATGCTCCACATATATTCAAAGGCCGGAAACACAAAATCCGACTGTGAATAGACCGGCGCCCTTAAGCCCGATATTACAAAGTCCTCGAAACCCGATATTACAAAAGCGGACACCCTAAAGCCGGCCCGGCAGAGAAACACCCATAGCCCGACGGCACCACACGGCCTCGGGCTTTGGTGTGATCCGGCTACCTGATGACTGCCTCAACCCGGGAGCAGATCGTTCCTCCGTCGTGGGCGGGGGAGCACCCTCAAATGGAATCCCCAGGTGAAAAGCTCTGTCATTGAAGAAGTTGGTGGTCGGGCTAGACTGACTCCTTTACGAAGGAAGGGGAACATGGGGTTGTATCTCAGTTGTGGAGGTTACAGACAAATGGCCCTGTATGGTCCATTTCTGTCCGCATTGCGGGGCATGGAACAGGACACCGTCCAGACCGCATGTTCGAGATTATCCGGAGAGCCCGCCTCTATCTCCAAGAAGAAACCCTTGTCTTCCCGGTGGACACGGTCATGTCACTTGAAGAGTAGGGTCTGGGGTTGGTACTGAAACGATCTAGCCGGGTTGGAGAGATCCGGAACCAGCACTCGCTAAAAGAAGTCCGGCTACATGTGATCGCCTGAACAGCGGAAGTCGTAGTTTCAGTCGCCCAATCCCTCCAAGCCGGGTCGTATTCTTTGCCAAATATCCCTCTGCGGAATTTGCGGGGAGGCCAACACGATCACACTAAACGTGCATGAATATCATTTACCGATACCGATTCAATGCGAAAAAATCCACACACCCATTTCCAAGGAGCAGAAATTTCCTGCCCCTGCCAACCATCAAGCTTCCCCTTAAAAGGAGAAAATTTTTCCTGGAATCCCAGCCTTTCTTGGTCAAGCCTCTTCAAGAGAAGGCAGCTTTATCGATGGCTCCTGGGACACTGGGAAGCGGATTAACGGTGGTTGCCTGTGGCCCCTTCTCCCCATCTTCCACGTTGAAGGAGACCTCCACCCCATCCTCAAGCTCCTCGAATTTCATTCCGTGTACCGCATTTTTGTGAAAGTAGACCTCGCCTCCTCCGTCCTGGAGAAGAAAACCGTATCCTTCCTGGGGAAACAATTTAGAGATCACTCCGCGTAACGGAATAGGGGGAACCCGAATTTCTTTGGAGGCCCGTTTGTCCCGAAACTTCTTCACCTCGATGGCCATGGCAAAGAACGCCGCACGAATAGCCTCTTCGAACGTCTTTTCCTCTTTTCTCGCCGTCAGGGTATGCCGTCCAGGCATTGTGACGACCACAAGGGCTTCTGCCACATTTTGGGATTTTTTGTGATGGGCGTTTTTTGTGAGTGTCACCCGCCCGTGAATCAGATCCTCATGGCCGGCCTGGAGATCGGCCATCCGACTTTCAATCTCCGTTTTCCACCGTGGGGTCATTGTCACATTTCGACTGTCAATTTGAAGATCCATAGTATTTTCTTCCCTCTCGATTTGAGTATTAGAGACAACAGACACTCGCATCAACACAAACTAGACTTTCAGTATACTCATGGAAGTGCAGGAGGGAAACATGGAAAAATTCCCCTAGCACAAGGCCACGTGACGAAGTGCGGTCATTGGTCCACAGGTTTTCAATCGATCAAGCTGCGCCTCATTCTTCACCAAAAAGCCTCCGGCAAATCCCAAGGCATTCACGGAAATGTCTTCAAAACACTCTGTGGACCGTGGAACCACTAACATCCACTGTCGTGTGACCAGTAAATTGTAAGGGCCAGGGCTTCTGGTTTCCTCTCCCGTTCCACCGTCAGCCAAGCCGAGAGTCTGCAACATATGCAGATATTGCTTCAGCAACTCTTGTGCCCCTTTCAAGGGAGAAGCAACCCATTCCGGATTCATCCGGACCAAAACATGGGAAAAAGGGAGCCCCGGAGCCCTCCCAATCCTCCCTCCGAATCGGGCTGTTTCCAAAAGAGGTTCAATGGGAAGATAAGACACTTCTGCCGTCAAGGGAAGAGGGACCATTTGCAAATGCTTATGTCGTTGACTCGCGCCAGCGGCTTCCCCAGCGTTATAAAAGGCCAATCCTTCGAATTCGGTCAAACACAATAACACGGCTTCGATATCACTCAGCGTGAGGAAGGAATCCTGTTCCTGAAACGAACGCGTCACCATGAGTATGTGATGATCCAGGACGTTAAATTTATTTAACAAACACACATGGGTATCGGAAATGTCCGCCACAAACAGATCCTGATCGTAAGGTAGAAAGGGGTCCTGAATCATGTTGGCAGCCTTGGAAGTATGCCGTTGATCGACGTTTGCCTGGACCTTCCTGACCAGATTGGAGACCATTCGAATGAGAAAATTGACCCCGGCTTGTTCCACAACCTCAAAACGGGTGGGAATCGTATGAATCGCACCTCGGTGCATGGCGTGGGCAGTTCTGGCTTGCACCTTGGCTTGCAAGGTTCCTGGTTCGAATCGCTGAATGATAACAGACATGCTTATTCCCCCGCCTTAGGAGGGCGCCATCCCTATAAAATGGGGTATCTCACTCACCTGGACATCTTTCTTGAGAGAGTCTTCTCACTTTTCTCAAGGGGTGATGGTTTTTGTTCAGAACATCTCTATTCTGCCAGATTCAGTTAAACCTTCAACACACCCAAAACCAGCTTTCCAAGTAATGAGTCGGGGATCATGGTTGCCGGCCTACCGAATGCCCTTTCAGACATGGCCCGTGCCGGGTGAGCCCTGATTTGTTTACAGTCTTTTTCCCTGAATTCCTACCTGCATGAGACCTCAGGCCTCGCCATTTTGTATAGTCATCGTTCGCATCCGATCCATTTAAAAATAGCAGAGAGAAGATGGTGACATAGAGATTAGCGAGAAGAACCCGGAAATCGAACGGCCCTATGTTTTGCTAGAACCACTGTGCGAGATTTAATATACACGTTCATATGGTCCTATACAGGATCGCCCCATAAGGAATTTCTATTCATCTATTAGGAGGTTTCATGGCTACACCGAATCTTCACATTAAGGCCCGTGATCTTATGCAAACACGTATGGTCGCGGTCACTCGTCAGTATAGTGCTCGTGACCTCTCGATCCTCATCCATTCCGGCACGTTTAGCGGAGTACCTGTCATTGAACCGGGCAATCATCTGGTAGGAATGGTCACTGAATTTGATGTGTTGAAAGCCCTGGTCGATGGGAAGGATTTGCACGGGCTAAAGGCCGAAGACGTCATGACCATGAACCCGGTGACGGTTGAAGAAACGGCAACAGCGGAGGAAATCGTCAAACACATGATCAAGCATCAGATTATCCGGATTCCCGTGGTACGTGATGGCAAGCTTCTGGGCATGATCTCCCGCACAGACTTATTGAATCACCTGATTGATAATCATTTGATTAATGTCTATGGGGGCTAGCAGCCAGGGGAGTTACTTTTTCAAGCATCGAGGAGGGCACATCCTCCTCGAAAGTCGGTCACGTTGAAAGTTGTTTCGGTTCACAGGGGGCGTCGTCTTTCTCGCATTCTGACCCACTTGGGTTCTTGCACCTCCAGGAAAAGACCAGAAAAAGGACGTCATGAAAGGAGGTGACAGACAGCCAACTCTCCACTCATGCTAAAATGGGAACATCCGAAAAACATGAAGACCTTCAGAAGTAGTAGCTCAACTCAAGCATGTGGAAATCCACACCACGACTACTCCCATAAATCGTGGCATCAGACATATGATGGAATCGCCAACCCACCACCAGATTCCAGGGAAGCTGAACCCCGACACCTCCATGTGCAATAAATTGAAAGGGGCCGCCGATATCTTGCCGGCCAAACTCCCACTTGCTGATCAGCGCTCCTCCGACTCCACCGTCAAAAATCAGCCGCCAGCTCGGGATGTTCACAGCAAAACCAGGCGTGAGTGTCGTAATGAAACCGGTATCCCCGGCTCCCCTCAAGGCACCAACGGAGCCCCGCACCTGCAAACGGAGCTGCCACTTAGAAGGGGATTCCCACTCCCATGGAAGTCCCATGATGGCAAAGACATCAAATTGTTCAAAGTCTTCCTTTTCGCCAGGTGGCAATCCGGCATCTTTAAAATTCATGCCACCTCTTATCCCAATGGCCAACAATTCAACGTCTTTGGCCCATCCAATTTCTGCACACCCCACTATCAACAGACAGAGCAATAACGTCCGCATTGTGATTCCACTCCTCATGGAAATTGTTCCCAGGCTTTTCACGCTGGCACGTCACCACACCGCGCCTGCCCGCATGCCACAGAAGTATTTCTCGTATTTTTTATTGTTAATGACGATCAACGAGTTTGAGAGATCCGGGAAAGATTATGACATTATAAGATCCCTCAGAGCAAAACGCGCATTTTGTCAAAATGAGGCCAAGCGCTACACCTTTCCCATACCGAATTGAGGATTTTTGCGCCACATCCTGTTATTTCAAAACGCTCTTTCCTGTTAAATCAAGGTGAACGTTTCTTGCCATTTTGGCATAGGTCTTGATGCTTTGAGAGCTTGTACAATATGGAGAGTTGGATATTCTCTTATGTTACTCATCGCCACTATCGATCCGATTTTACGAAAAAATTTAGAGGCAACCTTAACGGAAAAAGGCGATCCCTTTATGTTACTGGATGAGGGAGAAAATATTATTGAATCCGTGTTACGCCATAACCCTTCCCTGGTCGTGGTGGATTTATATCTGACCCATCCGAGCGGTCTGGAAATTTTACGTCAACTCCGCGAAAAAGGATTCTCAGGAAAGGTGGTGGTATTGGGCGGGCAATCCAACCAAAGCCTCGCTCCAGAAGCCAGTCAACTGGGTGCCATTCAAATTATCGGACGTCCGTTCAATGCCAACCAGGTACTGGGCGCGGTACGAGTCGCCAGTGGCGACTTAGATTAGGAAGTGTGGAAGAGAAGCGTTCATCATCTCAAGGGGTGGCATATGAAAAAATATCGCAACGTCGGGCACCATGAGCGAATCATTCGCATTACGATAGGGCTTATTCTTCTGGCCTTATCAGGATTTTCTCTGTTGCCGGAGTGGGGGGATCTTGTCCTCATGGTTGTCGGACTTATCGCATTGTTGACCGGCATTATTGGATACTGCCCGGCCTGGCAGGTCCTGGGAATCAATACGTGCCCACTTCACAAAACGGAGCATGTACCCTCCCATACCCATCCATCAGTTCATGAACAGGCGGGTCCCTCATCTCACAGGTCGTAACGAAGCGAGGCGTATCTTAGCCACCAGACTACAACGGCTCGAGGACAATCCCCGCAATTTGGTCCTGCTCTCCCAGGGGGAGAAGGAAAAGTCAGACTCATGATCAGTTCAGAACACAAGCCAAACTTCCGCTCGATATGCTTCTCAACAGAAAATTGAGCTACTCCGATCACTTAGAAAATGTCATGGGGGGCGATCAACGAAACAGGATATACCTGATTAAATCCGGACATGTTCCAAATGGACCGGCAACAAGAAGAAGTTGGATTCCAGAATGTCCTTTGCAGGGGGATCGGTCGTCAACGATGGGAAAATCAACGACAGAAAACCTTGCATCGAGAGGGTGGAAACTCTGTCCATTAGACGAATACCCCGCCATTCTGGTTGATAATGATAGCATGGCGACCGATTCAACGTTCATGCCCTCTATTCATGGTTTCTACACGCTTGCCATCACCCGTTTAATTGCCGGCATTTTATTGAGTCTGGATACGATCATCAATCATGGACAGACGCTGGTTGACCACATTGACGTTCTCCACATGCATGATCCTTTTGACGCGGTTGGCGCTCAATATCAATATCCTCCAAAATTGAAGACCAACAGGTTTCACAACTCAAGAAAGCGTCACCAAAACCAATCCAGGCTACTACAACAGATTCTTCTACCAGATTACACGGAGCCTCACCCCACAGTCTGGTGGGGTCCCAATAAAATCAAGGACACATGGAAACTCAAAACGCGCCAGTGAAATCCAAAACGATTTTGATTCCTGTGGATGATTCGTCACAGGCGAAGGAGGCTGTTCGAGGCGTACAGTCTTTGCCTCCTCCGGAACGCGTGCTCCTGCTCCACACCATTTCCATACCCCAACTCGCCTATCCAGTTACAGGAATGAGTGTCGGTCATGATTTTTCCGGGGCCGCAGAAAAGGCGTTGCGGGAAGAAGGCGCTCGAATCCTTGAAAAGGCCGCCTCCCTTTTGCCACCGGAATGCGGGAAGGTCTCTCAACACCTTCAAATTGGGATTCCCGCTTCGGTTATTCTCTCGATGGCGGAGGACGAATCAGTAGACCTCATCATCATGGGGTCGCGCGGACTGGGAACCATTAAAGAACACCTGATCGGAAGCGTCTCGCACCGGATCGCCACTCACGCGTCTTGTCACGTACTTCTCGTCAAGGCTCCCGTTATCCCGTTCAACAACATACTTCTTCTCATCGAACATCCTCTTGATGCCGGATGGGTCATTGAGTTTTTATCCCAGAAGCCTTTTCGAAGCACTCCTCATGTTACCGTACTCCATGTCATCCCCTTTGCCCAGCCTCTTCTTCCGATTGGCGCCCTCTTACCTGACTCCTGGAAGAAGGAACTCCAGAATGGAGGGGCCCGTTTAACAAAAGACGTCACGGACAAACTCTCAAGCCTGGGATATTCCGTTAAGAGTATTGTCGAACCAGGGGCTCCTTCCTCAGTCATTCAACGACAGATCTCACGTCTTCAACCCCAATTAGTCCTGATGGGTACACCCGATCGTTCACCGCTTCAACGACTGGCACACGGGAGTGTGTCTCATGCGACCATTCACCACTCCCCCTGTTCCGTGCTCTTGATTCGTGAACCACCTTCACACGCTCCGGCTTGATTACTCGAACGGCCTCTCTCTATGATTGGCTTCCTTAACCCTTTAGCACGAGAAACCACACCATGAATTCGCTATCTCCCAAATTCGCCATTCTGGTCGGAGGCGGACCCGCCCCCGGCATCAATAGCGTCATTGAGGCCGCCACGATTCGCAGTCGTCTCTGTGGGGTAGACGTGCTTGGCATTGAAGATGGATTCCAATGGTTGATGAAAGGCGACATTGCCCACACCCAACCCTTAACCCGCGAAACGGTCAGCCACTTACACTTTCGTGGTGGCTCGTTATTAGGCACATCTCGAGCAAATCCGACCAAACGTCCTCAAGATTTATCGACAACCTTGAACTCCCTTCAAAAATTGGATGTGACCGGCCTCATCAGCATTGGGGGAGATGATACGGCCTTTTCCGCATTAAAATTGGCTGAACTGGCCAGCGGGCGATTGCAAGTTGTTCACGTGCCAAAAACGATTGATAACGATTTGTGCCTTCCTCATGGCATGCCGACCTTTGGATTTCAAACGGCTCGCCACATGGGGGTCGAACTGGTCAAAAATCTCATGATTGATGCGAATACCACCTCCCGATGGTATTTCGTGATCACCATGGGACGTAAGGCCGGACACCTGGCCTTAGGCATTGGGAAAGCAGCCGGAGCGACCCTCACGCTTATTCCCGAGGAATTCAAGGGATCGACCCTCAAGCTTGCCCACTTGACCAATATTCTGGTGGGCTCCATCACCAAACGCCTGGCCCAAGGCCGCTCAGACGGTGTCGCGGTGTTGGCTGAAGGGCTGTCGGAGTTTTTGGATCAGGATGACCTCGCCCTCTTAGGCGGGGTTGAACGCGATGAACATGGCAATATCCGACTGGCGGAACTGGATATCGGGAAGGTCCTGAAGGAGACCGTCACTCAGAAGCTGAAACACTCTGACATCAAGACCACGATTGTGTCAAAAAACATTGGCTATGAACTTCGCTGCGCCGATCCGATTCCGTTCGACATGGAATACACACGGGACTTGGGATATTGCGCCGCCCAATTCCTTCTGGATGGAGGCAATGGAGCCATGGTCTCCATCGTGAATGGACGCTTCACCCCGCTGCCGTTCAAAGACATCGTGGACTCCGCGACGGGCCGCACCCGTGTGCGCATGGTCGATATTGACTCAGAATCCTATAAGATTGCCCGCGCCTATATGGCCCGATTAGAACCGGAAGATTTGGCCAACATGGAAGCCGTATCGCAATATGCAGCAATATTAAATATGACTCCCGACCAATTCCTCGCCGGGTTCCAAGGAAGCTCAAATACGTGATCTGCAGGCAATGGGCCTTCTTCCGGTCAGCCCATACGTTCCAACCATTGCGAGATGGTGATTTTTAACTTCTGGGATCGCAAACCATACTTCCCAACAAACAAAATCGGCCAGAGAAGGTAGTACAGGAACGTGAGAGAGAGGGGCAATGACCGTGAAGCTCGCCCGGTAATGATGGGGTCCCTCGCCACGCACAGACGGAACACATACCGCACTTGATCGCGCCAGCGTTCCCTCATCTGCAAATAGAAGAAAGACGGCTCAATGGCACCTGCGGTGGTATCGCCCTCCATGAACAACTGCGATCGTAACTGCCCGACAAGCAATTGTGCCACTTTGTCCTTTTTCAGCCGTTCCAACACCTCTGTTGAAAGCGTGGTCCCAAGAAGATCATGGGCGACGAGGCCTCCCAACGCCAGCATACGTTGACTACCGAGCCGGCTAGCATAGTCGTTGACTCGTTCCCAATCCAACTTCGGATAGGCGCGGAGCAGTTCGGCAACATCACAGAGCCATTGCAGTTTCGTCCAGAGGTGCTTAGAACCATGAACACAGAGGATCAAGAGCACAACCTCTGGAGAGAAAATGAAGATCGACATGCCCGTCATGGAAATGGGGACAAGACTGGCTCGCCAATCCTCATGATCGAGGTGGAAAGAAAATGTAGAGTCGGCGATCATCCATTGAACATCCACTCTAACCAAACCATCCTGTCCGACGAATGAATGGTACTTTGCTCGAAGAGGGTCCCCTCCGGGTCTATGATGTACTTGATCGTTTGCCCGATAGCCTTGGGACACGAGGACCTCACAGACCCGTAGAAGATCACACTTGGGAACGAAGAGATCCAAATCGCCAAACTGTCTGAGCGAAAGATGACCATAGGCCGAGATCGCCAATGTCGGCCCTTTGAAGGAAATAGCGGAAATTCCCTGTGCCCTGAGCAGGTCCAGAAGGGTGAGGAGTTCCCGGGCAAGTATCTCATTTCGCACCAGATTGGTCCGGAACGAATCCCGAAGCTCATCAAGAGTGGCAGGAGGAATCTCTTCCGGGCAGGTCGCCTGCAAGCTCCGGTATAAGAGGGGCATCACCCCATGATAGTGAGCGGTCTGAAGCAGGAAGGGCCAGTTGATGGTCTGTTGTAGGAGAAATCGGATACGCTCAGCATGGGCCGAATCCATACAGGTGCGGGCACAACAGACCAGCAGCTGATGTTCAACGCCCATCCGCTCGCTCGGGAGGCTCATCACTCCTTCAGTTGCACCAGCTCATGAGTCGCAAGCTCCTGAATGAGAGATAATACGCTCTGATCTGCGCGATCGGCATCGATATCAAATTCCTTGCAAAGATGCTGGCTGATTGATTGCAAAGATTGCCCTTCTTTCAGACCCTTCCAGATCCGTCTGCCCGTCACATTCAGACTATAATATGTCTTGCTTTCTAGATGGAGGAGCACCACTTCTACGCCATCGAGGTCGGTATCCACCACCTCAGGATGCGGCTGAACCATTGAATTCAAACTGAACATTAATCTGTTCTCCTCTACCAGGGCCATCCGTCTGCTCCCAGGATGGCGGCGGAAAATGGTGACTCGAAGAAACTTTCTTGAGATAGTTCACACAATACCAGCAGGGAAAATGATCCAGCTCCGTGAACTCACCCTTCCGAATGATGTCCTGCTTGTCAGCTAAATAGGTGGCTACCCGCTGACGAAATTGCTCACAAGCCTGGGAAAGGGTGATCTCGTGGAGATTACCCAGGGCATCAGCCGCTGAATTCTCCCCGGAATACCCAGATAGCTGGCAGCAGAGCGTGAGATTCCCACGGTAGTCGAGATTATATTCCTCAAGCTTCAGAGGGCCACAAGGGAAAAATGGGTCTTTGCTAAAATACCCCGGAGCCATCCCAACGGAGATGGGCGAAGACTTTTGGAGGCGCCAAATTTCTGCCTCCACGTCATGCCGCTCTTGCGGGGAGAGATTCAACCCACCCGAGACCGTTTCCGGGGTGAACATAAGATGGCCAAAGCGAACGCCACCACTCCCCAATTGCTTGGCCAGAGCGACCATTTCCTCAACCTCATCCCGGTTCCTGGCGGTTAGAACCATATTAAACGTAAAAGGAAGATCCTTGACGACACAGATACTGGCCGCACGCATGACCCGGCGATAAGAACCCGCGCCGCGCAGGCGGTCATGGGTATACTCGCGTGCCCCGTCCAGGCTGAAGGTGATCCCCTGAAACCATTGGCGATGTCGAATGAGCAGTGGATAGATCTGCAGAAAATTCATCCCATTGGTGACAAAGCTGAAGGTGTAGCCTGCTTCGCTCACCCGGCGGATAATGTCGTGAAATTCGCGATGAATCGTCGGTTCCCCGCCGGTAAAACACACATGATCAATGCCGCACGCCTTCCCATCCAGCAGCACCTTGTCGAGAATCGCCAGGGCCAGATCCCCCGTGGCGGCATGCCGCTCCTCAAAACAGTGCAGACAGGAGAGATTACACCGATTGGTGAGTTCAATCACAATCCGGGACATGGACTCTCTCTTTTGCTTCGCTCACGAGCCGATCAAATGTCCCTGGCTCCCGATACAAATCAAGGCCGGCCCGCAGCTCAAAGATCTGGCAATGGGATACCAGTCGATTTAACACTTCCAAGTGGTATGGCATGGTCCTTTTGTCGAACAGTTGGGGACCGCTTTGTGACAAGAGCCGCCCGAGTGCAGACAGGCGACCGATGGGATGCAAGGTACTCTGCAGCTCCGGAATTATCACGGGGAATATCACCATCTGCGGAACACATCCTGTCACATACTGCTCAGGATAGGCGTCTTGGATATCGACCCGCCGTTTTTTCTTGCCAGAGGAATGGGGACCATCCTCTCCACCAAGTGGAAGATCGGCATACTCGGGATCATTGTCGGTATTGATCGAGAAGGGCTTCCGGAAAGCCAACGCTTCGACACCTTCAGGTTGCAGGCGGAGGAGCACGGCATCGTCTGACAAATAGCACCACCCCTCACGAATCAACTGGATGGCCAGGGTAGACTTTCCACAGCCTGATTCCCCAACCACTAAAAGACCCAAACCCATCGGGGATACCACACCGGCCGCATGCAAGCCATACAGTCCAATAGGACGCAGCAGCTTGAGAAGTCCAAACCCCCAGAAACGTTGTTGGAGGAGTGGTGATTGCTGAAAAAACGAGGGGGCGAGCGTCGCTTCTGCCTCCCCCTTCAAAACCTGGAGATGGAGGAGCGAGGTTCCTTCCGTCAGATAGAAGTCGTTTCCCTGTTCTCGCCCACACAGTCCATCTATTCGGAAGACTTCCCGGGCCATTCCCGGGGAGCATACAACCTGATCACTCATTCGGATGGAAAGACAAAGAGAAGTTTTCTCTTCCCCTTCCTGAAGACTCACAAATGACAGATCCTGAAGAAGGGGCAAGAGACCCACACCCGTCACAGGCTCTTCCTGACTCACCTCCAGGGAAAGGTCATGAAAGCGATACAGGCCTGTCTTCTCGAATTTTTTCATGGGAAAGGGCCCTTCGGCTCACGGAGGCGAGAACGAGCCAAAAAAGCCCGCTGTAATATCTTTCAATGCCCCCTGTTTAGTCAGCTTCGGCTCCACGAAGTCGAGCTTCGGTTCCTCCCAAGCCTGCTTTCTCTCCTGTTCTGTTTTCTTCGAAAGATCTTTTTCCTGGGCCATGTGTTTCCCCTTTTTCATTGGTTTATATTCCAATACAAAAGCCAACGATATAGAATCAAACCGACGTTAGCTTTTATCAAAATTTATGTCAATTTCATTGTAAATATCGCTCCCCATGAGTTAAGAATGTCTTCCATCTAAGCCTGCCATGGAAACTTCTTTCCCCCCGGCAACGCTGTTCACGGGTTGCCCTATCCCCCAGAGAGGTAAAATTTAGCAACTTCACCCTCTCTCAATTTTTCAATCAGGAATTAATCCTTCCGCGCTTTAATCCATAAGAGGAACTCCCAACTTTCAAAGTTCCTCTTACATCGAGTGTTTTTGATCTATAACGTGGCGAATCTAAAATTTCTAGTAAGACCGTTCTATTGCTCTAGACCAAAGACATCAACGTAGAATTCCAACCCCGATCGTTGCAACAGGCGAATCTTATACTCCCCGTTCACACATCCGCCTGGCATAGGCTGACCATCCGCAAATCTACCCGTTTGAGGAACCAGAATCGTTGAGCCCTTGACTGGAGGGCCACTGTCCCTGTTCAGAATGACGATCCCGATATGGGAATGAAATCCGTTAAACCAACGGACGTCAGTACCAGGTGTGGTGTCCTTCCTGTGACGGACCAAATCCCAGGGCGCCATGTTTTTCCAGTATCACTCAAAGTGGCTTTTCCCGATTGAATATTTAACGCTTGCCTTAGGAATGACACCAAAAACAGAACAAACACTGCCGTAAAAAGAGTATAAAAAATTTTCATTCCTGTCTCCTTAGCCGAATCAGGCGCAGTTTGCGAAGTGTGTTGTTGAAGCATTGGAAAGATTCAATACCCCCAGAGATGAGTTGTTCAAGCGGCGAAATCTGACTCACTCGACAACTTGGAGCAATACGGTGCCATTAAATATCTGTCATAACCCTTTGATGCACATTGCCTTCCCCAACAGCTTCTTTGACTCAGTCGGACTTGTGAGATTGGAGGGAGGTCACGACATTTAACCGCGCTGAACCGCAGTGAACAGACCTGGACGCACGGTGATGTGGGAGAGGAGGAGCTGCGTGGCTTCTTCCTATCCCTCGTGCATTCCCAGCACATTGACAAGGAGCCTAAATGGCTTCCGCGTGTTCAAACAAACCCTGATTGGAACAGCCACCGATTCTCCAGAACTTAGTATGCCATCTGCGTAATCCTCGGTTCTTGAAATAGGAAATATTTCACCTATCATAAGCAACCGTTCCTCGGTTCGTAACAAATTATCATTCGATAGTTCTTCTATTTCTACATGTAAATCAGAGAGTTCCCGATCAGTTGTATTTTTAAGAGTTGCCTCAAAACTGAGTTTACCAAAATCCCCCGACGGACAATCTCCAGCCTCATCAGTGGAAGAAAATGTGGATCCAATGGGAACGAAAGATACAAAATCGTTTAGGACAGGCGGATCAACTCGAACGCCAATGGGCATCGATTCGGATACATTGCCATTTATATCCGTCAATCGCGCAGTCACTTGGATAACCCCAGGCTTAGAGTAGGAAGTTTTATGTTCTTTTGCAGTGGTTGAAGTGGTATCAGAAAGCCCGTCACCATCCAGATCCCATTCTACACGAAGCAGGGATGAGGGCCCGTCCGGGTCACTAGAACCTCCTGCATTAAGAATGACCTCTTCCCCGACTTTGACCCTCGTTTTGCTGAAACGGACAGATGGGATTGGCGCTCGATTGACCCCTGAAGCAACAGCGAGCTCCACTCCATTAGAAATCACCCTATTCCCCTCCGTGTCGTAAACTATTACTTCCCACACATATGTCACGCCTGGGTCATAGAGATATGTCGATATGACCTTTTCCACGAAGTTTCCACTGAGTTGCATGTCGGCGACAACCTCACCATTTCTCAGTAGGACCGCTCCAGCCAGAGATGACTGGTTTTCAGAGGCCGTAAATTTAACCTGAAAGAGACCGTTCTGGGGGATAACTGTCCCAGAAGTCAAGATATTAACCACAGGGGGGATGTTGTCTGTGAAAATATGTCGGGCGTTGAAAAAACGATTATTATTTAGCTGCAGTGCTGAGGCACTTGAAAGTCGTACATCGTCATTCGGATAACGCTCCGGATAAAATACACCTCGTAAACCCCTGAAGCCATTTCCTAAAAGATTCCCATTAAAATTTCCATCGTTGCGGAAATCATGTGACAAACCAAATCCATGGCCCAGCTCATGAGCCGCCCCTCCTTGTGCACTAGAGCTAGTTGAGCTTATGGTTGTCCCCTCATAAGACGGAAACGTCACGCTGGCGACAAGGGGGAAGGATCCGATCGTTGGGATGGTAAGCCCATTATACGGTCTGTCATCAATAAGGAAAGGTCCAGGCATACGTGCAAGTGTTTCTCCGGTTACCACGCCCACGCCTGAATCACCTAAACCGGCGCCTCCAAAAAACACACTACTTCCTAAGAAGCTGCCACCCGCCTGCTGTATGTGCGTTTCAGCAATCACGAGAAAAACTTCCCCTGGTTGAAACGATGGAAACCCGGCCGAAGCAATCCCACCAAGTATCTTTCCCCATTGTGCGCCATAATCAAAATCATGAAAATACGTATCAGGTTCGGCAACGTGTGCCATGTTTACCTTTGGTACAATCCCGTCCGCTTCCGTTTCAAACTCAAAAGATTTTGGACCGAATCCGAGCCGCTCCATATGTTCCCGAAACCAACCCTGTACTCTTAGCCCGTATTTTTGGAGAATTTTTTCTGCGTCGGCTTGCGGTGTTCGATTTGAGGGAATCAGATAGATAATACGAACCACGTACTTGGTGTCTCCTGGAAGTGCCAATTCTCCGCCCCGTATTTTTGAAAGTTCTGGGGGTTGGAGTTTGGCTCTATCCGGGTTCTCTCCTAAAATGACCTCCGCGGAAGCAGTTGCACAAAAAAGCAATCCTTGCAAGAGAATTACCTGAATTATTGACATAGTTTTCATTAGTTTTTCTCCTCGGACCTGGAAAATAATCTTTTCGATATTTTTGAGATGCCGACGGATCAAACTTGAATGTAAAGGGTTGGGAGCGTGATGGTTTTCCTTTTGCTGGTTCTTTTGTCTTTGCGCTTTCCCCCTTGATAACAGGCTCTGAAACTGGCTGCTTTTGCTAGACAACGGATTGCCGAAAATCCTTCAATTTCTGAGTCCTATCTTAGTCAGCAGGACACGACGGCCTCTTGGCGCCGGGCCAAATTCTTACCAGATATGGCTATGGATTCATTCGGAGACCAGGTCCACCCCGGCCATCCGGCTTGGCGTTGAGCCAGCCGATGTTTTCTCCCCATGCAAAGGAATCAGGATCATCCAGGATATCGACCAGAAATGTGAACCGTGCTTGGGTCTTCAAGCCGATGTCGAAGGCGATGGTAAATGCTTCTCCAGGGCCCAGCTTCCCATCAGTCAAATCACCGACTTCTGGTACTGTGAGAGTAGCCCCCGGCCCACCCGGACCCTTATCAGCATTACACAGCACATTGCCACCGGTCAGAGACGCGACCTCAAAAAATGGATTCGAGATCGTATCGGTCGACGTATTTCTAACAATGGCGACAATGGTAAAAGTACCGGCCGGGCCAGC
>JBATLR010000250.1:0-1918 GCA_049289415.1 Nitrospirales bacterium
CTCGAGCAGCAGGTCCCCACGATCACCAATCAGTCAAACGGGCAACCCAGACACATTCCGGTGACATTCGGGTTGGTGGGTCCTGACGGGCAGGATGTGGTGCAGGGTGTCCTTGAACTCACACACGCGACGCACACCTTTACCTTTGAGAAGGTCCCACCTCATACGGTCCCTTCGCTCTTCCGTCATTTTTCCGCCCCGGTCCCTCTGGAGGCTCCGTATACCGACGACCAATTGCGACATCTCATGGTCCATGACCGGGACGGATTCAATCAGTGGGAGGCAGGAAACCGATTCCTGACCACGAACCTCATGGCGCAAGTTGATCGCTATGAACACGGACAAGACATCCTCGTGGGCGACGATGTGCTGGATTCGTTTCGTCGTATACTGCAACGCGCTGACATGGACCAGGAACTCAAGAGCCTGGCCTTAAGTCTGCCCGTCTACCAGGAAATCGCGCCGCAGCGAGAGGTGATTGATCCGCATGCCATCATCGCGGTTCGGAAGGCCTTCTTGGAAACGCTCGGGCGTCAACTGCACGATGAGTTTCTCGAGATGTACACCACCACCTATCATCCCGGCAAGCCGTATGATCGTGCCGATGCCGGTCGCCGCAGTCTACAAAATATCGCGCTCGGGTATTTATCGCATTCCGGAGATGCGGAAGTGGCCAAGTTGGCCCTCAGGCAATATAGCCAGGCCAACAATATGACGGACCGCCATGCCGCGCTGAATATCATCATCAATATGGATGAGGCGCAACCCTATCGGGATGGCGTGGCCCAACATTTCTACTATCAATTCGAACACGATGCGTTAGTCGTGGACAAATGGGTCGGAGCCTTCGCGAGATCCCAGGCGGATGATGTGTTACAGATCGTGAAATCCCTCACACAACATGACGCCTTCACACATCCCACCCCGAACAGAATGCGAGCGTTGTATGGGACCTTCTCGCAGGCCAACCCCAAAGGCTTTCATGCGGAAGACGGATCAGGGTATGCCTTCGTCGCAGACTTTCTCATGAAACTGGATGCCAAAAACCCCCAAGTAGCCTCAAGAATGATCGGGGCATTCGAAAAATTCAGACAGCACCGATTGGATTTACAAACCCACATGGAGGCACAACTCCGTCGTATCGCCGCCATGAAACGGCTTTCACCCGATCTCAGTGAAAAGCTGGAGCGGTACCTGGGGAAGGAAACATTCAGCCGCATCAGGGCTGAAAAAGGGGACGCGTAAACACCATCTCCCTCACAAACAGAAAAGCCGGGTTGAGGACAGACAGAGCGCGAAGGTAATCGAGCCCTGTCATCAATGAATGACTCCGAATCTCGTCATTTCCCATTCAAAGCCCATTCTCCGCCTCCGCCATCGCCGACAATCGTCCTCGGGCACGCATCTTCCTTCTAACAGTCTCCCCGGCATTGTCATCCTGATCCATTCGACTTCGCTCAGGACAAGGGCCTGCCAAGGATCTGAGCCCAGCTCAACCCCGCACATCGAAACCCGACGGCTGAAAAGGTCCCACCTTCCCACCACCTGCAAGTCAGCCATACGAGGGAACGCACCAATTAACAAGCAGCCCATTGCCCCGACGCCTGCCGGCTGGCCCACCGGCAGGGACGCTCTTATCAGTTGCGGCCCTTGTCTGAGCCCGGCGAGTTGGGCCACCCTACCCTTCGTCATCCCAGACATTCGTTATCAGTGATCCCACTTCCTTCCCACATTCTCCCCGGCATTGTCATCCTGAGGCTCCGCGAAGGATCTGAGCCCAGCCAGCCCCGCACATCGAAACGCGACGGCTGAAAAAAGTCCCACCTACCCACCACCTGCCAGTCAGCCAACCAGACCGACGCACAACTCAACAAGCGGCCCATTGATTCGACGCCTGCCGGCTGGCCCCAGGGAGGGA
>JBATLR010000251.1:0-3731 GCA_049289415.1 Nitrospirales bacterium
ATACGGGGTCAATCATGGGCGCGCGTGGGTGGGAGGAGCAGGAATGATTCTGGCCGCGCTCTCCATCATCATCGGCGCCAACATCGAAGCGCCCTATGTCGCAATCGGCTTCCTCTCGCTCGGCGCGGGGTGGCTCTACTTCACCGTCGGCCCGTTCTGGTCCTCGACCACGGACTTATCCAAACCCTACGCCGGCACCCTCTCAGGCCTCATGAACACCGGTGCCAACCTGGGTGGGACTCTCTCGCCAACATTGACGCCATGGCTGGCGGACACGTTCGGCTGGTCGGTCTCTCTCGGCATCGCCGCCTTAATTGCCCTACTCGGTGGACTGTGCTGGATCCGCATTCGTCCGGGAATGGGAATAAGATCTTAATACCAGCCAGACGTCAGGTGCCATGCTATAACAACTTAGCAACTCTCTCGCCACCTGGAGTCTCATTGCGTTTTTTCGTATACTGTCAGTCAACAACAGTTCCATAAGGAAAACTGGAAAGTATCGTGCCAACTGTTCGAGGGATTGAAGGACCTTACCGATTTTTCTTTTATAGTTTTGACTGCAATGAACCCAAACATGTTCACGTCCAACGAGAGCGCCATATCTGCAAATTTTGGCTAGAGCCAATTTCCTTGGCAGGTAATGATGGATTTGCGCCACATGAGTTAAATCGAATCCGAAAAATCCTGCTCGACCAGAGAGACAAAATAATCGAAGCCTGGGAGGAACATTGTGGTCACGAATGAACCCAGAATATCCACGATAGAGATCTCGGATGAGACCATCACCGCGCAGTTAACCGACGGACGAATGATCAGTGTGCCCTTGGTATGGTCGTGGCGGTTAACCAATGCCACTCCTGCACAACGCAAGAACTTCCAAATTATTGGAAATGGCCATGGAGTGCACTGGCCTGATGTTGATGAAGACATTAGCGCTATCGGAATGCTCGAAGGCCTTCCCGCACGACCTGTCAAACATTCCGTCTAACCCTTGCGATTCAACCCATCCCTATCCTCCAACATCAATTTCATTGTAGATCTTTTCTGTCGGCTGGCCCGTAAACCCTCGGCATCACCGCCGGCGTTGCATTTCTCGGTGGACTCTGTTGGGTCTTCATTCAACCAGGACATGGGCTCAATCTCCCCAAGCCAGTCGATAGAGCGTGACCGAGTCTAAACGGTTCACAATACAGACGGGCACCAAAATGATTCTATTATTTCTGGATCATGGTAAGCTGAGTTGCGGCCAAAGAAAAAAAGAGGGCAGGTAGCCGAAACACTCCCGATTGGAGAGAAAATATTCGGTGAACCCAAAGGTTGTCCAAACAATCAGAACAGACGAGAAGCACCGAACACTGACATCCTCCAATAGGGTGCGGGGCCATTCATGGATACGGGTACCTTTTATCGCCCGCATCATGGCCCTTGCACTCTATATGTTCCTGCTCGTTCCCGGTCTTGTTTGTGCCACGGAGATTGAAGAGTTCAAAAAGGGCGTCGTCAAAATTACTGCACTGGTAAATGGGCAACCAAGTGTCGGGACGGGATTTATCGTGAGGCTCGACAAGAACGCCGCCTATATCGTGACTGCCGCACATGTGATTTCCGGAGATAGCAAGCCACAGGTGTGTTTCTTTCCTCTTCCTCATCAATCGTTTGCCTCACAGGTGTTAGGGATAGATGGAACCAATGAGAATGGGTTGGCCACGTTGCGTGTTCCGGATCCCATTCCTGATGGACTCGTGGCCCTTCCGCTCGATCAAAACACCCAAGCATCCGGGGGAGAAACCATTACCTTCATCGGATTTCCACCGAATCTCGCTCCCTGGACCGTCTCAACCGGAAGTATCAGCGGGAGGAAAGGACCACACCTGATGTTTCAGGCGTTAGTTGAGGAAGGCCATTCAGGCGGTCCCCTTCTGCTTGGTGGCAGAGTGATCGGAGTCGTGACAGACGCTCAGGGACGTCTGGGGTATGCAGTCCCCACACCGGTTTTGTCGATCGCGCTGAAAGGATGGCATGTGGAACCATCGGGGAGCGACTCGTTATCACTGGAGATTTCAGGCGCAGACGGTGCGCCGATGGTTCGGATCCCTGCAGGGCAGTTTGAAACGAATGTAGAATCACGCTCAGGAACAGGGGAAATCACCGAAGGAGTTCGGTATACGGTCTATGTTGAAGAGTTCTTCATCGACAAATATGAAGTCACAATTGAACGATATGGGAAATTTCTACAAGTCACCGGTCGGACCGCGCCGGAATATTGGGATCAAATCAAGGTGCCCCAGGATGCCAATCGCCCCGTCGTCGCGGTGACATGGCCGGAGGCCAAAGCCTACTGCCATTGGGCCAAGAGGAGATTACCGACCGAAGATGAATGGGAAAAAAGCGCACGAGGAACCGACGGACGCATTTATCCATGGGGCAATGAGCCACCGACGAGCCAATACACGAATTTCGCAACATTTGGAGACTTTGACGTGTCAAAACTATCTCCGGTCGGGACATTCGAAAAGGATAGAAGTCCCTATGGAGGGTACGACTTTGCCGGAAATGTGAGTGAGTGGACGGCAGATAGCTGGAATGAATTGCGGAATCCAGACCGTGATGCGGATAAGACCGTCGCGGGTTCCCTGAAAGTTATCCGAGGTGGAGCATGGAACGCAAAGGACGAATATCTGAGAGCGGCATTGCGCTCTTCTGCTTCACCAACCCACACGGATGTAGGTCTTGGTTTCCGCTGCGCGCAAAATCCGGATACGCCCCCATGAAAAAAGATGAGGGACATGACGGAAGAAAGGATGGTCTAAAAATCGGCAAGCCAGTCGATGGATTGAAAGAGCGTCTAAACGGTTCTCTTATCCCTGAATCATGGTAAGCTGAATCGCTAATCCTGATGATAACGAAAATAGGCAGCACAGAATCGGAACGGTTCGGCCCACCCTTCACGGAAAGACGGTCAATCTTAAAGAGAAAGGAGGTACACCATGGGAGACAAAGGCGGAAAAAAGGATAAAGACAAAGCTCAAAAACAGAAAGCCGACCAACAGAAAAAAAAGGACAAAAAGAAATAGCCGAGACGCATTCTTCGATGGAAGTGGTGGGCTTCGCCTAAGCGAAGCCCACAATTTCTGAGCCACTCCAACTCTGCGAATGGCGGAAAATCTTGAGAAGTAGGCCTAGGCAAGAGCCCCGTGACCTGTCATAAGGACAGGAAATCTGCACTCCATATCTTATTCGTTATTCAGACCGGTCTAATTATGGATTACTAGTAAGTGAACCGCGAATGAATCGTGAAACTATCGACAATCTGGTCAACAAGGCTATCGACCTACTTGTAGATAACGAGCCGCAACTTCTAGACTTGAATGTCACTGAGCGCGCTCTTTCTCATCATCTCGCCCGGTACCTCGGTGAATTGGTGCCTGAAGGCTTCAATGTCGACTGTGAATACAATCGGCACTTTGATGATCCCAAACGACTAAACCTAAAACGCCGTCAAGCCAAAGATCGTGAGATCCGTGCGACGACGGTGTTTCCAGACATCATTGTTCATAAACGAGACTCGGACACGGACAATTTACTTGTACTTGAGATGAAGAAGCCCGGGGAGAGTCTCATTTATGACCAGGCCAAACTTCTGGCTTTTCGAAATCAGCTAAAATATATCCACACAGCTCATGTCATCCTCGGTCGACGAAACGGCGAACTCGTCAAAGAGGTTCTCTGGG
>JBATLR010000252.1:0-4402 GCA_049289415.1 Nitrospirales bacterium
CTCCTGAGCAGACTCGGAGAGAAATAGCTCTACTTCTTTGGGTGGAATGACTGGAGCTAACTCATCGCGAGTCTTAGCATCCACAATCTTCGTTGCATCCATGGCGGTTTTTAGTCCTTGCGAAGAAATCCAGTCGTTGTTCCACAATCGATTAGCACTGCCAGCCACCACTTTGCAGAAGTTTTCCTCGTAGGCAATATGTCTGTCGAGCGGCAATGTCATCCGTTGCAACCAGATTTGCATGTGGCCGGTGTTAGGTAATTGCGTGAACTTTATCCGAATGCGCTCAGCAATTGTAAGCCTCTCATTGTTGTCTGCAATAAAGCTCAGCAGCTTGCTGAGGATTGCTGTACAAAAGGAATAGGTCCTAGGATTGCGATAGGCAATATCGACCACGATGGCGATGAGTGGAATAGGACTCTCTGAGAGAGTCATGATTTCAGAGATCCGCTTATGATAGTTGTTAAGCGCAATTACAAGGCTACCCGTATTAGGAAAATTGATCGCATGATCATGAATGATCAGCAGATGCTTTTGCAGGTTCTTGGCTGATTGCTTGCGGGCCATCCACGCTAGCTTGTCGCACTTGATCGAGGCACGAACGACATTGTTGCTCGCCATGGTTTTAACTGGGTTGAGCTTCAACCCAAGGCTTGTCATCGTTTCGGTGATCAATTTAACGATTGCCTCACCTACTTGCGGACTATTGACAAAAATGCGGCAATCATCCCTGTAGCGCAGTATCTGGTAATCCGAAATACCTGCCTGATGAAGACGATCTGATAACTCAAGGTCGGCAAACCCGAGAACCATCTCAGCAATGAAATTCATCAGCGTTGAACCTTGCGGAATGCCGTTAGTTTGGCCATGGCGCATGTCCTGAATGTGCCAGTCGATAACATTACCGATCAAACTCGAGTTTTGACGGTTTTCTTTCTTCTTCGCCTCATTTTTTAAATGCAAGGCCCAGGCGATTGAGTGAGTGTAGATGGCGCCGTAACAGTCCGTAATATCGGTTTCGAACAAGTAGTTGTAGTCGAGCGATAGATCTATGGAAGCTTGCTCCACCTCTACCCACCAGTGTGAGACTTGTTCTGCCCGATCTTTTTCGTGGGAGGAGGATACTACCGGCAAGCTCAGACACCGTATTTTTTCGTTGGACGCGAAGTGCTTAAAACGATCACGAATCAGCTGCCAGTTGTCATCCTTGGTAATCGCGTGTACAAGCGAAACATATAGGGCTGGGTGAATTAACTGCAATGGACGCCATGAATACTTCCCGTCTTTGTTGTGCAGAATCGTGTAATTGACGTCATCATAGTCACTCGGACTTGACTGCTTCATATCTGATAGTTTTTTGCCCTCAAGCACTTGATGAACGCCGTTGATTAAATCGCCGAACATGATGTATGGCGGCAATTCCAGGCTGCAATAACTATCTGGCTTCAGCAGGAAAGTTTGCGCTTCTCCAGGTGTCAGATCGAGAATGGAACATCGGCTGGAATACTCAGATGCCTTGGCTTTGTCGTTCATTCTGGTGACCCTACAAAATTTTTACATCCTTCAACTGGAAGTCGCCGGAGATGAGCTTGGGCAAAAGTGAGTTGCGCAGCGCGTCGGCAGCTTGCCAAAGTTTCTGCTCGAAGCCGACCGTCGCGCCGTTCTGTTTTTTTTTGTTTTTGTTTTGGGTTGGCGTGCCATATTTTGTTCAGCGGAAATTCGTTTTTACAGGACTCAGAATAGCCAACCCTTACATTAAAGTACAGATGGATTTTTGGGGATTTTCGGACGAAAGATTACTGCCAAAGGAGAGCGTGAACGACTAGGCCGAAGGCCCACATAGCAAAACCTGTCGGGTGGATTCTCTATAACAATTGTAGGGATGATGAAGATGGAATCGTTTTTAGAGATGAGCGGTCAACAAAAAGAAGACGTTCTTCGAGACGAGGCCATCTTTGGGTTGGGTACAGATTCTTCGCGCTATTCTCAGAATGACAATGGGGATGGGGAACGATTGGGGGACAAAGGGGATCTCGCTGAACCGTGGAGCTTGCAGCCCGGGCACAGATTCTTCGGCGTGGCCTCAGAATGACAATGTGGGGATGCTTTTGAACGAGATTTTCTGCCGACGGGAAACTCAGGCGTTGCTCAATTTTGTGTCGGCCATGGTGTCACCTGCGAGATTCAAACCTTGAAAATTCATGAGATCAATGAGGTTTACAAATGAATTTTCGAGGGTGGAGTGTGGTTCCGGTTGGTCATCGACATGACTGCTTCGTGGATTCGATCCTGGAGAAACGGGTTTTTTGATGTTGATCCAAACCGGGAAAGGAGAGCGCTGGATAATCAGAAATGAGGCCAGGGGATTGAGGTTTGGTAAGGAGGGTGAGGTGCAGATCATCTCCGGGGTTGATTTCACCACCGTTGAACTGCGGGTTGGGCGTATTGTCAGTGCAGCGCTATTTCCTGTAGCGGGCAAACCGGCCTACCTCTTGCAATCTGATTTTCGGGGGGAGATCGGCATACAGAAATCGAGTGGGCAGAACTCGGATCTGTCCCAATCTGAGGAGCTGTGAAGAAAGCTTATTGTGGCGGTTGTCAGTTTGGCACCCAAGCTGATCGGTCCGGTGATGTCCGAATATCTGGTCGCCGGATTGTTGCCTACGGTCAACGGGGAGGTCGCGATGTGTGTCCCGGATAAGCCGGTTCCCCTGGAACGAAGATGTTGTAAGCATGGGGTATCAGCCCCGCCAACCTTTCTCCAGGAGAGCGTCCATGCGTCGAGTGCTTGTTTGCCTGTTTGTGCTGGTCTTCGTCACCGGAGCTTCCGACGGAATAGCCCGGCGGGTGCATCTTTCCTCTGAACAGATCTCGCAGTTAGCTCAGATCCGCATCATCCTTCTTACTTCCAGCGTCAGGACGGAGGAGGGACTCTTCCAGTCAGAGACATTGAATGCTCTGGTTGCGAAACGGTTTCAAGAACTAGGTTTTTCGGTCGTGAGCGATTCCGCAGCTTCGCATGATGTCGAGTTTCGCGTGTTTTGTGAGGAGCGGAAACGGTTTGTGGGAACCACACCTGGGGGTGGGGATGCGGAATTGGAAGAGGCCCCGGATCGTCTATGGAATGGTCCGGCCTGCCGGTTCCGATATCAGTTGAATGGTGCAGACCTGGGTTGGCTCACCGAGGTACGGGCTCCGTCTTCTGATGAAAAGTTCAGGATCCGTGGGTCCGGGGAAGCCTTTGAACAGAGTGCCGTGTTTGCCTTGCTGCTTGAAGCGGTGGCACGATCGGAGTTTCCCCTGATGGTCATGGCTGACTGGGGACATGCCTCACGTTTAGCCTCGCTCCTGTTGGATCCTGAAACCCAACCCGTTCAACAACAACTCATTGTCCAACAGTTGGCAGGGTTTTCCACCTCTACATTTCTTCCTAGCCTGCTGACCTTTATTCAACGGCAGCATTTTCCGGTGGAAGCGATTGAGGCCCTGGCATCCGCGGGGGAGGACGGGTTGCCTCATCTTGTGGCGTTGTTCCAGGACCGGAACCAGTTGCCTATGATTCAGGCATCCGCCGCCAGAGGGATTGGCCGGATTTATGGCACCACGGGAAATCGGGCCGCGTTTGAACCGATGGTGGAGTATCTGGCAGAGGCGGTGGATACGATAGCCTCCCCTGATGATATTGAGTTTCCGGTGCTCACGGCGGTGGTTTGGTCTCTGAGCAATAGTCGGTCAGATCGGGTGCTCGGGCTGCTGCACCTCCTTCAAGCAAAAATCTGGATTTATCATGATCCGTCCGAGAACATGCAGGAGCTTCGAGAAGCGGTCAGTGCCGTATACAAATTTCTTGATCACGTGCAACTCTGAGGCGATGAGGTGTGGAAAATACGGGATTATGGAATAAGGAAATTCCGGGCAAAGGCGAGCAGGAAGAACAAATTCAATAGAGGGATCGCCAATAATCAATGTCGGGGATGACGGAGAAGAGGTTCTGGGAAACGAAGGCATCTTCAAGCTGGGCACAGATTCTTCGGCATGACCTTAGAATGACATTACTAGGAGGAATGATCGAGGAGGCAAGTCTCCGGGGGGTCAGAATGACAAGTCTCAATGGGGACAAAAACACGTTATTTTTGGGGAATGTGTTTTTCTGTTTTTGGCTTGTTGGTGGACGCGTGAATGAGATGCCAGGCGCGGAGGATTTCGGCAACGGTCCAGGCTTGGGCGATGCATCCACGAGGAGCGAAGGGAGGTTGTCCGTCAAAAATTTCGCCTAGCGTTCCCAGTCCGTAATCGTTGAGATGGTGGGCCATCGGTGCAAGGTAAGACAGAGCAACTTCCGGATTGCGATAGACCCGAAAGTGTGCCAGCACAAAAGGACCGAGGAGCCAGCCCCAGACGG
>JBATLR010000253.1:0-2386 GCA_049289415.1 Nitrospirales bacterium
GCGCTCAGGGCTCCCAGAAATACGGAAAACGGGACGCCCAACGCCCAATAGGCAAGCCCTGCTGTGAAACCCTGTGCCAAGGCCGTGAGCAGAGTGCCCTGAACGACAGCCCCCATCACATTGTCAAGGCGATCCATGATCACGGCTTTATAGCTTTCTTCGATAGGGAGTGCCTCATAAAAGGCACGATAGAGCTTGTGTCCGTCGCGAAACAGGAAGAACAGGGTAAACAGGATCACAAAGAAATCCATCACGAGATCAATGGCGTTCGTGGCCAACCCACCGACACTGGATAGCAGGACTCCGCTGACGGCTTTCCCTCCTTCAACCAGATTCGGCTGAAGGTCTGCGTAAGCCAGAACAAGTCGGCCCAACAATTCTTGGGACAGGTTTCCGATCAGAGGCAGTCTTGCGACAAGATCGGGCAGTCGTTGTAGTCCACCCTCTTGCACCCAATTCATGGCGAGCTGATAGGCGTTAAGGGTCTCTGTCACCACCAGAAAGACCAGATACGCCACGGGCAAGACGGCAAGTAACATGACACTCAGTGTGCTGAGAGTCGCCGAGGCCGTGGTCCTGTCTCCCAGCTTACGGGTCAGCCACTGATAGAGAGGGTAAAAGAGGCGAACCAAAATCATGGCCCACAAAATGGGTGTCATGAAGGGGGCAAAAATAAGGGCCAAGACATACAGCAGGAGGGAACACAACAGGAGGAAGGCCGCTGAGAGAACTTGTGGAGACATTTATGGTGACTCTGCTAAGAGTTGGTGTATGGACACACCAAAGAAAATCCGACTGGTCGCGGAGACGGAGACAGGATCATCATGACGATCATCTGCACGATACATTTCTGCAGTGTAACATGTTTCACTATCCTTCTAGTATTCGCATCTTAGCAAGCTTTATACCCTGGAATGTTGCCACGCACACCGCACCGAAATTTATGATAAGAAACCGCGCCCCTCACTTATTATGGACAAATCACTCAGCGGAACTTCTAAAGTATCCACCTCCATTTTCCTAAGAACGCATCGCATTCAGGAAACACATTTGAGGGATGTTTTCAGATAGTAAGACCTCCATTTGTCTGTTGGAAAAATTATAGCGATTCGTGAATAATTGAAAATGATCTCATCTTCTAAGATTATTCTGAACTTCATGCTCGTCTCCTTTCTTCAGGCAGGAAATGTGTCACGGCTTAAAGCTGGGTTCTCCTATACCGCTACCGCAATGCCACAATTTCCATCTCGAAAGGGGAGCGCCGCTTTTTCCCGGTAGCTGGATACATTTGGGTTTCGCCTGAAAGGGTGCTTATACTTCCCCGGTAGAGGTCCAACATTCTGTTGGTCGGCACCTCAGATCAGGCAATGATAGGAACAAGAATAAGGATGAATGTTATGCACTTCAGATTTTATTCATTAATCATCGTATTTCTCATCACGGGCGGATGGAGTATTCGGTGTGAAACGGTGTGGTCCCAGGAGCCTGTGGGTGAGTCAGGAGCACCCACAGTTCCCCGGCCCTCTACGTTTTCACAGGAAATTGCGGTTGGAGCGGACCGGGTTGAAGATCGGCTGATCCAACAACGTCTTGCGGACGTGTTTAATAATTTACCTGCTCTTGCCAATGTGGACATCAAGGTGAATGCCGGTGTGGTTCGCCTGACTGGACAAACTCCTTCCAAGGAAGCACATGAACTGGCTCTTGCTCTGGCCGGTCGTGTTGAAGGAGTGGTCAGCGTGACGGATGAAATCACACAAAAACGTGAAGTCCGCGAACGACTGACTGTTGTGCAGGAGAAAATGGCTGACCAATTCAATAATTTCATCTCCTATCTGCCACTTCTGATCATCGGCTTCACGGTATTTCTTGCATTCTGGTTCCTCGCATCCTTTATGACCAAATGGAATTACCTTTATGAAAAAATTACTCCTCACGCGTTTTTACAGTCATTAGTCAAACAAATCGTCAAAGGATCGGTCATATTTATTGGCTTTGTCGTCATGCTCGAAATTCTGGACGCCACAGCCCTATTGGGAACTATCGTTGGTGTCGCCGGAATTATGGGCCTGGCCATAGGTTTTGCCCTCCGAGATACGGTGGAAAACTACATTGCCAGCATCCTGCTGAGTATCCGGCAACCGTTTCGGCCACTGGACCAAATAGTCCTGGAAAATTATGAAGGCTTGGTGATGAAACTGACATCGAGAGAGACCATTCTCATGACGCTAGATGGGAATCATGTACGCATACCGAATGCCACGGTGTACAAAGGCATTATTCTCAACTATTCCCGAAATCCCAAACGGCGTTTTACGTTTGAGGTCGGTATTGATACCGCTGTCGACATACAAGCTGCGCGGCAACTCGCTATCACAACATTAGA
>JBATLR010000254.1:0-1555 GCA_049289415.1 Nitrospirales bacterium
CCTCAGGACAGGACTGGACGGCCTTTTTGAACCCTCCCCCATGCGCTTCACTGCTACGCTAATAATATAGCGATGATTGAAACTACTGGAAAATCTAAATATTCAATTGTCCTTCAATCATGCCCTAGTCTCACGCTGAAAGGGGGCCTCATGCCAGACCGTATCGCTCGTGTCATTTTCGGAATTGTCTTTGTCACTTTAGCCGGGTGGATGTTTCCCGCATCCAACTGGGCGGCCACACTCTATGCCAAGCAGGATGACGTCAAAGTCAATGCTGAGAAATCTCCCACCTCCGCCGTCATCGCCACATTGGCGCTAGGAGATGCCGTTACCGTGCTAGCGGAAGAAGGTCGACTCGCCAAAGTCAAAACCGCCACAGGAAAAACAGGCTGGGTATTTAAATTCCGGCTGGCAGAAGAGAAGCCGTCCACGAGTGGCGGCGGGCTTGGCCTCTCCGGCCTCACGGGACGGAATACCATTGCCGCCAGGGAGTCACGGGCAGGAGGCAGCATTCGAGGCCTCAAGGAATCCACCGAACAATATGCCAAAGCCAAAAATATCAAACAGGAAGACCGTGATGCCGTGGATCACATGGAAGCCTTTACCATTCCACCGGATGAATTGATGCAGTTTAAAAAAGCTGGGAACTTAGGCGAATTTTCGGGAGGTGCCCAATGAAGACCGGAAAATTTTTGGCGGGTGTCAGCATTCTGAGTCTCCTCTTGTCCAGCATGGGATGCGCTGGATCACAATCCGGGCAATCGTCGCAACAACCGGATCTCATTGGAGGTCTCGGAGCGGCCCTTGGCATGAAACAACAGAAAATCGATCTTCTGAAAAAAGGCGTCGGTGTCGTTCAAGCGATGGAGCCTATCGGAGAAGAAGAGGAAATCACGTTGGGTGAAGCGGTCGCGGTAGAAGCCTTTAGCCGTTTCGGCGGTGAATATTCCAATCCAGCCTGGACACGCTATATCAATCTGGTGGGAAAGACGGTGGCGGAAGTCTCGGACCGGCCAACCCTGAACTACCATTTTGCCATTCTGAACAGTCAGGAACAGAATGCCTTTGCCGCGCCCGGTGGCTATATCTTCATCACCGTCGGCCTCCTGAAGACGTTGAAAAACGAAGCCGAATTAGCGGGCGTGTTGGCCCATGAAATCGCCCATGTCACCCAGAAACACATGCTGGATGCCATTCGCCGGGGAGCCCTGATGGGCAGTGTCTCGGAACTGACCCTCACCGCCATGAAACAGGATCCGGCCATGTTCTCCAGCGTCATCGATGAAATGACCGACCTCTTGTTCACCAAAGGTCTGGACAAAGACAAAGAATTTGAAGCCGATGTGGTGGGCGTAGAGTATGCCTACCGGGCAGGCTATAACCCGCAAGGACTGGAAAATTATTTACAGACATTGGCCAAAGAAGAAGGGCATGCGGAATCCAAGTTTTTCACCACGCATCCTTCCACCACCCTCCGCATCTCCAAAATCGATACGCTCTTAAAAGATTATTCCGATATCAAAAGTCTGCCGTTCCTCGCGGAGCGCTTTCATCA
>JBATLR010000255.1:0-2592 GCA_049289415.1 Nitrospirales bacterium
GATGACGGGTTGTTGAGTGGGCGCCAAATCCGTTCGCCTGCGCCCGTCCACATCGCCAGACCGTCGTTGTCATGAATCTCTGGCCGCCAGTCCCTGATCTGATGGCGATTGTTCTCGGCATACCAGAACATGCTGGTCAGCGGCGCGACCCCCAGGCGTTTGATGTCCTGGCGCGCATAGAGATTGGCGTCGATATCCATGACAATTTGCTGGTTCTTAATGCAGACCATGCGGAATGCGCCGGTGATGCTTGGGCCGTCGAGCAGAGCATAGATCACATATTCCTTGCTGTCCGGGGCTCCTGGGTCCAACCAGAATTCAGTGAAGCGGGGAAACTCCTCAGGGGTGGGCAGGGCCGGGTCGATCGCCACCCCTCTCGCCGAAAGGCCGTATTGATTGAGTTCCCCGGAGCTGCGGAAATAGGAGGCGCCGAGAAACGCCATCCAATCGGTGGTCGCGCCTGGTCCATCTTGGAGGCGAAAGCCGGAGAAGCCAAGATCATCCGGGAAGATCTTGCCGAGGCTGGTTCCCCCGAAGGTGTAGTAGTCGGAACGGTAAAGAATTTCTCGGGACCGGCCATCCTCAAGCGCATGAATCTTTACCGGCACTTTGAAATAACGGCCAAGATGGAAAAATTGAGCCGGAAAATTCACGCTACCGTCCTCGCCCAGGCCCCGCTCGCGTTTAAATACGATCTGCTGAAATGCGTCGTAGTCGATCGATTCCAAGACTTCGTCATGACGGACCAGCGGCTCCTCATAGGGTTTGGTAGACATCGCTTTGGCGCGCCGCTTCAGCTCATCAAATGAGAAAGGTTTGGCCGTACCGAACTGGATTCCGGAGGTCGTCTCGGCCCTACTTCTCGCCTGCGGAAGTCCAGCCAGGGCACCGAGAGCGCCCATCACCAAGAGGAACTGTCGGCGATTCAACATATCCGGGCCCCCGAATATGTGAGGAGATTCGAGAAGCAGGAGTTCTTCAGGCGCTGGTTCCTGTCCGAGAGAGGAGATACCGTTATCGACAGCCTAGGAATTTCCCCTCCAGTTTGTGAAGAACTGACGGGTAACCCTGAAGTAGGGGGACTTTTAAGAAAACGACCACCCACAGTCATATTTTGGACTCCGTTGAGGGCTTCCGATTCTGACCCTCGGTTCGACGTTTGGTGATAAGAATATTAAAACGAGATTTTGGGAGGATCAGATAAATACCAAAGAACTCATCGGAGGGTCAATCGGCGGTTCAGTTGGCCGGGGCCGGGTATCAAGGTGAAACCCCTGCGGGAAAGACCATGCCCGCGCGAACTTTGTAGGATAATTTTGAGGGGGACTGTTAAAGAGCTACCATGGTTTATCACATTTAGAAAATGAGAAGCATTCAAATGGCCATCGCTGTCATTCTCCTTACCATCCCGTTCTCTCATTCTCATAAAGATTGATGTATCTGCATGACCAGCCTGGATAGGTGGTGTTCGAATGTCATGAATGGTTTGATCAACAGGATGTTCTCTCAAATCATACTTTTTTGTTCCATTAATATGTAGAATGATATAAACTACGAAATCTTCATAATTAAGCTGAGTTATCGTGGACCAGGAATAGTGCCATGCCCCCAACGTGCATTCCTGAAATGCCTCCCTGCCTGATCCAGGCAATTCCCAAACAATTTTTATATATTCCTCTGGATCATGGCTTCCTTGATCCCAATCACGACGCCTTGAAAACTAATAAAAATGCCATGTACGGTGGACAGAGATGCCATTTTTTAACCAGACAGCCTGAAAATATATAGAGGCGATAGACACTCTAGAGAATAATGATGAAACGGAATGAGAAAGGACGCACAATGCCGAAAGCTCACGTGAAGGTATTGCCTTTAGGGGCTATCGTTTTTGTCCTGGTATTGCTGGGTGGAGTGTTTCCGTCCATGGCTCAGGCCGTTGGCCTCACCATCAACTTTGGAGGATCAGGCACTGGAAAGGTTGAAGCCAATTCGCCAGGGACAGATACATTGTTCATTTTTTCGAGTAACTCTCTAGACTATGATCAAAATTCTTCTGTCACGCTTACGGCTACTCCGACCGGGACTGGGGCCTCAAAGTCAGTCTTCAGTAGTTGGGCTGGTTGTGCAAACACATCCGGAAATCAGTGCACCGTGGTTATGGATGCTGTCAAGGCGGTGACCGTAACCTTTAATCTCGACCCGGTCACTCCCCCGGTCACCCCTCCCGTCAATCTTACTGTCAATTTTGCAGGAACTGGAACGGGACAGGTTGCTGGAAGTGGGGCGGGGACAGCGCCTTTCACTATATTTAATAGTGCAACAATTTCCTATGATCTCGTTCAACCACCATCTTCTGTCACTCTCACAGCCACTCCGACTGGTTTAGGGGCATCTCTGTCAACCTTTGCTGGTTGGAGCGGCGCCGGGTGTACAGGCACGGGCACGTGTACGGTAAGTATGTCGGCGGCGCGGGCGGTGACCGCCACGTTCACGACCGTGCAACGGACCCTGACGGTCACGAAAGCCGGGACGGGCAGTGGGACGGTGACCAGTGCGCCCGGGGGCATCTCTTGCGGGAACGACTGCAGCGAG
>JBATLR010000256.1:0-7378 GCA_049289415.1 Nitrospirales bacterium
GCCATATCCCGTCTCATGACCTGGTCAATAAAGGCGTTAATGGCTTCATAATCATTTTTGTACCCATTACTGACCCAATCTCCCATAGCCGCCTTGACCCTATTGCGCAGAATGTTGGCGATCATCCCCCAATAATGAACCGCTTTGACATTGTCGGCGGTCAGGGCATCGATGCGGGCACTGTTGTATGCCAATGCCGCCGCTTCATATTCCGTCATCTTCTGGTTATACAGATTCACTAAGGCACTAGGCTCTGAAACCTCGATCTCTTCATCAGTCAGAAGATCCTTTTTTATCCTTGTCGTGGAAAGCAGCCCTCTGAATTTTTCAATTTTTCCTTTGGTTTTTTCATCCAATTTGGTTTCCATGATTTGACTCATGCGTAAAATATACTCGAAGCGCTCTGAAAGCGATCCCTCATTGTTCATGATACTCATGGCCGCGAATTGATTATTCGTGGTCGCAGCCAGGTCGGGGACAAAATCGACGAGCCGCGCAAAACTTTCTGCATTCATATACTGTTTGCTGGCATCTTGCGCACGCAATCCTTCTAATACTGCCGGTGTCAGCTCTGGTGACTTCGATTCCCCTTCCCCTCCCTCACCTTCAAGCACCATGTCTTTCAGGGCTTTCTTTTTCACCACACCCGTTAACCCTTGTGTTAAAAAATCAAAATCATCAGGTTCAACAGCCAACCCGGGTGTGCACCAACTGAAAAAATTGTCTTCCGATTTGGGGACGGTATCATCCCCGTTGGTGAGCACATTGTAGATTTTCCCCATAATCGAATTCAGCATAACGCTCGGTTCAACCTGTGGCATGACGACTCCTCCTTACAGTAAGACGTACCCTTTAAAGGATACGTAGAAATTAAATAATTGGGCCCATATATTTATTGACGTGAGCAAGACTTATTCCCAATTTGCATGTGGTATGTTGACAAGTGTTGTGCAGATCTATCCCCTTTGTATTTCAAATCTTTTCAACCGTATCTTCAGTGCTCAATTGACGGAGGCGTTCCTTTCATAACGTTCCCGGTGTATCCGATTGGTAGACATGGTTATCTGTTTAGATAACCGGAACCCACTCCCTGGCTTGGTGTAAATCCGGATTGGAGTCAAGATTCAACATCCGATCTCCACGTGATCTCCGGCAACTCACGAAGCCAAACGAAGAATTATGAAAGGAATGATTCAAAAGTAATACGTGGGAGAATTCGAAGATTAAGCCAATCTGAAAACAGGTCGAACATTCAGGAAATGCACATTCAAAACGGGATTCGTGGACAGGCCAATGGGCCCTGAAAGCTTATGCCCACTGGTTTGCGCTGTAACGAACGAAGAGAATAACGCCAGGAGAGAGAGGCAAATGCCAATCGGATATCTTGGTTAACAATATCTCCATCGGCCGGAACTCTATAGGTTAAAGAAAAGAAGAAACTGTGAGAGTACCCGTTGAGTTTCGAAAATGGGGCAAATGACCGGCTGACTCCAAATGGAGCGTTGGCGATTTCGAATAGTCACAGGGATTGTTCTATCTATGGTGCATAAAGAGGAACAACGATCCATTTCGAAAAAATGAATGATCAGGTGAAGACATAGTTATTGAGACGCTGATGACCATCCCGTCGTCTAGCCTTTTTGATATGCGAAAAAGCGATATCCCATGCTGTCCGGATTCCCCTAAGTCTGTAATGGGAATCAAAACAACATACGACAATGATCGATATCGGATTCAACAGGTCGGACATGAGGCCGCTAAGGATTGATTCCCAAATGCAGAATGTCGGGAAGAACAGCAATGCAGATGGTTTTCCGCGAAAAAAAATGGGGCCAAAAGAGGCGATTGGCCATTTTCTTGCAATCCCGTTATGGACTCAATAAAAATGGATAAGGGAAAGATGGAAAATTTTCCATAAATTGGTTGACCTCATCATCCTATTTTGTTAAACAATCAGTGTTTCATGCCGCTTTATTCTCCCGCTACATTTCCCCATTCATAGTTCGGAGGGTGTCACCATGTCTCAGGAGACAGAAGAACTCTGGTCCAGGCGCTTCTTCCTGAAGTCCTCACTTGCAGGCATGCTGATCCTTGGCAGCCGGTTGATGTTTCCGGAATCCGCATCGGCCCAGTCCCTGCCTGAAGGCCGGCTTCACCTCTACAACGCCCACACTGACGAACGACTCCAGGTGACGTATCGCAATCAATCCGGTCGCTATGACCAGGAAGCCCTGAAAGACATTAATTATCTCCTGCGATGCCATCATTCCAAAAAAATCTGCCAGATGGACATCCAATTGCTGGAATATATGAATCAGGTAGAAAAGTTAGTCGGACAGGGAAAGGAAATTCACGTCTACTCTGCCTACCGGTCGCCCTCATACAACAAATTATTGATTCGCCTTGGTCGAGGCGCCGCGCCAAACAGCCTACATACGGTCGGACAAGCGATGGACTTCTCGATTCCCGGCGTTCGACTTTCAAGAATTCGACGCGCCGCGGTGAAACTTCGGTTGGGTGGAGTCGGCTATTACGGCCGGCGAGGATTCATCCATATCGATACCGGAGCGGTCCGGTACTGGTAATTCCTTCTTTCATTATCACATTCCAACCAATATCATGCGGTCTTGTAAGGGCTATGAGGAATAGTCCCTTAATTGGGAAAATAAATCCTGCTTGCAGGATGGGCAAATCACACGGGTAAATTCCGCATGGGACCGGTCCCGGATATACGTTTCCAGTGGCAGCCACTCCCCTTTTTCGTTACGACTCCCCTTACAATTGCCACAAATGGGAAGCAACCCATTCAGGATTTTCACCTCTTTCACGGCATGCTTCAATCGCTCTAACAGAAAACCGCGTTCTATCAACCAGCGACGTAATTCCATCTGAGCCATCACCTGACGGCTTAAGGCTTGAAAAGACTTCATCTGATTTTGAGTGAGTTCCGTGGCACTCGATCAATGACGCAAAGAGTCCCCAAATTATGACCTTCCGGCGTTTTCAATGGAGCCCCGGCATAAAATTGATGGTACGGTTCCTGAGTGACCAAAGGATTATCAGCAAATCGGATATCATTGATAGCATCAAACACCACCATGACGTCCGATTGCAGGATGCCATGTGGGCAAAACGCCACGTCCCTGGAGCTCTCTCTCGCCGAGATCCCAACCTTTGACTTACACCATTGGCGTTGGTCATCAAGCAGGCTGATTAACACAATAGGTGTTTGGCAAATGGTACCGGCCAGGAAAGTGAGGTCGTCAAAGGCTAGCTCAGGGATGGTATCCAGAACCTGATAGGCACTTAACGTCTCTAATCGTTGGACCTCATTTTCGGGATAAGGAGCAGGTTGGGCCATGAGTACACCTCCCGCCGGGGACAATTCCCCTGTGTGAAATGCTCAAATCTCTTGCAGCTGGCCACCTTCACCTTCCCATCACACGTGTTCAACCTAACCAATCCGGTTCATCACAAGAAAGTCAAGCCCCGTATTCTGAGTCTGGAAAGAGGAGCCATTTTCCCCGGGCGAATAGATCCGCACCCACATCACCTCTGCACATATTTGCTCACATTGATGCTTCGACGGTGTGGGTCATTCCCTTCAGAAATACAGGTCTCTCCAAACTCAACCCCGTCAATGAAAATTTTTTGATATTGACTGTCCATACTTCTATGCTAGCCTTTTACGGGGGCATTTTTTAAATGGTCTTTTCTCTGAATCCCGCATTATTCCGGCTCTCCTCCCGAACTATGATATCTTTATGTGAACAGGATGGAGCAGCCCTCCTCAAATGAGGAGGGCATCGTATTGTCCGCTTTTCCAAAAGGAACCCTAATGATGGAAGATGGCTTATCCACCCCGGTAGGAACCCGCCGGTCATTCTTTGTAAAAACCACCGTGTTTATTTCCTCCCTTATCGGAATTTCCCTTGCTGTCCCATTAATCGGATACGTCATCGCCCCGGCGCTTCAACGACGAAACAAAGAATGGGTCTCACTGGGAAAAGCCGATGCGCTACCGATTGGTGAACCCAAGGCGATGGATTACTCCATGACGGAAAAGGATGGATGGCAGGAAAGCCACACCACCAAGGGCGTGTGGGCGGTGAAACACCCCAATGGAGAGGTGACAGTATTTTCGCCAATCTGTCCCCATTTAGGCTGTGGTTATCGATGGGACCAACAGGACCGTCTATTTAAATGCCCCTGCCATGGAAGCGTCTATGACATGAATGGAACCGTTAAAGCCGGCCCCGCACCACGCCCTTTGGACACGCTGCCATCCAAAATCGAAAATGGTGACTTGCTGGTCCAATACGAGGAATTTAAATCCGGTCTGGCGAAAAAGGTGGAACTCTAAGCATGGCTTCACGTCTTTATCAATGGATCGACCAGCGCCTGAAATTAAAGCCTCTGGAGCAAACCCTCCTGGACGAGCCCATTCCCGGAGGGGCCAGCTGGAACTATGTTTTCGGCTCGGCCACGCTGTTCCTCTTTGTCTTGCAGGCGCTGACGGGCATGTTTCTGATGGTCTATTACGTCCCGGCGACCGACCATGCTTACGACACCGTGCAGTATATTCAACATGAGGTCTGGGGTGGATGGTTTGTCCGTGGCCTGCATCATTGGGGGGCCTCAGGCGTCATGATGGCCATCGGGCTCCACATGTTGCAGGTTTTTTTTGACGGTGCCTATAAACGGCCTCGAGAACTCATGTGGATTGTCGGCGTCATCCTGCTCGCCATCATGATGGCGTTCGGATTCACGGGATATTTGCTACCTTGGGATCAAAACGCCTATTGGGCGACCCAGGTGGGCATCAACATGGTCGGCAGCGTTCCCCTTATCGGAGATTTCCTGGTGAAAGCCCTTCGTGGTGGGGAAACTCTCGGCGCCCTGACCATTTCACGTTTTTTTGCCATTCACGTCGCATTTCTTCCCGTACTCATTGCAGTGGGAATCATGCTCCATCTCTTTATTCTCAGACGGGTGGGACCCGCCGGCCCACATGATGAAACAAGAGCCAGAGCCGGAAGTGAAACCTTCTACCCACGGCAGGTCTTCATGGATGCGGTGGTCATGCTTGGAGTGTTTGGTGTCGTCGCCATGTTGGCGATCAGCGTGGAATTCCCCTTGGCCGATCGGGCCGATCCGTCAGATCATTCATTTGTCCCCGTCCCGGAATGGTATTTTCTGTTTTTTTATCAGCTTCTCAAATATGCCCCAGGGGCATGGGGACCTCTGGCGACCTGGCTTCTTCCCACGCTCTTTTTTACCGGATTGCTGCTCCTGCCCTTTATGGATCGAAACCCTGAACGTCATCCGTCATCACGCCGGGTCGTGTTAGGGGCGGGATTGGGATTTTTGATTGTGGTGTTCAGCCTGTTGAGTATCTCTCTCCGTGACCTGTACGCCGTGCCTAAACATGATCCTTCGGTGGTTCGAGGCATGGCCTTAGTTCAACAATTCAATTGTAAAACCTGTCATCGCATTCACGGGGAAGGTGTAAATGTTGGGCCAGACCTTTCTTTTGTCGCCGATAGACGACCCGATCGAGAATGGCATCTTCAGCATTTTAAGGATCCGCAATCCGTTTCCCCGGGTTCCTTCATGCCAAAATTTCCACTTAACGAGAAACAGCTGAACGACCTCACCAATTACATGCTGACTCTCAAGAGTGGATAACCCTTATTCCTACCCTGTGCAAATCGGTTAGTCTTGTTGAAAGCCACCATCAGCTTAGTGCTGTCTGCTGCGAACGCTGCTCTCCCCATTGAGGAGTGGATCAGTCACCATACCGGCGGCAGGTTACGACCGATTACGGGGTAAGGGCCAATCATTCCCCACCCCATTCGCAGGCACATCCCGACTGAACGAAAAGTGTCCCCCACGGCCATGGACTACAGCCGTGGGGGAATGACCCTACCCTCGACGTTCACCCCGGGCTTGACTGAGCCAATGCTCCATTTGCTTGCCGGCTGCTTCCCGGCCTCCTAGACCAAAGGATAACGCCACCGCCACGGTAATCGCTCCAAGAGTCAGTCCAAAAGCCAGATTGACGATCTCATTGGCCAACCCCATGGCTCGTAGACCCATGGCGATCACTAACCCGAGAATCGCGAAGCGAGCAATATTCGCCACCCCTCCCGAATTCGCTCCATGAATGCGAATAATGGTTTCATAGGCGAGATTCGATAACCAGAACCCGATGGCAATGATGGCACTGCCCAATAACACCTGTCCTCCAAATTCAATAAACATGGTGACGAGTGCGGATACCTGCTCAAATCCTAATTGGCTGGCAGCTTCAATAATGGCGAATAACATGATAAAGAAAACCGTAATTTTGCCAACTAAAGCGGACGGTGTGACTTGCCCCGAAAATGCCTGTCCTAACCCGATCTTGTCAGGAAGAGCATCAAACCCAAGTCCGCCCAATAAATTACTCATCAGATGCGACACTAACCGGGAAATGGCAAATGCGATCCCTAAAATAATTGCCGCCGCAAAGATGTCGGGAATCGTCGCCATCATTCTATTCAACATATCGGTAGCAGGTCCCGTAATCACTTCGATTTCCAAAGCTTGCAGGGCAGCCACCACCGCCGGCACCAAAATCAGGATATAGACCATCCACGCGACCAGATGAGACAATGACATCGTCCCACGCAGCCCGACTTGTTCACCCAATCGGTCCGTGCCGACCGCCGTCAACAAGTTACTGACCAGATCCCTGACGATCTTGGCTAAAAACCACCCAACAACACCAATTAAGATCGCCCCAAACAAATTCGGGACCATGCCTAACATTTCATTGACCATGTCTTGAACCGGTTCCAACAATCCAACGATCTCCAACGTACCTAAAATAGCTGGAAGAAAGAGGAGAACAATCAGCCAAAATACGACATTGCCCAAATTCTCACTAATCGGCCGCATCCCGGCTCCCGCGCTGAGTTTTTCATCCAGTGTCGTCGCTTGCAACGCCTTGGCTACAATTGTTCGAACCACAGTGGCAATGATCCATACGAGGAGTATTAATATTCCTCCAGCCACTAATTTCGGGACAAAGGCTAAGACCTGATCCACTAATGCCCGCAATGGACCAGAGACCAACTCCAGGTGCAAGGCATTAAAAAACGCCACCAGGACCAACAACAGGATTAAGTAATAGATTCCTGCCGCTGTCCCGCCTTCAATGTCCATTTCGGCCCCTGTGGTCGAACGCAAGCGCTGATTGACCTTCAGCATGCCGAATCCTTTTCGGACACCGGCTCTCACGGCCATGGCCACAAACCATCCCAACACAAGGATTCCCAAGGCTCCCATCACGCTAGGAAGAGTCGCTCCAAGAGTCGCTTGCAGGGTTTCAGTC
>JBATLR010000257.1:0-1655 GCA_049289415.1 Nitrospirales bacterium
GTCCCCGCCGACTTTCTCTTAATCTCAGCAAGATTCAACCGAAAAAACAGACAGGCCAACACACGTATTTTCTATCGCATATCAGACGCCAACCCTTCACCAAACTGAAGTGTGGGCAGCCTGCTTCAATCAAGAAAACGAGCATCGGACCATGCGCGGAGCCGTCAAAAACGCATTTAAAATCCTGACCATCGAGGATGATATCGCTCAGATAGATGCCCTCAAAGAAGCACTAACCGTGGCTCAAATCATCTGTGTGGAAATTCACGAAGCCGAAGACGGCGAACAAGGCATGGCCTTTCTAAATCAGGAATATCCCTTTATGGATGCTCCACAACCCGACCTGATTTTTCTCTCCAATCACCTTCCCGATGTGTCAGGAGAAGAAATAATTAAGGGACTTCAACGCGACCGCCGCTTACAGTTGATTCCGGTGGCCTTGTTTTCGGAAGAGACTCCCTACCCCTCGAAAGATTTTTCTTTCCCCCCCAATTGCCATCTTTTCAAACGACCGAAGACCTGCGACGAATGGATTTATGTGTTACGATGCATTGAGGATGTCTGGGTCTCGCTCTTAAACATGGCAGGAAAACCTCTCATCTAAGACCTGACTTGTTCACGGCCTGTTGCCTGGCCTGTCTGGCCGATTTGCGGTTACCTCCAGCCACCATCTGAAATTCATACAGCCTCGATTCCAACGGGCCATTGAACAGTGGGATTTTGCGGGATGGCGCTAAGTGAATCAGTTTAGGAAGTCGCGAATCGGCCGTGAGCACAAAGACATCCCACCCTGCAAACCGCTGCTTCAACAGATTCCCAAACTTCGGATACCACTCCTCCAGCTCCGACCGGTCTCCCATTCTCACTCCATAGGGAGGATTGGTGACCAGAAAACCCTTCGGCGCAGGAGGCATCACATCTAATACATCAACCTGACCCAATTGAATCTCCTCAAGCCCCAGGCCTCCAAGATTACTTCTGGCCATGGTCAAGGCATTCGCATCCTCATCATACCCCACAATAGAAAGACCAGGACCTGGGAGGATCGATTTGATCGACTCTTGGCGTACATTCTCCCAGATCGTGTCATCAAAGTTCTGCAGGTGCCGAAAGGCAAATTCCCGCCCCCGGCCCGGGGCAATCCCTTTGGCCATTAACGCCGCCTCAATTAAAAATGTGCCGGCGCCACACATCGGATCAAGCAAGACCTGCTCACCGGTCCAACCCGAAATCCTGAGAATACCTGCCGCCAAATTTTCTCGTATCGGGGCGTCTCCCGCCACCTTTCGCCATCCACGCTTAAACAGCGGATCTCCGGAGGTGTCGATATACCACACCACATGCTCTGCATCGACAAAGACCACAATTTGAATATCGGGTTGTCGTTTACTTACCTCGGGGCGCGCATGTGTCGCCCGGACAAATCGGTCACAAATGGCATCTTTCACTCGCAACGTCGCAAACTCCAGACTCTTCAGTGGAGAATGTTGAGCCATGATGCGCACTTTGATCTGACAGTCCACGGAAAAATATTCCGGCCAGGGAAGACTGGAGGCGAGGCGATACAGGTCCTCCTCATCCCGGTACCACCCCTGCCCGACCCGCCACAACATCCGGCTGGCAATCCGACTTTCCAAATTGAGCCGGTAGCAGAG
>JBATLR010000258.1:0-17292 GCA_049289415.1 Nitrospirales bacterium
TGACGATACAGCGTAGCCATGCTATTGCGAATGGAATCTTTGTGGTGGCCGTGAATCGTGTCGGCCATGAGGCCCCGGCTGGCGGTGATGGGTTGGAGTTTTGGGGTAGTTCATTTGTATGCGATCCATTTGGTGTGGTCTTGGCGCAGGCGTCTGTTGAGAAAGAAGAAACGCTGGTGGTGGATATTGATCTCAAGCGCATTGAAGAAGTCCGTCGCAACTGGCCTTTTCTTCGCGATCGTCGCATCGATGCGTATGGGGGGATCACGAAGCGATTTTTGGATGAGTCACATTAATCCGGCCTTTGTACAAACTTGCGGTGTTGACCCTCACCCTAGCCTTCTCTTTTCTTTAAGGCCGAGGTCTTCTAGGAAGAGGGAAGTGCTGTACCTTCCAAATGGGTAGCATGTTTTCCAATCTTGCAATATTCCTCCTCCCTTTGGGGAAAGGATTAGGGTGAGGGAAGAGATGAAGCGGATTGCACCGAGATGGCGATCCATTGCGGCCAGGTTACGTGGGAATCAATCGGATGCTGAACAACGGCTCTGGGGCCGGATTCGAGATGGTCAGATTAAGGAATGGAAGTTCAGGCGGCAACATCCAATCGGTGGGAGTATTGTTGATTTCTGTTGTTTGGAAAAAATGCTGATTATTGAGCTGGAAGGGGAACGACATCCAGAACAGAAAAAAGCTGATGAGGAGTGCATCAATTATTTGTCGACGTTGGGTTTTCGGGTCCTTAGATTTTGCAATGATGATGTTCTAACGAAGATTGATGATGTGGTGGAGGAAATTGTGAGAGTCATGGAACGTTCTGAAGGCCTTAACCCTCTCCCTGACCTTGCCCTCTCATCGAGGCCAAGCTCTTCCAGGGAAAAAGAAACGGAGGTTTTTTCGCCTGGTACTTTTTCCTTTCAAGAGAAAAACCCTCATAGAGAGAGTAGGGCTGAATTAGGATTGAGAATGCCCGCAGAGTGGGAGCGACACGAGGCGACTTGGCTAGGATGGCCCCATAATACGAAAGATTGGCCTGGGAAAATGGGAGCGATCTCCTGGGTGTATGGGGAAATGGTTCGGAGGCTGTCTTTAGGAGAATCTGTTCGGATTCTTGTGAATTACAAAGATCATGAATTGAAAGCCAGGCGGGTGTTGGACAAAGTTGGGGTCGATATGACCCGTATTCAATTTTTTCGTGTTCCGACCAATCGGGGGTGGGCGCGTGATTTTGGCCCCATTTTTGTGAAACGGGATCAGTCTGATCCTCAGGTGGCCATTGCTCGTTTTCGTTTTACAGCCTGGGCCAAGTATCCGGATTGGCAATTGGATGATCGTATCCCGGTTCAATTAGGCCGGAAACTCAAGATTCCCGTGGTCCCTGTTGAGCGAGGTCGTGGTGGGGTAGTTCTGGAAGGTGGCGCCATCGATGTGAATGGCCAAGGAACGTTGTTGACCACGGAAGAATGTGTGTTGGATGAGGAAATCCAGGTACGGAATCCCGGGTTTTCCCGACAGGATTATGAGGAAGTGTTTGGCACACATTTAGGCATTTCCCAGGTTCTCTGGTTAGGACAAGGCATTGCCGGGGACGATACGCATGGGCATGTGGATGATGTCTGCCGGTTCGTGGATCCCTATACGGTGGTGCTGTGTCAGGAGTCCAATCCAGCCGATGAAAACTATCGTCCCTTGGCTGAAAATGCCGAGCGATTAGAGGGAATGCGGGTGGAAGACGGGAGAAAGTTACTGGTGGTCCCCTTGCCGATGCCTGAGCCGCTCTATTTTGAAGGACGACGGCTACCTGCCAGTTATGCCAATTTTTATATCGGCAATGCTGTCGTGTTGGTGCCGACCTTTAATGATCCGCAGGATCGGGTGGCGGTAGGGATTATGTCTGACCTGTTTCCTGATCGAACGGTGGTAGGTATTCATGCCGTGGATTTGGTCTGGGGATTTGGGACCATTCATTGCTTGACGCAACAACAGCCAGCCTCTGATTAATTATCGATCCTCAAGGAGCGTTCATGAATACTTCTTCCCCTGCGGCCGATCCTCTTATTCTTCCTTCGCCTGTTCGAATCGGATGGATTGGCGCTGGCGTGATGGGCGCGCCAATGTGCGAACATCTCCTTCGTGCGGGGTATGCCTTGACGGTATATACCCGCACCCCTTCTAAAGCTCAGGTATTGTTGGATCAAGGCGCTCGGTGGGGAGAGTCTCCGGCCGCCGTAGCTGCGGAGGCCGATGTGGTTTGTACAGTGGTGGGTTTTCCTCAGGATGTTCGTCGGATATATCTCCAACCCGATGGGCTGCTGCCCCAGGCTCGCCCTGGTCAGGTCTTCGTGGATTTCACCACATCTGAGCCGACGTTGGCTCGTGAATTAGCCAGTTTGGCCGCTTCAAAATCCGCATCCGCTCTGGATGCGCCGGTTTCTGGCGGTGACGTTGGGGCCCGAGATGGCACATTGTCCATTATGGTGGGTGGAGATTCCAGGGCATTTGAGGCGGTCAAACCGATCTTATCCGTGTTTGGAAGAACTCTGGTGCATCAAGGCCAGGCCGGATGCGGGCAGCATGCCAAACTCTGTAATCAAATAACGATTGCCGGCACGATGATCGGTGTGTGTGAAGCCTTACTCTATGCCCACAAAGCCGGGTTGGATGGCGAAACCTTGTTACGCTCCATATCCAGTGGGGCCGCGGGATGTTGGACACTTGACCATCTGGCACCTCGGATATTGAAACGGGATTTTGAAGCCGGATTTTTTGTGGAGCATTTTATTAAGGATATGGGTATAGCGTTAGATGAAGCCAAACGAATGGGCTTACTTCTGACGGGGCTTTCACTGGTTCGAAAGCTCTATGTTGCGATTCAAGCCAATGGTCACGGGCGTTCCGGGACGCATGCGTTGTTGTTGGCGCTGGAAGATTTATCTCCGACTTTTTTATCTGCAGATTCCTCTCCTCACGCTTTGTCAACGTAGTACAAATCCGGATCCGCCTTTCTTCAATCGTTTGTAGCTATGGATAGGGGGCACGCTCCCGCTCTGGATTAATGTTCGGTCGTTACGAAAAAACGTGTGAGCTTTTTTCGGCCAAGGTTCCTAGAAATAAAATTGCTAAACCGAATCTTTTTTTTTGTGCTTTATCTTCGTTATCTCTTTCCCTTGAACTCGCCTCACTGTTGTTGGTGAATTTTGTTGGTTGGGAAGTACGATTTTTTTCTAAAGAGTGGGCCTTTGATGTCATGTTGGTGGGGTGAGTACTTTGGGTGTTGAGGGTGTGAATGGGGGAAGGCCTGGGCAGCTCTCGGGCTTGTCCTTCATTCAGGAAGAACGCGACCGAGAGGGCCAGGCCTGTGAGGCCCAAGAGACGCCATGTTTTTGTGGTCGGATGTTGGCGGATCTGTTCCATTCTTGGGCCCTCCGTTCCGCCGCTGATGCGGTGAGACATCCTTGGGTCATGCTTGGGCCTGTATCGACATTATTTTTTGAAACTTGCGGGAGGGCTCCGTGGTGTTTCTTCCTTGACATCACCGTGGATTGCGGTTGATTTCAGGGGGAACGTGTTCTTCCCGGTTGGACCGAGGGAGGGTTTGCTATCTGACCGACAGGCAGGGATGGCTATAACGTCATCCAATTTTCCAGAGCAGAATCAAGGTCAATGCCGACTTGTTCGGGAGCAAGGACCCGCACAATTTCTGGCCGTGATTCTTGAGGGGAGAGTACAGAGAAGTTGAACGGGATTGGTTCAGGCAAAGGTTGATGAATTGCGTCCTGGATTAGGAGGATCGTGGGTTGAAGCAGATTATCTCTGGAGTTCGCTGTGACGATTCCCCTTTCTCCGGTACTCAATTCCACCAGGGCATAGGTGGGATAGATTCCAATTAGATTAATGAATGTCGCTACTAATGCGCCATCCAAGAGACCTTTCTTGCCTTGTTGATACAACGATTGGAGGGCGCTTCTGACCGGGAGGGGATTCCCTGTGTGGTGACCGGTTAATAATTCATCATACTCGTCGACAATACGAAGGATTCGGCTGGGTGTGTGAATTTTGTCTGGATTACTATTCGCAGGATATCCTGTGCCTTTCAGGGCAATATGATGTTCCCGGATTAACGTATCAACCTCGTCCGAAAGACTCGACTGTTGGGACAGCATCTCAATCCCCCGATGGGGATGTTTATGGTATAGGACTAATTCTGCGTCAGATAACTGGTTGAGCGGTCGGTGAAGGATTTGTGGAATGTTCATGAGCCCTGCGTCATGGAGAAGGCCCGCGCTTGCCAGGTGTTGTAACGCTGTATTGTCCAAACCCACAGCTCGTCCCAATAAAACGGCTAATGTACTGACCGCGAGTGCGTGGTCGAATAAGGCCGGAGAAAAGTCTCTGGTCCGAATCATGGCGATGCAGGCTTCTTCATGTCGGAGGGATTCGGCCATGACCGATTCAGTGATCTGATGAACCTGTTCCATGGCGAGCCGTCCGGTTTTCTTCAGTGTGTGGAGGATATCCTGGACGCCTTCAAGCATATACATCCGCACCATCTTCATCGTAGTGAGTTCACCGCAGAGTGATTTTCCCTGAACAGAGGGTGAAAGCTGGCCAAGTCGTGCGACTTCGGGCGGGCGGGGGGAATCAGGTATTGGTGAATTCGGGGTAGATGAGACACCATCATGGGTGTGTGGCGGTTCAGGATTTTGGACTACGTCACGCCCACGATCAGTATCAATGGTGATTTCTTGAATTCCCGCCTGTTCTAATTTTGCAATATCGCTGGAAGATTTAATGAGAAACCGGTGCACGAGGAATGGAGTCTTTAGCCATGAGCGGTCGATTCCACAGAGGTACATTCCCACTTGAGCGGAAGTTGTTGGAATTCGTTTGATGGCCATATGAAAACCGATGAGGGGTCCTTAGGAAGGAAATTTCATTTCTTCATTGTGGGGCATGTCTGGTGTCCTCATCGGCGTTCTTTCGGCCGTTCTTAACCTCATCCTCAGTAGTGAACACGTGATGAGAGTGAAGGGCTTGCCATCTCCAAGGATGTGTTGTGATAGGGGAGATGTTTCTGTTGTACAATGACAGAAAATTCTGTGAATTGATAAGGCCCAGGGACCATCAGAGCCAGAAAAATAGAGTGCCTGACCTCATGAAATTTAAGTGTTCTCCTTGCCAGGCCGAAAAGGAGAAGACAGCTTTCACGGGGGATGGCGATGGGTGGGTGTCGAGCATCATTTCACGGGGGTTTTTCAAATTTCTTATCTGCTAGGCGTGGCACTCAACGGGATGTCCTTTCGACATCTTGGTTTTTCCTTATAGGTAGCCTTCTCTCGGTGTTCCTGTCATGGGGGCTTCCTTCCTTCGGCCATGCCGCTTCAGAATCGAGTCCACCAATCAAACATGTTCGAACCGTGATTCCCATTCTTGGGACCACGATGAATGCACAATCTGAACAAGTTGGCATTGTTGCGGAAATTCAATTGGAATTTCTTCAGCGCCGAGATCACAAAGGTTTGGATCTTCAATTTCTGTCCAGGCCAGGTAAATTTTCACCGTATGCCCAACAATCGGTCAAAGACGCTTTAGTTCTGGTCGTTGCAGCAGCCGGGCTGAACCCTGATTCCTGGACGGTCAAGTTTATTTTGCCCTATCCGGGAGTCACGTTGTACGGGGAAAGTTTATCGGCTATGGCGGCCCTGAATGTCGTTGCCCTTGCTAAAAATGAGCCCGTGGATGAGGAGACGGTTTTGACGGGTACCGTCACGGCGGATGGACATGTGGGAACTGTGGGAGGAGTCCCGTTAAAGATTTTGGCCGCGTATGAACAACGATATCGACGGGTGCTCATTCCAGAGGAACCGGACGTGGCGGATGATGATTGGCAAACCCCGTTTCTGATGGAAGTAACACCGGTGGGATCCATCAAACATGCCTATCTCGCGTTAACCCATCGGCCTCTTCGAAGCCATCTGAACGACCAGTCCCTTGCGGCCAGCCTAGCCCACTAACCTCCCTCCTACTGAATATTTCGTCCTGTGTATGGTGATCCCTAAGAGGGAGGAGAGCTATATTCCCATTGTGTGGTGGGTGAATAGGTTTTGGCTTCCGCTTGCTTGTTTGGTTCGAATATTTCTATGGTAGAAAAATGGGAAAGCCCCAACTTCTGTCTTGGGGCTTTCTCTTTGCAGGTTTACGTGTTGAAGGAAATATCGATGGAGTAATCTTCTATGATCCGACCATGCTTTGCGGTTGATATTGATAATGTCTTAGGCCGGGCGGAGCCTGAAGTGCAGCGTTTATTCCAGGAATTGACGGGAAGGCTATGGCCTGTGGGTCTGTATGGCAGTGCCGGTGGATTAGATGCTAGCCAATTAGCGCCTGAGCTCCTTGAGGAGATTTTCTCCCGGTTTCACCAGGAGTCTATCCCACGGTTACCTCTGTTTCCTGGGGCAAAACAGGCCTTGACCCTCATCCATCGTCGCTATCGGGTTATCATCGTGACGGCGCGGCGTCCGCATTCACGACCTCAGACTCTTCGTTGGTTAGAAAGACATGGTCTTCCTTTTGATGCGCTGTACCACACTGAGGAGAAAACCGACATTCCCGAAACCATAACAGCCGCGATTGACGATCATCCTCACCATATTCAGGCCTATCGTGCCCTCGATAGACAAGTCTTTGTCATGGATCAACCCTGGAACCGTGCAATTCCTCATGCTGATGTTATTCGGGTGAGTGGTTGGGATGCTCTGGTGCAGTGGTTGCATGTCCGACATGTCCCCAGTTGGCCCAAACATATTCCGGAGTCTCCTACTTTTCGACAGTTGTTCTCAATTCATCTCAATGTTTCGTCTTTGACGGCGGCCGGTGTTTCGGCTGGATTCGCACAGCTGTAAGCGTGTGAGGGTTGGGGGGCAGGAAAGGTTTTAAAGGAAATTGCCGATAAAGGTGAGAGGTTCTTTGCTGTTGAGAAGCGGTATGACCCCGCACAGATTGTGATCTCCTGTTTAGCTAATTCCAGAAAACTGATGATGACTCTGCCTATCCACACGGTCCTGCTTGTTGACGATAATCCCGATGACTGTGAGATTGTCAAAGAGGCATGGGACGAGATCCCGGTAGGACAGGAATTGCGGTGTGTGAATGATGGCACCGAATTGCTGGATTATTTGTACTGCCGTGGTCTATTTTCGAGGAGAGAATGCGCGCCACGTCCCAGTGTGATTCTCCTGGATTTGAATATGCCTCACATGACCGGAGGGGAGGTTCTCACCGAAATCAAGAAGGATTCATCTTTAGCATCTATACCCATTGTGGTGTTGACTACGTCAAAGGCTCCAAGGGATATCTGTCATACCGCCGGGATGGGGGTAAATGGATACATACAAAAACCCAATTCTTATACCGGGTATCTCCGAATGTTTACTAATTTGAAAAAGCATTGGGGGGAAATTCTTTCGCAACCATTGGCTGGAAGTGGCGGGGATTCCTCTACCAATGTTGCCTGGTGTTAAAAGTCGGTGCCGTGCGGTATTTGCCATTCTTCCAGCCAAAGTTTGGTGCCTTCTCTTTCCTCTCTCTTCGTCCCATGCGACTGCTCCTGCTCTAGATTGGTTTTTCACCTCCAGTATGGCTCGATAGGCGAAATGCCTTGACCTGAATACTCAATTAGATTTCTTCATAACTAACCGATTCCTCCTTTTTTTCGTAACATGCATTTTTCTCTTCCAGTGGTCCTGCTTTTCAACATTTCATATCCTAGGCCGGGATGGTGAAGGTTCGCTCTGTCCAGATAAGAGGCTTCTGCTCCCCCCCTCAAGTTCTCTCTTCAACAACCGACACTATCCTATATTGACTAACGAGTAGTGATAACGGGAGATCCACTTGTGTATTCATCCTTTCAGGGATCCTCTGATCATTCCTTGCGATTGAAAACCTTGGGGGCAATGGGAAATGCTATGAAAACACATGCTATCTTGACGGGCGCAGTTATCATGATGGGAACAACACTGTTGACGACAAGTTTTGCCTATGAGGCCTCAGAATATTTGCTGTTGATCCGTCACCGGGATTCGGATGGTCATTTGCTGGCGGGACCAACCCACCATCAATTGCACCCTTCCGTGATTCAAAAAACGGTCGTTCCTGCCCAACCTCAGACGTTTGAACGGCGAAGTACGGAGTGGGGAATGAATGCTCAGGAGGTCAAGCTGAATGAACCGGTGCAACCGGTTTGGGAACTCCAATCTCCGATATTGGAGCCCTACGAGCAGCGGGTAGGGTATCGTCGTCAAATCGAAGAAATTGACGCCTCGTTAACCTACACGTTTTATGAAGACCAACTTGCTCAGGCAAATTATTTATTTGAACCCAAGCATGATGATGCGGTGGACTATGTGAAAGATTTTCATACGTTGCAAAATTGGATAACTCAGTCCTATGGTATGCCGACATCGGTTCAGGAAATCTGGTTAGATTCCTTGTACCAATATGATCAAAGTCTCTGGGGACAAGCCCTGCTTCGTGGCCATCTAAAGATGGTGGCGGAATGGCGGAACGATACCACGAATATTACGCTCCTGTTAGATGGAGGAGAGGATACGATAGGGTTAATGGCTGATTTCGATAGCGTGGCAGTCATCGCTCCTACCTCAATGGAAGCCAAGGTAATTGATGAAATTCCTCCTGTGGAAGAGACCACAAATGAAAAAATCTCTGTCAGCGAAGAGCATTCAATGGAAGCCCCGTCAGGGGAAGAGATGCCAACTGAAGCCATATCCCAGGAAAATCAACCGGACACAAAGTTGTAAATTCGTCGCTCAGTTTTCAGCTAAGTTGTAATACTCGTGCATTGTGGGAGGAGGCCATGCCTCCTCCTTTTTTTTATTCTAATATTTTCAAATGGTGAATCGGGTTTCCGTGGCATAGTGGAGTTCTTGGGCGGTTCCAACCTTTAGAAATGACGGGGTGCTTGAATACCTGGGCCTCTTTGGAAAATCAGTGGTGAGAGAGAATCTGTGGTTTGGGGAGAGGGTCTTACCAATATCCAAAAGGGTAATAGGGATAAAACCGGCCATATCCACCCCAGTACGGAAACCCATAGGGATAGAACAAGGGTTGAGGATAAGGTCCATACCGGGCGTAATCAGGCGGATACGCTGGCCATACTTTGAAATGTTTAATGATAAGAGTGGGATAGGTATATATGGTTTCATCGAGACTCTTTTGGACAGAGCCGGACAGTTCTCCGGTCAGAGTGATCCGGCTTCCAGGAGGGACTGTGGCGGGATCTAGAAATTGTTCTTGTTCCGCAATAAATCTTCCTTGGGATTGCGTAAGTTCGGTTGTGGGTTCCTGGTCATTGATGAGGGGTAATTGAAGGATCGTGAGTTGGGTTGCATCTTTTAATCGTTTTGCCGCCAGGACCTGCCCTCCAAGTATGATCAGTTTTCCTTTGAAGCTGGCAGGATCCTCTTTGATGCGTGGGAACAGTAATAGGGGGTCGATTTGTTCGGCCAGATCTGGAGGAAGGGTGCTACTGTAGGGGGTAGAGCATCCGGTGACACAAAGCACGGTAAGGAATACAAGAAAAACCAGTTTATAGGGAAAAATAACAGGTGAGAGACTAACGGTCCGCAAATAAGTCATCTTCCTCCTTCATCATCCTTTTTACAGCATATTCCTCCACCGAGAAGAGATGCAAATACAACAGATTCATCTGATGATTCTGTTGACCCGGGAGTCTTCTTTGGTAGCGGGACTGGTTCCATTTCTCCCGAATGGGATCTCAAGCCGGCTCCCGTTTAAGTGATTATACACTCCGGCCCATTTGCTCAATCTTGGCTCTGTCTTGCTTGTTAATGAGGCCGGCCGTCAGGGAGTTCTGAGGTATCGCTATGAATCTGGGATCCAGTCATGGGCATGACGTTGTCATGGACCTTTAAAGGCAAGGAAAAATGATCAAAATCCTGGATGATCGAAAAGGGCAATTATATTAAGAAGATAATGAGGATACGGGAAGAATTAGATTTTTGGTCAGTCCATCCGAAGGAAGCATGGATTCGGGTTTCCCAAAAAAAATCGAATGACTTGTGTTTCTTATTCTGGGGCGTGAAGCCTGTTCAACAATCAAGGCTTCTTTTTTGGTGTGGAAAACGTGATTTCGGTCGCAACCCAGTCTCGGTTTTCAGGGACGCCCTTTTTTGAAACCTCGGCCACCAGTCGGTCCCCAACCTGCGGTCGGGCATGCTCGACATGAATGCCATTTTGTTGAAACGTAATTTGAGGATGAAAGGCGAGAGTCAGGGATTCCCCTTTTGGAGTTGTGACCACCACATGGTCATTTCCCAATTCGGTGACGGTTCCCATTACATGAGAGGCATCGCCATGGGCCCAGACGGGTGTGGCCAGAAACATTGAGCACAAAACGGCCAGAATGCTGAAATATTTCATGATGGTGACTCCTTGGATTATAAGATCAATGATGGTGCTCTTGGGGGAAAACATCTTCTCCTGATAAAAATTGATCAAGGGCTTTTTGTTGCTCCCGTTCTTCGCGGGTAAGAGGATTATATTGTTTCATCTCCGTGATTTCTTCAGGAGTGATATTGGGGAAATGTCGAATAAGCAGCACTAATTTCCAACTGTCGAGATCTTCTTCCGGCAGACCTTTCCCCCAGGCCGGCATTCCGGTAAATCGAATGCCGTAATGGATGATATAAAACAATTCTCCATCAGCCATAGCTTGAATCGCAGGGTCCCTGAGGTCAGGAACAGGAGGATAGAAATTCGGACCCATGTGGGTTTTCCCACTTCCATCATTGGCGTGGCAGGTGGCGCAGTGATCGGCAAAATGATGCCGAGCTTCTGCAAGATTTTCAGAAGAAAAAGGGACGGGGTTTGACATTTTGAGAAAGTGGCTGGGGGTTGCCAGATGGCGAATAAACCTGGCAGCTTTCACTTCCCACTCAGGCGGTGTAGTTTTGGCGGAGAACGTGCCTGGTAACAACCAGAGCGCAACCAATGTGGACCCGACCAACAGGAGAAGAATGATAATAAAAAAAATTTTGATTCGTCTCAACATAATTGGTCAGCTGTTTATAGTGTACCTGTTCGGGGATTTTCTTCACAAGTCAAATGAACGTTCATCATCAGTGAATGCTTTTTCCTGGTTGGGGAAAGAAGTGAAATTGGGTAGTATGGGCAAATGCATTCAGTGATTCCGGTCCAAAACGATGTAATTTTATTTTCTCTCATGTGGCCGATGGCCTTTATTTGATGGCTATGACTTCTTCTCAGCTAGTCGCATCGCTGCAGGACCCGAAATGTTATTCACACCCTGTGAGTCAGGTTAGGGTGGTGGAAACGCATATTTCGTGGGTGTTGCTAACCGGTCAGTATGTCTACAAAATTAAAAAGCCGGTGTTGTTTTCGTTTGTTGATTTTTCGACGATTGAAAAACGGAGATGGTTTTGTGAAGAAGAGGTTCGTCTCAACAGACGGTTAGCCCCACAGCTCTATCTGGGTGTGGTCTCTATCACCGGGTCCCCATCAAATCCTCGCATGGATGGCGACGGAAGCCCTTTTGAATGGGCCGTTAAAATGAAACAATTTCCTCCCGATCAGGAGTTTCACCATCTCCTTGAGACGGGCAACCTGCATGAATCTGTGGTCGGTCAACTGGCCTTAGAGATTGGAACATTCCATGGCGGGATTGAATCTGCAGGAGATCCCCTTTTCTATGGAGAGCCAGATAGGGTATGGGGACCTATAGCTGAGTGCTTTGAGGACATTCCTCTGGCAGCCCTCCCTGCGCGGATTCAATTCTGGATGAAGGATATCAAGGAATGGACAAACCAGGAATGGAAACGATTGAGGCCAACACTCAGAGAACGCAAATCTGAAGGGCAGATTCGAGAATGTCATGGTGACCTTCATTTAGGAAATATTGCCCTATTTGAGGGCCGGATCTGTGTGTTTGATGCCTTGGAATTTAAACCAGGGTTGCGTTGGATTGATGTCATCAGTGAAGTCGCGTTTTTGGTCATGGATCTAGAGAGCAGGGACCGAGGCGATTTGGCCTATTGGTTTTTAAACTGTTATCTGGAAGTGACTGGTGACTATGCCGGGATGAGTGTGTTCCGGCTGTATGAGGTTTATCGGGCACTCGTTCGAGCTAAAGTGGCTGGCTTGCGTTTGGCTCAGGTCGAACCAGGAGGCCCGGTACGGGAGGATATCCTTAAAGAAATAATCAGATACGTGGAGTTGGCCCATCGATTGATGATGCCTGCTCCTCCAATGTTGATGCTGATGCATGGAGTATCCGGGACCGGGAAGACGACGGTCTCCACTGAATTGGTGAAAGCGTTGGGTGCCATGCGCGTACGGTCCGATGTGGAACGGAAACGGATTCATGCCGAACAGCGTAGAATCGTCGTTGGTCAGGGAATCTCAAAGAGCTTGTACGGGTCAGACATGACTCGTGTAACCTATGATCGGTTATGGGATCTTGCAAATACGATGTTGCAGGCGGGCTATTCTGTCATTGTGGATGCGACATTCCTTGAGGGGGCCCAAAGACAATCATTCATCCGACTCGCTCAGGAACGGCACGTGGCTGTTGTCATATTGGACGTCTGGGCGCCAGACGAAGTGTTGGCGGAGCGAATAGCAAGTCGGGCCAAGCAACAGACCGATGCCTCTGACGCAACGATTGGAGTCATGGAGGAGCAAAAGGCCAAAGAGGAGCCCTTAACCGGGCTCGAACATGGCACGACTATTCGGGTGGATTCGACCGATTTGCAGATGTTCAGATCTACCATAAAGAGTGTTATTGAACAACGAAGAAATAGTGTAAATTAAAACCAAAATTGTGAAGCGAAAGTGTTTCGATGGTCTTGTCCGGGCCCGGTGTTCTCACGCTGTAGCCAATTTAGGAATTGATTGGCTGGCTGGTGCAGGGTCGCAAATCCTCTAATCCTTTAGCCCTTCCTAAGGATCTGAACGAGAAGATTTCATTCCTGACCTGTGTTTTAGGCATTCCCATCGCAACGGTGGAAGGCATGAGAGGAAGGACTGAGAAGGGTGCGGAAGAATGTTCCTGGATAGACTCCTGACGGCACAGATTAAAAAATTGCCCGGCTAAACAAGGTCACACTATCTCCCAGGTTGCCCGCCCATCCAAATTGAGCTGCTAGTGCCCCGACAGGGGTCATTGGATCATGTTCATAATAGACTTTAACGACAGTAAATTGTTGTACTGTTGCACCGGTACCGGGAACATACACCAAATAGTCGTAAAGGTTTTGAGGTAAATCACAATTCGGAAGGGCCGGAGGGGTAACCCCGGCTCCGTTAAAGCCTCCTTGCTCAACGACCGTACAGGATGGGTTATTGTTCGCGACGGTCCCAGCGGTGATTTGGGCTAAGTAAATATGATATTTGGATGGATGATTTTTAAAATCCAGTGCATTGTCGGTGGAGCCGAGAAGGTCCATCATGTTCTGGTTGGTCGTCAAGTTTCGCGAGGCTAAGCTTGCTCCCTCTCTCGCTAGCTGTGTGAGGGCATTGCGTTCATTGATGATGCTTCCGTATTCGACGATGCCAAATGCAACGAAGAGGAAAATCATGAGGGAAAAGGCGAGTTCGATGGAGGCGGTTCCCCGTTCATTCTGCCCTTTCTGTAACAATGATGCCATCATGAGCCGCCTCCTAAGATGAAATTTTCATTGCGATAGGTTCCCTCGGACGAAATGACAATGGTATCGCCTGGTCCAAATAAACCACCGATCAATTGTGTGAAAAATTGATGGGTGAAATTTACTCTGACCCGCATAAAGGCTCCAGCACCGCCCGCACTTGCCGTTCCAACCACAGCCGGATCATCGGGATCGGTCCAATCGGCATCGACGGGGAAAATGAAAATGTTTGACGGGTCGATATCCATGACTGCTGAGGCACTTTGTTGAATCGCCTGTTTAATTGAGTTTTCACGGGATAAGGCATTCCCATTGCCATCTACTGAAGTCGCACCAACGGTTCCAATACGAATGCCCTCTCGTACTGAAGAGGTGAGAGTATTCTGGTGCACAAAAAACCAACCCATTTCGGCTACGGCGAAGAGAGCGGTGAGAAACACCAGCATGGTCGCTCCCACTTCCACAGCCGAGATTCCCGATTCGGTCTGGCATGGAGACATCAGTTTCCGAAAAGACCTGATCAAGCTGTTCATTGGGGAACCCTCCTGCATGTGGACCCACTATCCCAGTCACGCGTGTTGTGTTTGCGATTGTGTGGCATCGTGGTTGCCTAACTAATAAGGACGAGTTTGAGAATATTGGCAATTTGTTGGAAAATCCCTTCAAGTTCTGATGAGTCAGGGGTGTAATAGACAAATTTCGGCCCACTGGAGAGAGCACTCAAGAAGTTTTGGTCTATATTCCCCAAGCCGATGGTATAAATTTCAATTCCGTTGTTTTTGATGGCCTGTGCATTGTCTATGGCCATTTGACGAACCAGGTAGTTCACATAGTCTCCCAAGGGGGTGGGATTGTTCATAGCACAGTGTTCAGTATTCATCCCGTAAGTTGGGCCGAAGCTATTCAATCCATATGTGCTATCTTGGAAAATGCTCCATTTGACCGAGTAATACCATGCGCCATTAATTTTTTTCTGAGGACAAGATGTCCCCGATTTTTTCCCATCTCCCGTATAAGTGATGTAAAATGAATTCTCATAGGCTGCCTGTGGATTAGGATACCCCATATAACTATAAACACTGACATAGCCTCCGTCCAAAGCCGCCACTCCATCATAAGTCACCCCTTCATGTTTAAACTGGCCTCGGAAGGCTGATGGATTTCCATCCGAGAAAAAAATGACAACTTGTTTGGTGCGCTCATTCGCGGGAATGCCGGATTGATCGGACCAAGGAAGGGTCAGGGCTTGGGCTAACGCATCTTCGGCATTGGTCCCTCCAGCGGCACTCAATCCGTTAATGGCGGAAGTCATGGGGGAGACGTATCCGTGGTCCATGGCAAATGGTTTTTGGACCCCTGTGGCAAAGGTCAACAAGGCGAATCTATTATCAGATTCTTGATCGGTGAAATTTTGTACAAAGCTCTTGGCCCCATCTTTTAGATCGCTGATGGGGCTGCCTCCCATTGACCCCGACACGTCAAGGACTAAGGCGATTTCCGCGTTACGAAGTTTGGCGGATCCGTCTGCAGCGATAGCGGTCGTGCCGTGGCTTCCCTCAACGACTCTTGAGAGTGAATTGATGGAATTTGTGGCGCCTTGTACAGTTATTTTCCCGTTTCCGTCGTCGGAAACCACGAACGTTGGTGTGTCCGTCCCTAACAGTCCTGGAGGAAAGTTGGCTTGAGCCACTTGTTCCACAAACCCGTGTAGGTCCGTAATGTTGGGATTGTTCACATTCTTGGCTCCCGCAAAGGCGGCCCCATCGATCGCTTTACTCATTTCTCCCTGGATGGCATACCACCGTCCAACTTCAATCCCCAGGGCTGCAAACCCAAACAGAGCCACGACAGTGATGCCTGTAATTAGGATGTAGGCACCCTGTTGGTTGCATAACGGATTCTGTAATCCTTTGATTGAATTGCGTCCCATTTTCCATGTCTCCCTGGATAAAAGGATCAATAACCTCGCAAACCTCGCACCAATTGTTCATTTCTCACTGATTCAACGCGGAGGTTCTTTGGTAGGAGAATATCGACTGAATCTTGAAAAACTTGCCGATTGGAAATACTGTACAAATGGCTAGTTTTTCATACTTTGTGTTTAGTTGTGCTTGGAAGAGAGTACTTTTCGAAAATTGCAAACAGGTCTTTTGGACAAAAACGTTGGTTTCCTGTCCCTTGTTCAAGGCCAATTGAGGTCATCGGATTTCAGGAGATGAATCAGATGTATGGATTGAGGAGATGAGACAGCTTTGAATGAGCCCTGAGGGTTTGTAAGTGTTAACGAGTGAAGCTCATGAGCCTAAGGAGGAAGAATATGGGATGACGAAAATAATGGAGTGGATAGCAAGTTGTTCGGCAGGAGAGGTCTTGAAGAAGAATTCGGGGAATTTCTTGAGCGAATGGGAATGATCTATTGCTCAAGTTGGTTGAGCAATTGTTGGATTCGGGTGTCCGTTCCGCCAAGGTCAAGGTATTTCCGGTAGTGGATTCGTGCTTGAAGAAGATCCTTCTTGTGGAATTCGTAAAAGGCGCCAAGATTGAAATGGCCCTCCAGGGAATTCGGTTGCAAGGCGATTCCTGTGCGGTACGCTTGTTCTGCCTCCACGAACTGATGGTTTCCTGCGAAGAGGACTCCAAGATTGAGAAAGGCCTCGGCATCCTGAGGCCTGAGTTCACTGACGCGTCGGAAATGCTCGATGGCTTTTGGTAGGTTCCCTTGTTGTTGGTAAAGAAATCCAAGATTGTAGTGGGCTTCCGAATGTGCCGGATTGATTTGAATGACTTGTTGGTAAGCATCTAAGGCCTGTGAGGGTTGATTTTGCCGCTCCGCAATCCGGCCAAGCAATAACCATCCGTCTGTCTGGTGTGGGTGGTGTTCTGTCAATTGGGTAAGGAGGAGCTGTGCTTGGTCGTAATCTTGAGCTTGCATAAACCGAGTAGCCAGATGATATAGCGCTTCTTCTTGGTAGGGTTGTTGGGTGAGAACTGCTTGGTACTCCTGAATAGCCTGATTCGTGAGTGCCTGCTTATCCAAGAGTTTCGCGAGTGTGAGCCGAGCCTCCCAAAAACGTGGATAGACAGCGAGTGCCTGCTGAACGGCTTTTTGAGCTTCTTCCATATGGTCTTGCTTGATAAAGAGTAACGCGACATCATACTGCGCTTGCGCTAAATTCGGGTTAAGGCGGATGGCTTCTTGAAGGGCAGAAATCGCGCGTTCAGGTTGTTGGGTCAGTTGAAACTCCACCAAGCCATACAGATGATGGGCTTCGGGAAAACCAGGAAATTCCTGGATGGCCTGTTCGAGTAACGTTTGGGCCGTCTTGAAATCCTGCTTTTCAATGGCTGCAAGGGCGTCACGATAAAAATTTCCAGCCTGGTGCCCGAACGCTGGCAAGGGCCAGAGGAATAGAAGGCATAGGAAGATTCTCTGCCAGGGTATGCTGTGAGAGTGAGTGCGAGGGAGAATGCCATGACTCGGATGGAGCATGAGGATCTTCTTTCAGTCGAAGGGTTTTCAATCGGGCAGATTCAGAAAAACTAAGATTGAAAATTGTATCGTATTGCCTGCTGATTTGCCAGAATGTGAATC
>JBATLR010000259.1:0-5542 GCA_049289415.1 Nitrospirales bacterium
AAGCTGTTCTCCATGCTGGGGTCCGAAGGTCTCCCAGCCGACTTCGAAGAATGCTTTTCGGACATGGTTCACCTGCTCCGCAAGATCTGGATCACGAATATCAAGATTCCAACGAACCCGGACTTCGAAGGCAAAAAACTCGATGAAGAGGGAATCGTTCCTGGTTCGGTCATGAGCATGCAGCTTCTAATGGACATCGCCCTTGGGGATGCGGAGCGAAGCAGGTTCTACTATGATGAGCTTCGCAAGCCGCACCGATGGTGGCTAACAACAGCATGCAGAGGACGGCGCTGCGCGCCGCCGCTGATGATGCTGAGCGTTAGGCGGACGCTTCTGACAGTTTAAATTGCGGTAGGGGAAAGGTATAATCGGAATATGTCATCTGAAACCATACGAGACCGCATTCTGGAGTCCTTGCAGAATTTGCCATCTGATGCGACATATGACGACGCCATTGAGCGACTTGTATTTCTCGCCAAGATTGATGCAGGCTTGGCTGAACTTGATGCGGGCGAAGGCATTCCGCATGATCAAGTCAAGCGTCGGCTCGGGTTGTGACTCCAATCATTTGGTCGCCTCAAGCACTCCGTGATATGGAAGCCATCCGAGCATACATAGCTGAAGATTCCCCGCGCGTTGCGGAGTTGGTGGTGGGCCGGATCGTGAAGGCGGTTGAGCGGCTGGAGGCGTTTCCAGGATCGGGTCGCAAGGTGCCCGAACGCAATGATCCGGAGATTCGCGAAGTGATTGAGTCCCCATATCGCATCGTATATCGAATGCGGGTAGGTGCGGTGGAGATCGCCACAGTTTTCCGCGCGTCCCGTCTCTTTCCTGGCCTCCGATAAACAGGCTCTTGGTTACACATGACCAACTCTAGCCCGAACCATACCGGACCACCCACCGCACCCAGACCCAATGACGATCATGACCTACTGTTTAGGAAGCCTGGGTGCAGTGCTGCGGGTCTTTAGCGTCCTTCCGTCGGACCAGCCAACAGGCGTCGGACGAAAGGAAACGAGTCTTTTTGTTTGAGCCTTGGTGGGGAGTATTTGGGAGATATCCTATTCAGACGTTTAGAAATGCGATCGTCCAACTTCGGTTGTTGTTCGACACATGGCATGTTCCAGAACCGGACGGGTCATGGTCGTGCGTGGCGTTGAGGCTAACACGGGGATTTCTTTCCCCTGCTCGATACTCTGCGGGACGTCATCGGGCCAGAATTGTTCTCTTCTGACTTCTCTGCCATTTTTATCCCGATAGACCAACTCATCGGTAACCAAATCGTATTCCGGTATGTCGGTCTGCTCCCAACGCTGCATGAAATATTGATAACACAATGTGTACAGCCCGTGATCGTTGGCGTTGTGCCGCAATACGTATTCCGGCATCTCCTGAATGTCCAGATCGGTATGGTAATGCTGCATCCAGAGATAGTCTCCAAGGATGACCAATTTTAGAAGCGGAGGATCCGAATAGAGTTTCAGTTTGACGGATTTTCCGACCCCCTGAAGCCGTTTGAGCAATTCAATACTTTGCCTGACGCCCGCTCGATATTTTTCAATCGACATCAACGGATCGGCAATCGCCCGGATCCGTGCACTGGCACCCTGGCTAAAGGGGTTCACCAGCATGATGTTGGCTCCCAGGCATTTATCCAGAATGGTCGATAAGTCTCCCACCTGATCACGCAACGTGTCATACCCACTTGACCCGATGACCAGGACGGTCCGGCCCCGCCCCTGGGTCTGCCGAAGTTTGCGAATCCCATCCTCAGCCCGCCGGGCCCGTTTGGGGAAAAATGATACGAAGCCGGCATCGATGGCCATTTTGGCCAGCTTCCGATCCTGCCAACTCCGTCGGAGATAGGTCATCACCACAATCAGTAACGCCGCGACGCCTATTTCCAAGGCCACGATCGACATTTTCTCCTTCTCCACCCTTGTCCAATAGGTCAGAAAACTTCTGGCCACGGTCGGGAGCGACATCGCAATCCCCGCACTCAGACACAGGATCAGAATATGATAGCCAATATCGGAGGCATTCTTGATACCCTCCCCGAATTTGGCCACAATCTTTTTTACAATCTTTACCATCACGTATTCTTCTTTCTTTTCACGAGAACACCACAAATAATTTATACACAAGATTCAACATATTCAGGTATCAGCCCACTCCGACAACCATTGCTGCCCTATCAGGGCATGCTGAAAAAAGCCGCCAGCGGGGTTCGCGCCATTTTTCCGTGCTCACGTACTTCGTGTACGCTCCGCTCGCAAAATTGAATGTGGCCTTTCCTTCGAGAGGCCTCAGGACAGGACTGGACGGACTTTTTTGAACCGGCCCGAAGACACTGGTCTCCCAGATGATCATGGGCCCATTTGCCTTTGTAAAACGTATGACTCAACACTCCCTAGCACACAACCCCTGGATCCTTGTGGGATTGTTCCTGCTTTCAGGAAGCCACGGAGGGTTTGCACAAAAAAATCGTGTAAGTCCCTGTTTCCATCTGGAGGGGCCTGTCGCCCCGGGAAAAGAGGTCTTACACGATAGACTTTACGATATCACAGAGCTTTCGCTCCGACAAGCGAGGCATGTGAATGCCTGATTTATTCGTTTTTTCCTACGATCACTCCTTCGATTGATGCCCATCACGGAGATTCCCTGGCTCATATACCGAAGCTGCAAGTGGCCATAAGAAGTCACAGCAACTCTGTTTTCACTTTTTTAATGTGGTGGTACCAGATTGAAATGAAGTTACGCCGGATACTCTATCGGAGCACCAGCCTCGGAACTTTAGCTGAACGCAACAAGGAGGAGATTTGGCTGCGGAATACCAGGCTGTGAAGAGGGCAGGAAAAGAATGAAAAAGACAAATGCGGGCGCCTTCCGTATCACTGAGGGGCGGAGAGTTCATCCTGGGCTACATGGCCGCGCATGGACTTCTCCGTAATATTGTCCTGGATTTCCCGGGCGATGACCCGTGCCAAGATCTCAGCCGGCAGGGCACCCATGGGGAGCCCCCTCGTCTCCTCAAAAAAAGGATCATCAGGCGAGGCTGATCGGTGAATATTGATCAATACCATGGCCGGTTGAATGGTTTTGCCCTGTTCGCCTGCGGTGATGGACTGCTCTTTGGGGACCACCCGGGTTCGCGTGGCCCAATCCCGATTATGAATGTCCGCGACGTTCCAGATTTTGCCATTAAGCAGACTCCTCACCGCCTTTGGAGTCTGTTCCTGAAAGTCTGGTTCCCGCACAATTGTTTGCAGGGCTTCACGCATCCGAATGTCATACAACTTGGTGGTGGAATCGGGTTGCGACGGGGGAATCCGTGTGGTGGAACCGGTTTCATAATAGGGTTGCCCCTCCAAACTATTATGCCGGTCGGTGGTGGTTAAATAGGTACGAAACAATGCTTGAAGCAAATGTTCACGGTCCTCTCCTGACAATTCTGCAATCTCTTGATTGGTCTTGATCGGGGCCTGCTTAAGGTTCCTGAGAAGCACCTTCGCTTGACGTTTCGGCGTCGTGTCGCTTTTGCTCACCACCCATTGAAATTCTCTGGCCAGGACCGGCACCAGTTGTTCCGGATGATTGAGGTAGCCTTGTTCTTCGAGCGCGGATGCGCTGATGAGGAGATTGACCTGATTGGGCTGTGAGGTGCGGGCCACCAGCAATAAAAACTCTTTGCCCTCCCGGTTCGCGACCTTCGGTTCAATGATGACTTTTTGCAGCGCCTCTTTTGCCAGGGCTTCCTGAAATCTGGCGTAATCGGTCCGGTGTTCCATCATGTGATTGAACGCCCCAATAACCGTCTGGAGCGCGTCATCGACTCTGGCTTGTTCCTGGCTGCCTTGGTCATCCGTCCCGACGCCCTCGGAAAGATAAATCTGAAACGGCGCACCCGCAATGGCATGTCCCACAGATTTTTCGGATCCGGAATCCGGAACCACATGGTGCTCATCAGCACCTTTATGGCTGCCCATGGCCAACGGAACGACCGCTCCCAGCCATAGCAATCCCAGGATAACCCCTCCAAGACTACTTGCCCATGATCGCCTACTGGCGTGGGGTCCGATCCGGTAAACAGAACGTAGACCACAAAAGAGCTCTCGCCCCATGCTTGCTGTCCGATATGCCTGTGAATTGAGGAGGGTTCCGAGAAATACGCTTGGGTGCTTCACTGCCTTTTCCTCCCTTTGTGCTGCCTTAACTGGAATGACAGACCAACCTCCAATTGATACTTTACACCCTCATGATGGGATTACGCTTTTTTCCCGTTTCACGGATCATGAAGACCCTTTACATTTTTTGGTTCGGCAGGGGGAGACCTATTCCGCCTTGAGGCATCCAGGATGGTACCATCCCCTCAGAAACAAAGGAGACGTTTTTTTGCCTGACCTCTCGATCCATTCTGGATCTGAGATTCGCCCGAAACCACCTCAATCGGGGTCCTCAACATGCTTTGGCAAGCCCTTGCTGAATTGGTCCTTCTGATCCACTTCGCCTTCATTGCCTTTGTCTTGTTCGGGGGAATTCTCACGATGTGGTGGCGCTGGATCCCCTGGGTGCATCTTCCCGCCGTACTGTGGGCGGCAGCCTTGGAATTCGGGGGGTGGATCTGCCCTCTTTCGCCCCTGGAAAACCGGCTCCGACAGGCCAGCGGTGAGGCCGGATATACGGGAGGATTTCTTGAGCATTATGCCTTGCCCATCCTTTACCCCCAAGACCTTACCCCGGATATGCAATTTTGGCTGGGCTTTGTCGTCATCCTTTTTACGCTCGTGACCTATGGGTTTGTGGGATGGCGAAAGACAAGGCATGTTAAACCACCAAGGGTATAGGACCCTGCGTACCCCTTCATCGACGGCAACAATTTTCTCTCGATGCCCACTCATACCCACCAAATTGAACACCGCTCTCGACATGAATCAGCCACATAGCCATGCCATATTAAGTAATATTTTCTAATCATAATTTTTAAAAATATGGGAGCGAAAAGCGACCCCCATCACGGATTCTTACGTCGTCACCTACAAATTCACTCGAGCTGATGTATGCGCAGAGTGGCCACACGGACTGAACAATTTTTGGCCTTATTCCCCCATTACAAGAGCAAATTCCCGCAACCTAAAAATTAACCCTATTGTTTATATTTTACTTTAACTTTTAATTTTAAAGAATTGCTATTAGCCCATTCCATAAAGGCTGTACTGCATTTTCAATGCAAGGAAATTCATGAGCTTCTTTTTTCACTACATGAGAGATAAGTACGGACATGTCGCTCGCTTGTTAGATCCAGAGCAAGGAGCCAATACGAAGACATATATATGAAATTTAATCCACTACATTATAATTTATCGGACGAGTATCAGCATGGATCGGATCGGGATTCTACCCATGAGGCCCATCTGAATTTTCGCAGGATAGACACAGTCGGCTATAGATCCCCACAGAACAAATCGCGATGAACCGCGCCTCGAGTTATTCTCGTCACTAGCAATGCCCTATGGCCGAATGGCTCTCCCCTCCTCATCAAAGA
>JBATLR010000260.1:0-4617 GCA_049289415.1 Nitrospirales bacterium
AGTCTACTCGGTGATTGCCTGGCTTCTGTTTCAGAATCAGATCATTGCGGAAGATGAGGTGATCGACGCGCAGACGCTTCCGATGGTGCAGATGCCAAACCGGAACGGCTTTCTTCCTGACCCGAGATCCGATGTCCCCTAGTCAACTGCAGATCATTGGCGTGGAAAGGGAGAGCGATGGCATCTCAAACGCATTCGAAAAACGGCATGGTCCACGTTCCTAGCAAGTACTCAGTGGATGAGACCATTCAACGCCTTGAGTCTCTTGTGAAATCACGCGGCCTCATGGTGTTTGGGCGTATAGACTTTAGCGGCGACGCCGCCAAGGTCGGTCTCGACATGCGTCCCACGCAATTGCTGATCTTTGGCAATCCCAAATCCGGCACGCCTTTAATGATCGCGTCGCCAAGCATCGCGCTCGATCTGCCATTAAAAGCTCCGGCATGGGAAGACGCTCAGGAAAAGGTCTGGCTCTCATACAATGCACCGGAATATCTCAAGGAGCGACATGGGCTTCGCACCGAACTGCTGAAAAACATCGCAGGAGTCGGGGCGCTGATCGAGAGCGCGGCGGGATGAGTGCAAAAGCGGCGGCATGAGTGATTCGATGGACGAGATTTCTATGACTGCAAAAACCGAAAAAGCGAAGATGTTGGCCGGGGAGCTCTATCGCCCAGCCGATCCTGAACTTTTCGCAGACCATCAGCGGGCACAGCGTCTTCTGACACAGTACAATGCGACCTCCGTGGATGAGATGGACGATCGTACGGTGCTATTGCACCGACTAATGGGCTCGGTCGGAGATGGCACGATCATCAAGACGATCTTCGCGTGTGATTATGGCTATAACATCCGGCTGGGCCGAAACGCCTTCATCAACTACAACCGCATCTTCCTCGACTGCGCGCCCATCGAGATCGGAGATAACTTACAGATGGGTCCAGGCGTGCAGATTTACACCGCGACGCATCCGCTTGAGGCAGGAGCACGGCGTTCCGGTCTGGAATATGCTCTTCCGATCCTCATCGGAAACGATGTATGGATTGGAGGCGCCGCGATCATTCTGCCTGGCGTGACCATCGGAGACGGTAGCGTAGTCGGTGCCGGCAGCGTCGTGGTGCACGACGTTCCGCAGGCCAGCGTGGTCGTGGGTAACCCGGCTCGCATTGTCCGAACTCTCAACGACGGCAAAGCCCAGCACAAATGACGAAGAGTGCCGGCATGAGCAAAAAAGCAAGATTATCGATACTGCTGCACCACATTCAGGGACCCCGATTGCAGGAGGTCCTGGTTCTAGCTAGGATGGCAATCCTCAGCGCATCGGCCCTTTATGCCGGGACGGCAACGGCCAACCAAAGGAAGCAATAACGGCAAAGTCATTTGAAAAGAATCAGAGGATGCAAGTCTCTGGCTGAGGTTTTTTAATCGACTTCCCCCCCATGAAAAGGAGGGCTACCATGAAGATCGCATTGATTGGAGCCACCGGATTCGTGGGATCGGCCATTTTGCAGGAAACCTTGGAGCACGGCTATGAGGTTACGGCTATCGTTCGGCATCCGGAGAAGTTACAGCCGCATCCAAGGCTTCATCCTCAGAAAGGAAATGTCTACCACGCAGATGAAGTGGCCCGATTGGTCGCAGGGCAAGGTGCCGCCATCAGCGCTTTCAATCCGGGGTGAACAAATCCTGATAACTACAACCGGCAGGTGAAGGGGACAGGGGCCATCATCAAAGGGGTGAAGCAGGCCGGTGTCACGCGTGTCCTCTGGGTAGGTGGCGCGGGAAACTTGGAGGTCAAGCCTGATGTTCAACTTGTGGATACCCCTGAGTTTCCCAATGAGTGGAAGTAGGGCTCACTCGCCACCAGGGAAACTCTGAATCTGCTTCGGAAATAAGTCGGTCTCGACTGGAATCTGTTTTCAAGAAGGGCAAAAAAGAGGCCCAAATAAGCGGAAAATCCGGTAGATAGAATGTAGATAGGAATTGGCCTATGAATACAGCACAGATTTCTAAGCGTATGTCGGCTCTTTTTATTGGACACGGCAACCCCATGAATGCCTTGCTCAGCAACGACTATACAAGAAATTGGGCCGCTCTAGGAGCGCAAATCTCCCGACCAAGAGCTATCCTTGTGATATCTGCGCATTGGTACATTCCCGGCACCTTCGTCACTGCTATGCCGTATCCACGGACGATCCATGATTTTGGAGGTTTTCCGCCCTCCCTCTACGAAGTCAAATATCCAGCAGCAGGGGATCCCGTCCTTGCGCGTCGCATTCAAACGCTGCTTGGCCCGTTCTCTGTTGGTCTTGATGAGGGATGGGGACTTGATCATGGAGCCTGGTCCGTGCTCTGTCATGTTTACCCGCAGGCTGACATCCCAGTGGTCCAACTCTGTATCGACGAGACGAAGCCGGCCAAATTTCATTATGAAATCGGAAAGCGGTTGGCCCCATTGCGCGATGAAGGCATCCTGATTATCGGAAGCGGCAATCTTGTCCATAATCTACATGCATATGCATGGGGTGGCCATCCTATGGAGCCTTTTGACTGGGCCATCCGGTTCGAACAAAAGGTGCATGAATTGCTTCTCGCCGGCGACGACAGGTCATTGATCGAGTATGCATCGCTCGGTCGCGATGCGATGCTCTCCGTTCCCACACCGGAACACTATTTGCCGTTCCTCTATGTGATCGCGCTTCGCCATAAGGGTGAGTCGATGAATTTCCCAGTTGAGGGAGTGGATGGGGGCTCAATATCAATGCTGACAGTCAAAATCGGTTGATCAAGGTAAATTATCCAAGCGGATGCCCGATGATGTCACGCTACGCTATGAGCCAAGAGATCGGGCCAGGTGGTGATGAGTAAATACCAATGAGAAAACCCTCTGTCAGTGCGAATCCGACTCTTCCCATCCAGGACAATGACCATGTGGCCGGATCCGATGCGGCGGCGATCACCCTGTGGCCTAATGCGATTTTGAATGTCTCTAATACGCGCGCGTTTCCCATCATCAAACGGCTTCATCAGGCTTGATTCGCAATCGAATGCGCTTCGTGTTTCATAACATTCAACTCACCGCAAAACATGCTTACGCCCAACAGGCCTCGGAAGCCGGAGAGTCCGCCGCTTCCCAGGGTCAGTTTTGAGCCATTCACGATCTGCTGTTCGAGAATCAGGAGGCCTTGGAGGAGGGCGATTTATATGCCTATGCGGAATCTTTAGATCTCGATGTCCTGCGGATCGGACGGGAATTTGCGGATCGGGTCCCTGAACAGCGCGTGGATCGGGATGTCATGAGCGAATGGCATAGCGGTGTAAACGGGTGCATTTATCGGTAGATACTCAGGTCTCGACCAGGCATTAAGTCAATCGACACGGCCTGGACCCTTGGCTCTCTGCTTCAGGTGGAATTTTAGATCCCACCCCGAACTGATAGAAGAAGTGGAAAGGATTGTGAGAAAAAAACTTATTAAAATTTTGAAATAAAATGCTCCGATAAAATTTAAGAGGGTATTGCCCGTCGCAACGAGACTGACTTCCGGCTTCCCGCCTGATCAAAAAGGAAGACAGGATCTCCGACTCCGCGGCGTGGGCAAAAAGTTGGGAAAATTCCAGATTTTCACCAATACTAATGATAGTTCAGAAGAATACCGCCCCCAAATGGCACATCTTCCACACGAGAAATGAGCAGAGTTGTAAAGGCGGATCGGACGTGCGGATGGAAGGCGGATGCCCAAAGTTGTAGGCGAGCAATAGATATAGCATCCAATTTAATCATTGCCAAAACACAAAGAGCATGAACAGATTGGCAGTGGAAACCAACGAGAGGATCACAAAAGTCATCGATCAGGCTCGGCGGTTTGAATGCCGCGTCATACCTTGAGGTGTCGTCATTTTTCCCGTCGCGGTGATTCGGGCGACGAGCCCAGAATCCTCCTCACGGAAAATTCAGCGTTATGGTTTTCCTGCCTTCTACTAGTTTTCAGATAGGGCCCGCATTTGAAACCCTGAGTGAAAAACGGCGGCAGTCATGCCGGAGTTTCTAATGGCCTGGATTGCTTTTGGAAAGGCTCTGTGGCTGGATTCTTGATCAGAATATCTTTCTCTTGAGAATCTGCATCCATCATGCCCTGAAGGAGGCCTTCGGCTTGTTGGTAGGATTGATCTGGATTATCCGCTATCAGAAGAAAATGCCCCATTTTGCGTCCTGGCGCGGCGTGCGTTTTCCCGTAAAGGTGAAGCCGGACCTGCGGATGAGCCAGAAGGCGATCCCACCTGGGCGGTCCGTTTCGCCATAGATCTCCGAGGAGATTCACCATCACGACGGGATGCATGAGGGAGGAATCCCCCAAGGGCAATCCGCAAATAGCGCGGAGATGTTGTTCGAATTGAGAGGTCACGCAGGCCCCAAAGGTGAAATGTCCACTGTTATGAGGCCGGGGAGCGATCTCATTGATCAACAAGTTGTCGTCCTCGAGAAGAAACAGCTCCACCGCCATGACTCCGCAGTAGTCAAGCGCTTCTGAGAGGGAAACGGCAAGCTCCTCCGCCCGTAAACGGATCGTGTTCGCCACCCGGGCCGGCACGCGTGTGGTATGGAGGATGTTCTGCCGA
>JBATLR010000261.1:0-45272 GCA_049289415.1 Nitrospirales bacterium
TCTAAGTTCTTTGGCTGTCTGACTAACTGCGGGTGACGGAGAAATACACAAAAGAAGGCAACATAATGAAAATATTTGTGAAAAATTACCTAAATTCATCCTAAGCCTTACATTCAACAGTGTCGGATAATAAATATTATGTTAAATAGAAAATAGCCTCATTTTGCTTTCGGTCCCCTGGCTAAGACGGAGAATGTTTTCTTTGTGGCAGAAAAAAATGACGGCAGTAACTCCAAAGGCAAAAAGGCAAAAATAGAAGTCGTAAGTCAGAAAATAAGCCAAGAATGGAAACACACTAAAAGCTAGCAGAGCGCCACCTGAGGAATATCCAAAAACCAATACCGCTCCTATCCACACAGCAACAAGAAACCACCCAATTAAGGGATGAATGCCAATAATGGCTCCTAAGGCTGTGGCGACTCCTTTTCCCCCTTTAAATCCTAAAAAAATAGAAAAAACATGACCAAGAATGACTGTAAAGCCTATGACAAGGATCCAGAGCCAGGGAAACCCGATGAAGCCTGCAATACCGGTTGCAACCGTTCCTTTCCCTAAATCCCCAATTAAAGTAAATATTCCGACTTTTTTGCCGGATACTCTCAGAACATTGGTAAAACCGATATTATGGCTCCCATGTGTGCGAGGATCATCCGTTCCGAAAATACGAGAAATGACCAGGCCAAATGGGATAGATCCTAAGACATAGGCACCGACCACTCCTAATAAATATAGTTCCATTTCCTAGTGACTTGTGAGCACTCCTACCAATATTGCGGACTGATTTTCTTAAAGATTTGCATGAGATATCGCCAGCCGGAAAATAGGGAGAAGAACAAAGCAATATACAACAGTCCGGTTCCAATAGTAGCCAGTGGACCCTCACTTTGAACCCAAACGCCCTGAAGAATAAGGCACAGAATCCCTCCGATTTGGCCGATGACTTTGAATTTCCCAAGAGAGTCCGCTGGAACCACAAATCCCTCTTTCGCTGCGACCACCCTGGCTCCGGTCACAATCATTTCGCGTGCAATCATCACAATCGCCAACCACACTGCAACACGCTGAAATTGCACAAGAAGAATTAGTCCAGAGGCCACCAGGAGTTTATCGGCAACCGGATCAAGCAATTTCCCTAAATTGGTTATCTGCCCACTTTTTCTGGCCAAATATCCGTCAAGAAAATCCGTGAAAGCCGCACAAGCAAACACGAGGCCGGCTGCCAGTGCCCGGTCAGGACTAGATTCAGAGAAAAACCAGACAAAAACAGGAATTAACAAGATCCGCAAAAGAGTAAGAGAATTAGGAAGATTGAGATAAACTTCTCCCATAATTACATCATTTTGTTCAGACTTTTCTTTGACTACTTCAGATTGATTCATGAAGATTCAAATATTTTTTCTAAAAACTCAAGTAAGAGGAGAGATTTCTCCCTTCCCGGTTACCTGCCAAATGGCTTGAAGCTGTGCTAATAAACCTCGCAACTCACTCAATCGTATCATGTTTGGCCCATCGGATAGTGCCTCCTCCGGACGAGGATGGACTTCCATAAAGAATCCGTCACATCCAGTCGCAGCCGCCGCACGGGCTAAAGGCGCCACAAATTCCCGTTGTCCTGAAGAGACCGTCCCCCCCCCGCCAGGCAATTGCACGCTATGGGTTGCATCAAATACCACGGGGTATCCCAGGTTTCTCATAACGGGTAATGAGCGCATATCGACGACAAGATTTTGATAGCCGAAGCTAGCCCCCCGCTCAGTTAAGAAAATTTTGCTACTCCCGGCCTCTTGAAGTTTATGGACAACATTCGCCATATCCCAAGGGGATAGAAATTGTCCTTTTTTCACGTTGACCACCCGACCGGACTTGGCGGCAGCAATTAGCAAATCGGTCTGTCGACATAAAAAAGCAGGAATTTGTAACACATCTACAATCTCAGCAACCTGAGAAACGTCGTGGACTTCGTGAATATCCGTTAGAATGGGGATACCTAACTCACGGCTAATTTTCTTGAGGATTTTCAATCCTTCCTTTATGCCCAACCCCCGGAATGAAGAAATCGAGGTGCGATTGGCCTTATCATAGGACGCCTTGAAGATGTATGGAATGCGAAGATCTTTGGCAATTTCCGCAATTGCAACAGCGGTCTCAATAACCAATTTCTCGCTTTCGATCACGCAAGGCCCCGCAATTAAAAAATGCGGGCAACTCCCGCCAACAGAGAACGGGCCAATATCGACTTGAGTTGGCTGAGCCATAATAAATCCAGTTCGTTACGTGCCAAATTTTCTTTGAAGTGCGGCGCCAATGAATGCAGAAAAAAGAGGATGAGGAGCACACAGTCGAGACTGAAACTCCGGATGGAATTGTGTACCCACAAACCAGGGATGCCCTTGCAATTCGATGATTTCTACCAGCCTTCCGTCAGGGGATGTCCCACTAACCATCAGACCCTTTGAGGTCAAAGCTTCCAGATATTCATTGTTAAATTCATAGCGATGGCGGTGTCGTTCACGAATATCCGATTGCCCATAGGCGGCAAAGCTAAGCGTATTGGGCATCAATCGACAGGGAAAGCCTCCCAATCTCATTGTCCCGCCTTTTTCTTGAATGGATCGTTGTTCGGGAAGGAGGTCGATTACGGGATACGGCGTCTCCGGATTGAATTCCGAACTATTGGCATGCTGAAGTCCGCCTAGACTTCTGGCAATTTCAATCACCGCACATTGCATACCTAAGCAAATGCCAAAGAAGGGAAGATGTCTCTCCCTGGCATACCGGATCGTATCAATTTTTCCTTCGATCCCTCGAAGACCAAACCCTCCCGGAATTAAGATTCCGTCCACATCAGCTAACAAACGTTCGGGCCCTTCCTTTTCAATGTCACCCGATTCCACCCATTGAATATGAACACCTGTTTCATCGTGTAATCCACCATGGGTCAAGGCTTCCGACACACTTTTATAGGATTCTCGAGATTCTACATATTTGCCAACCAGTGCTATCGTGACTTCATGTCTTGGCCGCTTAATCTTCTGGACTAAAATGTCCCAATCCCGAAGGTTCGGTGGGCGAGTTTCAAGATGGAGTAAACGGACAATAAGTTCATCTAGGCCTTCTTTTCTCAGGATTATCGGTACCTCATAGATGGAATCCACATCTTTGGCCGTGATGACAGAACCTTTATCCACGTTACAAAACATGGCAATTTTATCTTTTACCCCAGGAGGGAGAAATCGGTCGGTTCGACACAACAGGATATTGGGTTGAATGCCGATTTCACGAAGTTTATTGACGGAATGCTGCGTGGGTTTGGTTTTGAGTTCCCCAGCCGTTCCGATATAGGGCACCAAGGTGAGATGGATATATAGGACGTTTTCCCGACCAACCTCATAGGGCATTTGCCGAATGGCTTCTAAGAAGGGCAAACTTTCAATATCACCGACAGTCCCGCCAATTTCCACGATCACCACATCCACGTCATGGGCCACATTGAGAATCGTCTGCTTAATGGCGTCCGTAATATGGGGAACGACCTGAACCGTCGCTCCGAGATATTCTCCTCTTCGCTCCCTTTGAATCACCGACTCATAAATCCGCCCTGTCGTACAATTATTTTCACGATGCAACTGAACCGTGGTAAATCGCTCATAATGCCCCAAGTCCAGGTCGGTTTCCGCTCCATCATCGGTGACATAGACTTCCCCATGCTGATAGGGATTCATCGTACCCGGGTCGACATTAATGTAGGGGTCCAGCTTCAGAAAGGTGATAGTCATGCCACGGCTTTCTAATAAATGCCCGATAGCCGCAGAAGACAACCCTTTCCCTAAGGACGAGACTACTCCACCTGTCACAAAAAGAAATTTACTCATAATGTTTTCTGGTTAGTTGGAAAATGACCCACATGGCCTCCCTTTGATCTGTCGACTCCACCATATTGTTCTATCTATTTTCAACCCTCTCTCCGGTCCCCAACAGACTCTCCTTCGAGTTACAGGAGTTCTAGGATAAAAGACCCTCCGCAGTCATAACATCTTCAGGAGTATCTATACGAATGGATTCGTGTTCCGTTTCCCAAACCATTATCGGAAGGCCATGTTCTAATGCCCGTAATTGTTCTAATTTTTCCGCCTCTTCAAGATATCCAGATGGCAACCCGGCAAATCGTAATAGATCTGGTTTCCTGAAAATATATACTCCCAAATGCATATAGGCGATATGATTATTCCCGGAAGGTACCCCATCGCGCCAGCAGGGTATCGGGCTCCGTGAGAAATACAGGGCCTGCCCGTTGATATCGGTCACCACCTTTACGATTGACGGATTGGTGAGATCCTCTGTGCGGTGTATTTGTCGTTTCAACGTCCCCATCCCTGCCGAAGATGCCAAAAAAGGAAGAATGAGATCATCCAGCAACCCAGGGTGCTGAGGAATTTCATCAGCCTGTAAGTTCACAATCACGTCATATTTAAACTGAGAAGCCACTTTCGCCACCCGGTCCGTTCCGGTTCGACAGAATTCCTTGACGAGACAGACTTCTCCACCAAAACCCTTGACCCCTTGTTCAATGGATTCCTGATCGGTAATAACCAGGATTTGCCCCACCTGCGAAACCTGTTGAACCGCTTCATAGACATGCTGGATAAGGGGCTTTCCGGCTAAGAGAGCGAGTGGTTTCCCAGGAAATCGTGACGATCCGTAGCGAGCAGGAATACACAGGCTGACGAGGGAGTCAGTTGTGGCCATGGAGTAAAGCCTCTTGAAGTTGCGCCCGCGTCACTGTGGCGGTCCCCACCATGCCCACGACAATACTTGCGGCCTGATTGGCTAATACCGCAGCTTGAGGAAGTGGGGCTTTTGCACTCAGCGCTAATGCAAGAGTGCTGATGACCGTATCGCCTGCTCCGGTGACATCATAGACTTGTCGAGCCACAGCCGGGATGGTCCAGGATTGGCCCGTCTTTTCAAAAATACTCATTCCCTCCTCTCCCCTCGTGACCACGACTGCCTGGCACTGTAATTGTTGTTGGAGAGCAAGGCCGATTTGTTCAACCGGAACATCCTGGCTTGGGAGGAATCCAGCTGCCTGTTTGGCTTCGAGATGATTGGGTGTGATAACCGTCACTCCCTGATAATACGCCATATGCTCGACCTTCGGATCCACCACAACCGGCACGCCGAATTGATCAGCCAGAATATGAATGGCCTTCATCAGGTCCACGGTGATCATGCCCTTCGCATAATCGGAAATCACCAGGCAGGAGACTTCAGGAAGACGGGAAGCCACATGTTTTATAATTTTTTTTGTCTGTAGAGACGAAATGTCATGGCGTTGCTCCACATCAAATCGAACAATTTGCTGATTGTGGGCTACCACTCTGGTTTTTTTAATGGTAGGACGACTAGAGTCGACAAACACACCGGAAGTAAATGGGGACGATCGTCGAATGTCGGCAAGGAATTGTTTCCCAACATGATCCCCACCAACCATGCCACACAGTTCAGCCTGTCCACCTAATGTCAGAATATTATGATACACATTCGCTGCCCCACCCATTCTGTACGATTCAGAATCCACATGAACAATCGGTACAGGGGCTTCCGGAGAGACTCGATGCACTTTGCCCCAGACATAATGATCGAGAATGAGATCTCCGACAACCAGAATGCGAGCACGAGAGAAGCGTTGAATATACTCCTTGAATTTCCGAGCGGAAATCGATGGGACAACGGATAGCTGTTTCATCCTTGAGTCAGCACAAGGCTGAAGTTTGGTTGAGTCAAGTGAGTTGGTCCTCACTATTCAATGATCTTCCCGATTCGTTCCCATCGGATCCAATCGGTCCAAGCTCCCTGCCCATTCCATGACCAATACACGAGAAATGCCCTGCCTTTAATTTTATCCATTCGCACAAATCCCCAAAACCGACTGTCCAAACTTTGGTCACGGTTATCACCCATCACAAAGTAGGAGTCCGGAGGAACGGTTAAGGGACCAAGATTATCCCGAGGATTGATACGACCATCAATAATTCCAGGATCGACCCTCTGCGTAAAACCCTCATCCAACAATGGCTGTCCATTTACAATCACGTGTTTATTTTGAATATGAATGGTATCACCAGGAAGTCCGATCACCCGCTTAATGAAATCCTTGTTTTCATCCTCGGGGTAACGAAACACAATGATATCCCCACGCGACGGAGGATCAAAATTCATCACGATCGTTGAAGAAAAACACGTCACGGGGGGGAACGAGACCTGAAACTCACAATCTTTCGGCAACTGAAACCCATAGGCCAGCTTGGAAACCAGGATATGATCGCCAATCATCAAGGTCGGAATCATCGATCCTGATGGGATCTTAAAGGCCTGGACCACAAAGACCCGAATGGTTAGAGCCAGAATAATCGCAATGATCAAGGCCTCGGCATATTCTCGAATAATGGATTTTTTGGATACCTCCATATCCGGTGAACTTGAGGTGACCGAAGATTCCTCTTGAAGATTTTTTTCGGAAGATTCGGTTATTTTGGGTTGTTGCGGATCTTGAGTGGTCATCAGCGGTTCAGTTCGGATCGGTCTTTAAAATAGCCAGAAAGGCTTCTTGAGGGACTTCAACACGCCCTAATTGTTTCATCCGTTTTTTCCCTTCTTTTTGCTTTTCCCACAATTTGCGTTTTCGGGAAATATCCCCACCATAGCACTTGGCCGTCACATTTTTCTTGAGTGCGCCAATGGTTTCCCTGGCAATAATGCGCTTGCCAATTGTCGCCTGAATGACAATTTCAAACATTTGCTTGGGAATGAGTTCTTTCATTTTTTCGGCTAATTGTCGCCCGCGGCTTTGCACTTTATCCTTATGGGCGATAATGGAGAGCGCATCCACCGTCTCACCATTCAGCAATAAATCCAATTTCACCAATTCAGACTCGCGATAGCCGAGCAATTCATAGTCCAACGATGCATACCCTTGGGTGCGGGATTTCAGGCGATCATAGAAATCTAATACAATTTCATTGAGCGGGATTTCATAGATTAACATGGATCGGGTTGGATCAAGATATTGCAGCCCGACTTGAATGCCACGACGCTCCTGACACAACTGAAGAACATTTCCGATATAGCGCTCAGGCGTAATCATCGTGGCTTTAATATAAGGCTCTTCAATTCGTTCGATCTGTGAAGGATCCGGAAGTTTGGAGGGATTGTCGATGACCAGGGTTTCGCCTTTGGTAGTCGTCACACGATAAACCACCGTCGGGGCGGTACTGATCAGATCGAGTCCGTATTCCCGCTCCAAGCGTTCCCGAATAATTTCCATGTGGAGAAGCCCTAAAAACCCACATCGAAACCCAAATCCCAAGGCCAGGGACGTTTCTGGTTCATAGACAAAGGAGGAATCATTCAGCTGCAACTTCTCCAGCGAATCCCGCAGGTCCTCAAACTTGGCATTGTCGGTGGTATATAACCCGCAAAAGACTACCGGTTTGACATCCCGGTACCCGGGCAAGGCCACGCTGGTGGGGCGTTTTGAATCCGTAATGGTATCGCCAATTTTAGTGTCCGATAGTTCTTTCATCCCGGCACAAATATACCCGACTTCCCCGGGCCCCAGCCGATTCACCTTGGTTCGTTTCGGTGAAAAGACGCCCACCTCCAGGACTTCAAATTCACGTCCGGAAAACATCAGCTTAATCATCATATTGGGGGTGATTTCTCCATCCATGACTCGAAGAAGCACCACGGCGCCCTGATAATTGTCGAACCAGGAGTCAAAAATCAGGGCTTTTAACGGTTGATCAATTGAACCGGCGGGAGGCGGGATAATCTTCACGACCCCTTCAAGCACCTCCTTTACCCCTCGTCCATCTTTGGCACTGACTAAAAATGCTTCTTCACTCGACAACCCCAACACATCTCGAATTTGGACTTTCACCCCTTCGACATCGGCGCTCGGCAAATCAATTTTATTGATGACAGGAATAATCACTAAATCATTCGAAATCGCCAGATAGGCATTGGCGATCGTCTGGGCCTCCACGCCTTGGGTGGCATCGATTAACAGAAGTGCTCCTTCACAGGCAGCCAGGCTGCGTGATACCTCATAGGCAAAGTCCACATGTCCAGGGGTATCAATGAGGTTAAACTGATATTCCTGCCCATCCGAACTCCGAAACCGTGCTGTGACGGCATGCGCTTTGATCGTAATGCCGCGCTCACGCTCCAGGTCCATGGCATCCAGATATTGCGCACGGGCCTCACGTGGAGATACGGCACCGGTGATCTCCAAAAACCGGTCGGCAAGAGTGGATTTACCGTGGTCGATATGAGCAATAATTGAAAAATTGCGGATGTGGGTTTGAGGAAAGGCTTTACTCATTCGAAGTGACTGTGATTGTAATGAGACCCTAAAAGGTTGTCAAAATTCGATGGATTCCGCTAGGTTATTTCCTCAAAAACAACCATGACTCTCAATACGACCCGCACAGCATTAGAAAAAGACGATTGCGAGTACCTGTGGCACCCTTTTACCCAAATGCAGGAATGGGAACGCCAGCCTCCTCTTATCATCAAACGCGGAAAAGGTTCGTATGTCTATGATATGGATGGCAATGCCTATCTCGATGCGACGGCATCCATCTGGGTCAATATTCATGGACATCGACATCCTCGCATTGATGAGGCCATTCGTCATCAACTTACCCAGGTGGCTCATACGACGTTGCTGGGACTTTCCAATCCGCCAGCCATTCAATTGGCGAAGGCCCTTATTCGCCTGGCTCCCAAAGGGTTACAAAAAGTCTTCTATTCCGACAACGGTTCCACCGCCGTTGAAGTTGCCGCAAAAATGGCCATTCAGTATTGGCAACAATGTCCGAATCCCCAACCACGAAAAACTCGGTTTATCCATCTTGGCATGTCCTATCACGGGGACACGGTGGGAGGAATGAGCCTCAGCGGAGTCGAACTGTTCCGCAGATCTTTTTCTCCGCTCCTCTTTGCAAGCCATGACGTGGAGCCCCCTTATTGCTATCGATGTCCCCTTCAATTGCATTTCCCTCAATGTCGGCTCGCCTGTCTTGATCCGCTTGAAAAACTTCTTTCCACACACCATCAAGAAATTGCAGGCCTCATTCTTGAGCCCATGGTGCAAGCGGTCGCCGGGATCATTCCTTCGCCTCCAGGATATTTGAAACGCGTCAGGGAGTTATGCACGCGGTACAAGGTCCTATTCATTGCCGATGAGGTGGCCACCGGGTTTGGACGAACAGGTCGGATGTTTGCTTGTGAGCATGAACGAATTTCTCCGGATATCATGGCTATTGCCAAAGGTTTAACGGGAGGCTATCTCCCATTGGCCGCCACATTGACGACAAACGCCATTTATGAAGCGTTTTTGGGAGAAGGGCACGAAAACAAAACATTTTTCCATGGACATAGTTATGCGGGGAATCCCTTGGGATGCGCGGCGGCTCTGGCCAACCTTGCCATCTTTAAGAGTGAACGAACCCTCGCAAAGCTTCAACGACGGATCCCTAAATTTCGCAGAGCCCTTGACTCCCTGACCGAAGACCCTTGGGTGGGGGATATCCGGCAATGTGGCTTTATGGTTGGGATTGAACTGGTTCAACAAAAATCCCAAAAAATGCCGTTCCCGGCGTCCGAACGTATTGGCCAGAAAATAGCCATGACCGCGAGAGCATTAGGACTGCTGCTCCGTCCCATCGGGACCATTATGATTCTCATTCCCCCCCTTTCGGCAAGCGCCAAGGAACTCGATCAAATGGTGTCTATTTTAAAACTGGCAATTTCAGTGGTCCGTGCATCCAGCACATCTTTCCCAATGTCATCACCTCCGGAAGTATTGAAGCGTACCTCGGACTAGATGAGCTCAACTGTCTGGCCAATGTGCAATTGACATCGGTCCACGGCCCGTCCTTGCTTCACAAAAATCTCGATATGCCCATTACTATTTATGAGCCCTTCCGGGTATCCCAAGGCACCTTCTTCGTAATGAGTTTTTATTCCCTTGATAATGACCTCTCCAATTTTGAGAGCGGAGTATTCTTTCTTGGTCACCGATCGAAACGTCTCGATGTCGGTCAGGGTCAAATTCGTTATGGCATTGCCAAAATGGTCGATATAGACAATTCGCCCATGTAGGGCATGTCCTTCCATTCGTGGGGCATCAAGGGGAAGTCTGACATAATCATGAATGAGACGTCCGTACGAACCGGGAACCTGCCCTTTCGTTAACCACGCTGCCGAAGGCGCAAATAAATCCCGTCCATCAAACGTCGCTCCAACGGAGTCCAATCGATATTGTTTATTCTCAATCGATCGAACTTGAACCGCGGTTTCCTCTTGAAGGACGTAGGTCAAGACTCCATTATCCGGAGCCAGGAAAAAATGCCTGGAAGTTGAGGCCAAAATCGCTCTTCGAGAGCTCCCCACCCCAGGGTCTACGACCACCACATGCACCGTTCCATCCGGAAAATATTGATAGCATGATTTCAAAAAAAATGCCGCCTGTTCAACCCCCTGCGCTGGAATGCGATGCGTCAGATCGACGATGCGTATTTGAGAATTAATTCCGAGCATCACGCCCTTCATACTTGGAACAAAATAATCGACATCCCCAAAATCAGTGACCAAGGTAACCAAGGAAATGGCGGAAGTCATGATTATAGCTCCTCAAAACAAATGGACTGGATTTGATATTCAATAACTCCGGCGGGTCGATGCACTTCAACAATATCCCCGACCCGATGCCCGATCAGCGCACGCCCAATAGGTGCTTGAACCGAAATCGAACCATTTTTGATATCGGCCTCTTCTTGTCCCACCAAGGTATAACGTTTTTCTTCTTGTGACTCTAAACTTAAAATGGTGACTGTGGCCCCAAATACGACCGTGTCACTCTGTCCGGGGGATATTTCCACCACTTGAGCAATACTGAGTTTATGCTCAAGCTCGGACATCCGTGTATCAATAAATTGTTGTTGCTCCTTGGCGGCTTTATATTCGGCATTTTCCTTGAGATCACCATGTTCACGAGCCTCGGTGATAGCTTGAATGTTTTTAGGGCGATCTTCCCGTCGCAACCTGGCAAGTTCCGCTTGCAGTGCCTCATACCCTTTTTTGGTCATAGGAATTTTCATGAAACCTCACTCCCCTCTCTAGATCATGGAAATCGGATGATCAATCATCCATCATCGCGTCACGTCCACTCAGGCCTACCCGCCTGGCATCGCAGAATGATATTCCTGTAGACAGCGAACCTCCATGGATGTTTTCTTCATCGCCTCTATTCCTGAGATGGCGGCTTGCGCAGCCTGAATGGTCGTAAAATAAGGAATTCCGCCGAACACGGACGCCTTGCGTATCGGCGCGGAATCATCCTGGGAAGAGGCACCTCCCACCGTATTGACGACTAATGCCAGCTCGTTATTTTTGAGTAGATCTTCGATATGGGGCCGAGCCTCATTGATTTTATTCACCGTAATCACGGTGATCCCATGTGTCCGCAAAAAGGCGGCCGTCCCTTTCGTGGCATTCAGTGAAAATCCGAGCTGCGACAGTCGCTGTGCGATAGCAAGCGTCGCGGGTTTATCTCCATCTTTCACGCTGAGAAGGGCCGTCCCTGACAAAGGCAATGGCATTCCCGATGCGGCCTGTGACTTGGCAAATGCCCAACCGAAGCTTCGATCAATCCCCATGACTTCGCCCGTCGAACGCATCTCGGGCCCCAACAATACATCGGCGACGCCAAGTTTGGTAAATGGAAAGACGGCCTCTTTAATGGCAATGTGGGAAAAAAGTGGGCACTGCGTAAAGCCTAAGTCTTTCAAGGTACGCCCTGCCATGATTTTCATCGCATGTTTAGCCAAAGGCACACCGATGGCCTTACTGACAAAAGGGACCGTGCGGGAAGCGCGAGGATTGACCTCCAAGATGTACACCGCCCCATCCTTGACCGCATATTGAATATTCATCAGGCCCACCACGTGTAATTCCTTGGCAAGAAGTATGGTTTGATGATTGATCGTCTTCAGAATATCGGCATTAAGGGAATGGGCAGGCAATGAACAAGCCGAATCTCCTGAATGAATTCCTGCCATCTCGACATGTTCCATGATCGCAGCCACCACGACGTCTGTCCCATCTGCTATGGCATCCACATCAACTTCTATGGCGTCTTCAAGGTAATCATCAATTAACAAGGGATGTCTTCCCAAATCCATCTCGTGTCTCTGAAGGTATTCATCTAATGCGTCGGCATCATACACGATTTGCATGGCGCGCCCCCCTAACACATACGATGGGCGGACCATCACGGGATAACCAATGTTGACGGCTATAATATGAGCTTCATGTGAGGACCGTGCGGTACCGTTTTGCGGCTGTAGGAGGTTCAATTCAATTAACAAATCACTGAATCGTTTTCGATCTTCCGCACGGTCAATGGAATCAGGTTGTGTCCCCAAAATTCTGACCCCTTCCTGCTCTAACGGGACGGCCAGCTTGAGCGGCGTTTGTCCACCGAATTGCACGACGACTCCGTCCGGTCGTTCAGTCAGGATAATTCGCAAGACCTCTTCTTTGGTCAACGGTTCAAAATACAAGCGATCGGAAATATCATAATCCGTACTGACGGTTTCCGGATTACAATTGACCATAATCGTTTCAATGCCTTCTTCTTTTAGGGCCATTGCGGCATGTACACAACAATAATCAAATTCAATGCCCTGCCCAATTCGGTTCGGCCCTCCGCCTAAGATCATAATTTTTCTTTTTTGAGTAGGACGAGATTCACAGGAGAAACCCGACGTGGAATAAAGATAGGGCGTATGCGCTTCAAACTCTGCGCCACAGGTATCCACTCTTTTAAACACCGTGCCATAGCCAGATCCCCTGACCTGTCGCCATTGACGAATGGTATCTTCCTCTCTCCCGATGAGTTGACCGAGCCGTTGATCTGAAAATCCAAGACTTTTCGCTTGTTCAAGGAGAGTCACCAGGGAATCAGGGCATCCTTTGCGGGTGTCGTGTGAACGATCGTTCCCAACTTCCGCCTTGCTTCTGCGAACCCATTCCGCCTCAAATTCTACGAGTTCTTCAATTTCATGTAAAAACCAGGGGTCAACGCGCGACAGATGGTACAGTTCCTCCACCGACATTCCGATTCGGAACGCATCAGCCAGAAACCAAAGGCGATCAGCGGTCGGGATTCGAACCTGAGATTGAAGACGCTCATACAGCGGATGAGCCGAGCAGGCAGAGTCCTTTTTCCCATTAAGCCCATGTAATGACATCAACCCATAGCGGTCTGTTTCAAGGGAACGAATAGCCTTCTGCAAAGCTTCTTTGAAGGTGGATCCGAGTGCCATGGCTTCTCCCACGGATTTCATATGGGTTGTCAGCACCCGATCAACACCATCAAATTTCTCAAATGTAAACCGTGGAATTTTCACGACCACATAGTCGATGGTCGGTTCAAAACAGGCTTTAGTCACTTGTGTAATATCGTTGGGAATCTCATCAAGGGTATACCCGACGGCCAACTTCGCAGCGATCTTGGCTATCGGAAACCCGGTTGCCTTTGAAGCCAAGGCGGAACTCCTCGATACGCGAGGATTCATTTCAATCACCATCAATGCTCCGTTGTCCGGATTCAAAGAAAATTGAATATTGGATCCGCCGGTATCCACACCGATTTCCCGAATGATGCGGATGGCCGCGTCTCGCATATGCTGATACTCTTTATCAGACAAGGTCATGGCAGGGGCCACTGTGATACTGTCTCCAGTATGCACACCCATCGGATCGAAATTCTCGATGGGGCAGACAATGACCACATTGTCTTTGGAGTCGCGCATCACTTCTAATTCATATTCTTTCCATCCCAGAAGCGATTGTTCGAGCAAGGCCTGGCCAACAGGACTGGTCACAAGGGCCCAATCAATATACTTATCAAACTCTTCACGATTATAGGCGATATTGCCCCCTGCTCCTCCCAGAGTGAATGATGGACGGACGATAGCGGGAAATCCAATGGTTTCAAGGAGCCGTAAGGCTTCTTCTCTTGAGCGAAATGATCCGCTTGCTGCCACGTTTAATCCAATACGTGTCATCGCCTGTTTAAACAAGTCCCGATCTTCCGCTTTTTGGATCGACTCATAGGAGGCTCCGATAAGTTGCACTCCGTGCTTTTCCAGAATACCCCGTTTCACTAATTCCACGGTGATATTCAGGGCAGTCTGTCCGCCCATGGTGGGAAGCAGGGCATCAGGGCGCTCTCGCTCTAGAATGGCTTCCACGACTTCGACCGTAATCGGCTCCACATAGGTCCGGTCCGCGAGGTCCGGGTCGGTCATAATAGTGGCGGGATTACTGTTAACGAGGATGACTTCAAAGCCCTCCTCCTTCAGGGCCCTGCAGGCTTGCGTGCCAGAATAGTCAAACTCACAGCCTTGCCCAATAACAATCGGTCCAGAGCCGATTAATAAAATTCGATGAATGTCGTTTCTTCTTGGCATGATGGGCTCTCAGGATTGTAAAACCGATCCAGATATCGGTTTTTTAGTGGGAGATTCAGGTGACTCGGGAGGTGATGTCTCCGGATGATAAAATTTCAATGCTTGGGGAATCCAGGCTTCAATTTGATTAATTCGGGTCACATCCGAAGGATGAGTGGACAGAAATTCTGGAATCGCATTTTGACTGCGAAAACAAAATTTTCCTATCATTTTTCTCGGACACCCACTCATACGTTCCCAAAACGGCACGGCTTCCCTCGGATCGTAGCCGGCCTTGGCCATCAATTGCAGCCCGATAAAATCGGCTTCGGTTTCCTGGTCACGGGAATTGGGAAGGGCCACGCCTACTCCATAGGCGCTCATGGCCCCAATCGCCAAGCCAGGGTCGACGCCACCGGCGGCAGCTCCAGCCAAAGCGCCAAGTTGACCGATTTGTTCCAAAATTCCACGACTGTATCGCTCGGCTCCATGCCGTTGCAACGCATGGGCAACTTCATGTGCCATGACCGTTGCCAGCCCAGCTTCTGTTTTTGTGTATTTTAAAATGCCCGTAAATACCGCAACTTTGCCACCAGGCAATGCAAAGGCATTCACTTGATCATCATCCTGAATGACAGCGAACTCCCAGACATATTCCGGTTTTTGGGCTGCCTTGGCAATGCGTTGTCCCACACGATTCACCATTAACGCTATTTCCGGATCCCTGCTTAATGGTGCCGACTTTAAAACTTCGCGAAATGCCGCAAGTCCCAGGGCAATTTCCTTTTCCTCCGAAATATAAATTAATTGATCTCTAGCCGTCCCCGGAGCCTTTTGACATGCTGAACCTAGCAACAGGAACGCACTCACCGCACTGGCCAAGAGCCATTGGAATGCCTTTCCAGAACCCGATTGATCGTTGATCATGGGAACAACATTTCTGACATCAGGACGACACCGATTTTACGGCATCCACATGTACAGCATTTGTGGTGTCCCTCCGGTCAATACGTTGAAGAGAGAATGCGCATCGACCTGGGGAAACCCGATAGGCCCAATCTGAGGAGGATCGAACCGTGAGTAGATATTCTGATGAGTTCCCCCTCCCCTGGTGTACGTGACGACTTTGGCCTGTTCCAAATTGGCTTCTTTTTTGGCCAAATCAATCGCCTCATCCAAATATCCAATGCTATCCACAAGACCCTTGGATTTGGCAATATCGGCCGTAAAAATCCGTCCGTCAGCTACCGTGCGAATCTGCTCCATGCTTAATCCAGGTCTTCCCTCTTTCACCACCGAAAGGAATTGTTCAAACAAATGATCAATGGTCCCTTGGAAAATAGCCCGCTCTTCATCATTCATTGGCCGGAATGGAGAACCCATAGCTTTTTTAGGACCCGAAACAATCGCCGCCGGTTGGACCCCGATTTTTTCCAACAGCCCCTCTGCATTCATGGTCACCATAATGACCCCGATACTTCCGGTAATGGTCGAGGGATGTGCAAGAATATGGTCGGCGGCCATCGCAATGTAATATCCGCCGGAAGTGCCCAAATCCATAATGGCCGCAATGACGGGGACAGCGCGTTTTTTCTTAAAGACTTTCAGCTCATGATATACCAGATCTGAGGCCGTGACCGATCCTCCTGGAGTATTTATTCGAAGGATGATAGCTTTGATATGTTTATCCTCTTCGGCTTTGGTCAATTCCTCTTTGATCCGCGCCGGAAGACTGGGTTCCTCCAAGATACCCGATGCTTTGCCTGTCGTCAGCATGCCGGAGATATCAATCAATAATACCTTATCCTTTCCCTCACCAGAAATGATGGCTTCCTGGAGTTTTCCTCCTCCCGGAAACAGATCAACATGGATGCACCCGCTGACCAAAAAAAGAAAAAGAATTAAATAACAACGAGTCATCACCATTATCCTCGGCCTTTCATCATTTCAAGAAATTGTCGGAACACATATGAAGAGTCATGGGGGCCAGGGGAGGCTTCCGGGTGATACTGAATGGAAAGAATTGGACTCTCTAAGCCCGCCATCCCTTCACAACACCCATCATTCACACTTCGATGCGTGATTTCCATCCGTCCAACGCAAGAGTCAAACTGTTGAGACGTCAACGTCGTACATGCGCCTTCCTTGTGAGGAAGGCCAACAGCAAAATTATGGTTTTGCGAGGTAATTTCAATCTTTCGGGTGCGAAGATCCATGACTGGATGATTGGCTCCATGATGCCCAAAGGTTAGTTTATGAGTGTGCAATCCCAGGGATAACCCCAATACCTGATGTCCCAAACAAATCCCCAACAGTGGTTTCCAACCCAATAGCTGCTTGACGGTTTCTACCGCATAGGGCACCCCTTCGGGGTCTCCTGGGCCATTGGATAACACAATTCCATCTGGATGAAGTCGACGGACTTCTTCCGCGGTCGTCGAAGCTGGCACAACTCGAACCTGACATCCCAGATCCACGAGACTTCGTAAAATATTCTGTTTCACACCAAAATCCATGACTACCAGTTTCAACGGGGGTTCAGCGGTGTTTTGAGTGAAAATGGATGGGTCACCACTAGCCGGGTCCATAACAATGGATCTCTCAGTCCATTCATAGGCGTGCGGACAGGTGACATCTCTCACCAAATCACGTCCAACCAGGGAAGGCACGGCCTTCGCCTTTTCTCGCAGAGCGTTGTCATCGAAATCTACATGGGAAATGATTCCCATTTGTGAGCCGTGATCACGGACATGACAGGTCAATGCTCGCGTGTCTATCCCTTGAATGGCCACAATACGATGCTCAATTAAATAATCGTCAAAGGATTGCCGGCTCCGCCAATTACTCCGGAACTTGGCCGCTTCACGAACAATAAATCCTTCCGCCCAGACCCGATGCGATTCATTGTCTTCCGGGGTCACCCCATAATTCCCTATTTGGGTTGCAGTCATCAGCACGATCTGCCCTTTATAGGAAGGGTCGGTCAAAATTTCTTGATACCCCGTCATGGCCGTATTAAATACCACTTCCCCTACGGTTTCGCCTTCGAAACCGAGTGCACGTCCCTGAAAGATGGTTCCATCGGCTAACGCCAGAACTGCGGGCTTCATGGTCTTTCCTTTTTCATCTTCTTATTTCCGTTGTACGATCAAGGGTAATTATGAGCGAGGAGCTATGGTGTGGTGAAAGAGAGCTTTCCGTACCTTTACAATAAACAGTGAAGCCGCGAGACCAAAATTCACCAGGTGACAGGCTCGTACGACCATATGAAGACGGAAAAATTTTGCATAGGCGATATCTTTGTCTTCTTTTGAGACCGCCTCAAAGGCCTCTTCCTGTAAAGTAACGGCTTGGGGACCCAGAACCACCAGTATGCTGAACGTCACGAGGGCCATTCCGGCCAGAAGCCACCATTCTACGGAAGAAACGGCAAACATCTCGGAGGGGTTATGGCCAAAAGCCCGGAAGCGAATCACGGCCACCACACTCAACAAAATCAAAATCCAGGCATTCATCAAGCCAAATCCATCAAATACTCTCCGTAAAAAACGGCCAGCTGGTTCCATCCCGAAGGAATTAAAAACGGCCGGAATCACCAACGCAATAATGACGACTAACCCGCCCACCCACAAGATTAAGGCACACAGTTCAAAAAGAAAACCCACGACCCCCCAATTTATCCGCTTCATACTTTTGAATTAACGGGCATCATAGACCATCCTGCCATCAACCAATGTCATCTTCACTTTTCCCTTCACTGTCCAACCCCCAAATGGCGTATTCTGACTTTTTGAGAAAAATTTAGTGGGATCCACCACCCACTCTTCATGAGGATCAAACACCACGATATCGGCATGTGACCCTGGCTGGAGACTTCCAACTGGCAGATGAAAAAGCTGAGCAGGAGATCTGGTCAATTTATCAAGCGCCTGCTCAAGGGACAAGACCCCCTCATGCACCAGGCGGAGGGTTAAGGGAAGAGCGGTCTCAAACCCTACAATCCCAAACGGAGCCGTATCAAATTCCAATTGTTTTTCTTGGAGAGCATGGGGAGCATGGTCGGTGGCAATGGCATCAATGGTGCCATCAACCAACCCCTGTTTAAGGGCTTGAACGTCTTCATCCGTCCGCAGTGGTGGATTCATTTTAGCATTCGAATTATAACAGCGGACGGCTTCTTCAGTAATGGAAAAGTGATGAGGACAGACTTCTGCGCTCACCGGCAACCCCTGCCCTTTTGCATGACGGACCAGTTCCACCGAACGGGCGGTACTCAAATGGGCCAGATGCACATGAACTCCAGTTAGATCTGCCAGAGCCAGGTTCCGAGCTACCATCACCTCCTCTGAGGCATCGGGAATCCCAGGCATCCCAAGTTCGGTCGACACCATGCCCTCGTTCATACATCCGCCATCGGTTAAATGCAGGTCTTCGCAATGGTCCACAACAGGAATTCCAAAAGCCTTGGCGTACTCCAGCGCCCGTCGCATGACCAAACTATTCATCACGGGCCGCCCATCATCCGAAATGGCCACACATCCGGCGTCCACCAACTCACCAATATCCGCAAGTTCTTCTCCTTCGGACTTTTTCGTGATAGCACCGATCGGGAACACCCGGGCCTTACCTGCCTCTTGTCCTTGGGCCAACATGAATTTGGTAATGGCAGCGTTATCATTCACGGGCTGGGTATTCGGCATACAACAAATGGTCGTAAACCCTCCGGCCACTGCTGAGGCCGCGCCCGTCGCGATGGTTTCTTTGTATTCAAACCCGGGTTCCCGTAAGTGGCAATGCAGATCGACAAGGCCAGGAGCCACAATCCATCCATTGGCCTCAAGAATTGTGACCGATGAATCCTGACAAAGGGGGTTCGTCAGAGGGAAACCGACCTCTAGAATATTTCCATCTTGAATAAGCACATCGGCCCGTCCATTCACGTGTCCGGGGTCAATCACGATTCCACCTTGAATACAGAGCAGATGAGAAGAGGTAGGAGACTGTCCTGTCTTTTTGGTCATATTGTCCGATTATTCGTTAAGGGTTGAACGTTCACTAGATCCTGATAATAAATACATAAGGGCCATTCGCACAGAGACCCCATTGGTCACTTGATCCAGAATCACCGCTACATTGCTATCCGCGACCGATGGCGAAATTTCCACGCCCCGGTTCAGAGGACCGGGATGCATCACAATGGCATCCGGTTTGGCGAGTTTGAGTCTTTCCGGAGTCAAACAAAACAGTTTGGCATATTCTCGAAGACTGGGAAGTAAGGCCCGCCCTAAGCGCTCACGTTGCAATCGCAGCATGATGATCACATCCGTTCCAATCAATGCCTCATTAAGATCGTAGAACACCTCCACGCCGAAATGGTCGAGACCGAAGGGGATCATGGTTGGTGGAGCCACGACTCTTACCTCTGCCCCGAGTTTGGTCAGAGCAAGAATATTCGAGCGAGCCACGCGGCTATGTGCAATATCGCCAACAATCACCACCACTAGGCCCGAGACGCGGCCTTTTTTCTCTTTTATGGTAAAGACGTCCAAGAGGGCCTGAGTGGGATGTTCATGCCACCCATCTCCCGCATTGATCACCGATGATCTGACCGAACGCGCAAGGTTTTCTGCGGCACCAGGAGATGGATGACGCAGCACAATAATATCCGCCTGCATGGCTTCAATATTTCTGGCGGTATCGACTAAGGTTTCTCCTTTCACCATACTGCTGGTCGAAGGCGAAAAATTAATGACATCCGCACTCAATCGTTTAGCGGCCAATTCAAAAGATGTTCGGGTACGTGTACTGGGCTCAAAAAATAAATTCACCACCGTTTTCCCGCGCAGAGCCGGAACTTTTTTGATGTCCCTCCCTCCGACCTCCTTCAAGGATTCGGCTGTCGTTAGAATCAATTGAATTTGGTCAGCCGATAAGGCCGCAATAGTCAATAAATCTTTGCGTTCTAGACCCATAATAATTTTATGGTGTTAAAATGGAGACCCGATCCTCCTGCCCTAATTCCTCAAAAAAGACCTGGACGTTTTCTTCCCGGGAAGTCGGGATGCTTTTCCCGACATAATTAGCACGAATGGGAAGCTGCCGATGTCCACGATCGACAAGGACAGCCAGTTGAATTTCGGCAGGACGCCCTAGATCCATTAACCCATCCAAGGCAGCACGAATGGTTCGTCCGGTAAACAGTACGTCATCGACCAGCACGATTTTCAAATCAGATATATGAAACGGAATGGTCGTTTTTCGTATTTCCGGCTGATCTTTTCTGATGGAGAGATCATCCCGGTACAATGTGATATCCAACTCTCCAAGAGGCACGTCCCATTTTTCGATCTGCTGAATTCTGAGTGCAATCCTTTGGGCGAGAAACACTCCGCCCGTGCGGATTCCCACCAAAGCTAACCCTTCAATGCCTTTATTCCGTTCTAGAATTTCATGACTAATGCGGGTTAAGGTCCTGGCCATTTCCTGGCCATCCATTAAAAGTCGTTCGTGTGGTCGAGGAGAAGTGTTCATGTCATCGCGCCCCATGAAGCCAAAAAAAACCCTTCTCAGAACGACATGAGAAGGGCGCACATAAAATGGCCAGTTGAGTGGCCGCCATCGCTTTACTCTCCTTACCCACCTCGCCGGATGGGTTTTAAAGGTTTCCCCATACTATTCGCACAACGTTCGGCTGTCAAGATCGGAAAGGAGCATGTTCCTCTAACAGGACCAGCCAACATTTGAGATTTTGCAGTAGGGCTCGTTGGAACTAAGACCGAACAGGATTTTGAATAATCCAGACCGCCAATTCAGGATTTAACCATCCATTGGGGAGTATCGTTTGATGAATCCGGAAGGGGGGCAAAGATTCTCCTTCGGCAGAATGGAGAATCTGAAGGCCTAGGCTCTGGAGTTTCTCTTGCAGAACGGGGGGACCGGCCACACAACCGACACTCCCCTCAGCAAGATAGGTCCTTAAAAATTTCACCCAACAGTCGATCATATTGGAATTTGAATAATCTGAAAAGGGAATCCAGAGATAAATCCAATCATACCTGGTCGGCCATGTTTCTAACATGATCCGCTCAAAGGGGATAAATTGAAAATTTGAAAACCACACCAACCGATCCATCCGAGAAAGGCTATTCCAAATTGATTGGGCATGTTTTTGAGCAAATTGTGGCAGGGTGTACCAAATGGTATGGATTTGAGTTTCCTGGAACTGAAGGCATGAACCCAATCCCGCTTCGCAATGCGAAAGCAAGACGCGTTTGGCATGAGATCGTAAGTGAAAGAGATCCTGTTGTTCCTCAAAAAAATCATCCAAAAAATCAAAAACAAAAGGTTGACTTTCCTTTTCCCCAATCATTTCAGATTTATCAGGGTACAGTAAAACCGAAGAGAAGGCTTCCTGGGGAGTCAGCATAGGGGGGTTGATGGGAAAACTGTCCCGCCAAGTGCAGGCGAGCGGCTTCCAGGAAACCGAATGGTTCGGTTTGGACAGCTGCCAGGATGGTCGAATGGTCAATTCCTTTTGTCCAGGGCCATCAAATAACCACAGTCCGTCCGCCGTGACTCCCGCTCCTCGATTGTCCGACACTGGCAGACCTGACTCGGGTATTCGGTTAAACGATAGTCCGGAGGGATCATCCCACCATGTGACTTTTTGAATCATCTGGTTTCTGACTGTCACGCAAACATGCTGTTCTTCATCCATATAGCGAACGGGGAAACCGGAAGCGGGAAGCCAGTGGACTTCATGCGATCGCTCAATATCCAAAAATACTTCCAGCGGGGATTGTCTGGAAGCAACGGAAGGGGTGAAAAATAGGCTGAAGAGCCGGAACGCCGCCTCGGAGGGATATGCCGGAATACCCCGGTATTGCAGGTTACGGCCGCCATTACTATTTTGATCATCGTAGAGACCTCGGATGAATTCAAAGGTCGCACTACCGGTTCCCGGCAAAAGGGATAGAAACAATTCTACCACTGGGAGATAGTCAATCCGACTCCACTCCATCCGACTCATACATGACATGAACCTGGCTTCTTCAAAGGATCCATTGGGTAACACATAAAAGGCGTCTTTAACCTGGTGAATCGTGGCTTGCCCGTTACCATGGAGAACGACATCCTCATCCCGATAGAAAAATCGGACCATTGCCAAATCGGAATGCAAGGACCGGGCTGCCATCTGACGCAGGTCGTCTTGGGTGATCTGTTCCCAGCCTGGCCGCCGAGATAAATCTAATGAAATGGTATTGACCAACCCCTCCGGTTTAATCCCGACCCATTGACCCCAATCTAAACGAAGACGGGCAGAGACAAGGGATAGCGCACCCGTTGGCTTTTGCTCCCACAAACATTCATGGAGAGGATTCCCCTCTGGATCTGCCAAAAGAATCCGTTGCCCATGCTTGCCATAAAAGACACAATGACCAGTGGGCTGTTCTAGGATCCGCCCACCCGCGGACTCCCATTCCTGTCTATAGATCTGATTGGCAGGAAAACGTAAGGCTTGGGGATGATTCAATACGCATTGAAGGTTCATGATGAGGCATGGAAAAGCTTAGAAGGCAGATTACCTCTAAAAAAAACAAAAACCGTAGACGGGATTGGTGTGAGAAACAAATGTTGGGAACACTGCATCGAACCGATCGGGCCCTTACTCCCGGACTTGACCGGAACCGTATACAACATATTTCGAACAGGTTAAATCTTCTAACCCCATGGGACCACGAGCATGGATACGGGTTGTGCTAATCCCAATTTCGGCACCCAACCCAAACTCATAGCCATCGTTCAAACGGGTCGAGGCATTTACCATCACGGTACTGGAATCCACCTCTCGCAAAAATCGTAGAGCCCGATCATAGTCATTGGTCAGAATAGAGTCCGTATGACGGGAACCGTATTGGTGAATGTGGTCCATGGCGCTCTCCATATCCTTCACTACTTTGATCGCCACAATAAGGGATAAAAATTCTTTGCCGAAATCGTCTTCTTGGGCAGGTTTGGCCTGAGAAAGGATCTGGCAGGTTTTCGAACATCCCCGCATTTCGACCCCTGCCTCAATAAATTCTTCGGCCAAGGGTGGCAAGAATTTTTTGGCCACTTTCTCATGCACCAGAAGGGTTTCCATGCTGTTACAGGTCGAGCAACGCTGAGCTTTCGCGTTGAAACTGATTCGTTGGGCCATAGCCAGATCCACATCTGAATCCACATAAATATGGCATACACCTTTGTCGTGCTTGATCACCGGGATGGTAGCGTGCTGAGTGACCGTGTCCATCAGCGCCTCGCCACCACGAGGAATGATGAGATCAACAAACCTGTGGCTTTTGAGCAGAGCAAGAACGACCTCGCGGTCAGTCTTGTCGATAAAGGTAATTGCTCCTTCGGGAATTCCAGCCTTTTGGGCCGCTTCCCCAAGAATCGTAGCAAGAGCCAAATTGGAATGGTGCGCCTCGGACCCCCCTCGCAACACACACACATTGCCGGATTTGAGACAAAGGGCCGCCGCATCCGCGGTCACATTGGGGCGGGATTCATAAATGATTCCGATCACCCCAATCGGCACACGCACTCGACCGACTCTCATTCCATTGGGTCGTTGCCAGAACCCCATCGATTCGCCAACTGGATCCCGTAACTGCGCAATCTCGCGAATGTGCGCCGCCATATCGGCAATTCTGGCTGGCGTTAAGCGAAGTCGATCAGCCATAGCCGTCCGTGAGGGATTCTCTTCGAATGCTGAAAGATCTTCTTCATTGGCCTTGAGGATCGCTTCTTCCCCAGCCTCTAGCCCCTCAGCCATAGCCATTAACGCCGCATTCTTTTTCATGGCAATCAATCCACTCAATGGGCGGGCAGCCTGTTTGGCTCGTTGAAGCAATGGTTTCAGGTATTCCTCAGGGGAAAGCTCTTCCTCTTCTCCTGAAACTTCAAGCTCATCTTGAGATTCATTTGTTTGCATAGCCTTATGTTTTCCTGAGGTAACAATATTTTATGTACGGAATAGTGTTGAGAATACCTGGCAGTTACAAAAACCGTCAAGGAAGCGAGGATTGGACTGAGTGGACAATGACTTCCTGCTGTACCAACATTGTGCACGACCTGATCGAGCATGTATCACATTAAGGAAGGGCTACCCTCTTTTAAAAAACATTCGAGTGGAGTTGATCCATAGATTCCTCCTATCGCGTCCGTGAGGCAGACATCCAACATATAACCATCCGTCTTTTTGTGATAAAGGTGGCCATGTAGAAGAAAGATGATTTGCCATGGACCGTAACGGTTTATTATTAAAATGTACAATTTCAGAGAACCAAAACGTGTCCCCTGAAATTTCAAGATAAAGGTTGCTTTTGACTCGCCCATCCGTGCAACCCATAACGCCTCTCACCACTTTTGAAGCTAGCTGCCAACGTTGCCATCAAATCTTGGCCCTCTTTTAAAGGATAAAATCGGATCATTTTTTTTTGAATCGGTCCGTAAACTAATCATAAGGGGCCGAAACCTTCAGAATCCGAACATTTAGATATACAAGAAAAGGTTGCCTGAAAAACCTTCCTGCGGCGAAAGCGTAATTTGGCACGATAGGAGCGCCTCCTTAAAAACCGCAAGCAAAAAAAACGGCTCCGACCACGATGCCTTCATCTTATGGTAGAATCATTTTGGGCATTAAAGAAGTTGGGAGTTTCATCATGGTGAAAGTAAAAATACCCAATCTTTCGTTTCTAGCAATCACATTTGTTTCATTTAATTCGTGGTTTACCCTCCTCCCAGTGGAAGATTCAACGGTTGAGGCAGCTCTGAATTCCGAAGAAGTATTGACCGCTAATGAGGAGGTTCCAGTGGACAATTCGACCAGAAAAAGGTCAATTGACTTGCGAAAGCCGCAAGGTTGAGAGAAAAGGTTATTGAGGGAAACATTTTCTCAGAATCATTTCCAAAAGAATCAATCGCAAAATAGCTCTCTGTTTCATCTGAAATCACCAGGAAAGCTGCCAGGTATCGAATTCGGAATCGAAATGCACAGCATTCAGGCTTTTCAATCGGTCGTTCCTTCAGAGAGTTTACCAAAAGTCCTGGACCTCAAGCGGGAACAACCTCTTCTTCTCCCTCCCTCAATTAATGCCCAAGATTACAATGGAGGATTTCTCCGGTTCACCTGGTAATAAAAGTCGCATCACTCCGCACAAACATAAGACTCTGAACCCTCGCCACCAAGGTCAGGATGTCCAAGAATTTTTCCAATTCTAGAAATCCTCAGAACATGAAAAAGTTGACGGAATTGATTGGAAAATGAAGAAGCCTTTGTGTTATAAAGCCAGGTCGAAGTCAATGGTTCTAGGAGTGTGCCGAGGTAGCTCAGTTGGTAGAGCACAGCCCTGAAAAGGCTGGTGTCCGCAGTTCGATTCTGCGCCTCGGCACCACGAAAACAAAAACTTCACACGTCCTCCTGACCCACCAGCATGAAGCTTTTTAACTTTCCGACATTCAGGCGTCTTCGCACTGTTACTGAATCGTTGTTGATTCTTGTAGTCTTTTTTGTATTGATAAGTCCTCAATCCATTTTTGCTACTGAAGGTGATGGTGTGAAATTGGCTCAAGCCTCTTCTCAACCATCCCCTCCCCCAAAAACCAGAACAGTTGTTGCGGACCTCCTAATGGTCGATGGCGGGTTTTATGTGGTGCGAGGGGAACGTGGAGAAATTCGTATCGAAGTCACCCCGGAAACTCAACTGGCGGAGTCATTCACCTTTGGCGATCGTATAAAAGCAGTACTTTTACCAGACGACAAAGCCATTGCCATCACAAGAGCACAACCAGGGGAACCGATTGGGACAACAAGCAAAGCTCTCGTCACCCCGGCTCCTCCATCCACTCCATCTCCAGGGGCTAAGTCGAAACCATCAACTCCCCCGACAAAAGTATCGCCGAATGTGCGGATTATCATTGCTGACATCTTAATGGTTGATGGAAATTTTTATATCATCAGAAGCGACTATGGAGAAATTCAAATTGAAGTGACGCCCCAAACACAGTTATCCGAATCCTTCAAGTTTGGGGATCGGATCAAAGCACGGGTTACCCCACAAGATCAGGCATTATCAATTGTTCGCGCGAGTCCAGATGATTCTCCTGGGATTCGCTTGGAGGAAGGCCCTTTGGCCTCGACTCCGGCCGCACCTCCAGTTGTAATTGCCCCCGAAACAGAACCCACAGGTTCAAAAAAGGACACAGCAAGGACTCCTCCAAAGGTGTCTCCAAAAGTTCGTACGATTGTGGCCGAGATCCTAATGATTGATGGAAACCTTTATGTTGTCAGGGGGGATCGAGGAGAAATTCGTATTGAGGTTACTGCTGAAACAACCCTCTCTGAATCCTTTAAATTTGGGGATAGGATTAAGGCCAAAATTTTGCCAAATGATACCGCACTATCCATTGAGCGTGCCCGGCCAGATGAACCACTTGGGATCCAGACGCCCTAGAGCCCAGGTTTCCTTTTCCCCGAATAATCCATCCTTTCATTTTCCATGATCACGAAACAGAAGTTTTTCTGTTTTTGCAAAACCGATCGCGCGGAATGGCACCACTCCTGAATCTCTGGAGGGACGAACCAACGGGGGACAAGGGAATTGGAAAAGACTAAAACAAGGGGAATAGACCAAGGAAGAAGGCCGCCGGAATAAGGCTAAAGATCAAACGCAGAATATGAAGGAGTTAAATATCCACTTGCGAGCTTTTTGCCTCACGCTTCACAACCTGTTGAAGGATGTTCCGATAGGCCCTAATCCGCTTGACATATTTTACAGGCTCCCACCCACGGGCATAACGATGAGGCAGGTCCTGGTAATATTCCTTATGAGCCAAGAGGGGAAGAATGCCTTTAATGTCTTCCCACTGGTTGGAGTTTTTACCTAAACGCTCAGCAAGCAATCGAGCATCGTTAATATGACCCATCCCGACATTGTAGGCTGCAAGCGCAATGAACATGCGATCTGGCATGCGAATGTGGTCAGGAACCCGTTTTTGCAAATAGGACAGATAGCGAGCCCCACCGGCAATGCTTTTTGACGGGTCAAGGCGGTTTTTGATTCCCAGATCCGAGGCCGTGGAACGTGTGAGCATCATAATTCCTCGAACCCCTGTGGGACTGACGGCCTTGTGATTCCATTGAGACTCTTGGTATGCCATGGCGGCCAACAACATCCATGAAATACCTGATTTTTTTTCAGCTTCCTGAAATTCTTCACGGTAGGAAGGAAGCCTAGTCTCAATATGGCGCAAAAAGGTCTTTACCTCATATGCGGGCAGGTTTGTTCCTAATTGCGCAGTCCGCTCCTGATGGGAGAGGTAATTTCGATCATGATGGGGAAGCTCACAAAGGACCAACAGTACTCCCAATAAGGCCAGGACCAGACCGATTTGTTTACCGACCTGTTTAATTGTTTCCATGACCACCATCATTCCTTCCGCATCTACAACGAATCGTCATACCAAACATTTGTACTGGGTGTATTTATGGAAGAAAACCCACGTCGGATTTCGGGATAAGGTTATGGTGGCATAAAGAGGGGAATTAGGCAAGAAGAGTTTCCCCGATATCCCTAATATAAAAAGCAAAACATTCCGGCTTTCTGTTGTCGAACCAATATCTTAAATATTTTCGACATTATCATGTAAATAAGAAATTCGATTATGTAACGAATAGAATCATAACTTTACTTTACCAATCTTTTCGGATAATCCAATCAGAATATTTAGAAACTTCTAACCTCATCGAACTGCCTCTACCTTATGACTTGTTAAAGACGCCAGCGTCACAAGAAAAATACTTAATTTGCTTCAAGGGAATAATGGTGACTTCCTTGGGAGTATCGACTTCAAGAATTTCCATATCATCGCTGATGGTATGGCGAATAGCGTCCTTGAATTCTAATTCTTTATTATCAACAAAGGTAACCTTGACCCAATACTGCACCGTGTTCTCCTTTCAATAAAACCTTATGCAATGTATGCATTAAACGTTAGCGCCGCCCACCTCATTAATGTCCCAGCTCATAAGACCGAGCCGTAGCAGCTTTGACGGCTTTCATTAAGGTCGCCCGTAACTTCCCTGTTTCTAGTTGTTGAAGACCCGCAATCGTTGTTCCACCCGGTGACGTCACCCGATCTTTAAGGACAGCAGGATGTTCGCCACTTTCGATCACCATCCGAGCCGCCCCTAATACCGTTTGTGCCGCAAGGACACTAGCTACGGTCCGTGGAAGACCGAGCAGCACCCCACCGTCTGTGAGTGCTTCAATCACCAGATAGATATACGCAGGACCGCTTCCGCTCAAGCCCGTCACGGCATCCATTAAGGATTCCTCCACCATAACGACTTTGCCAACCGATTCAAAGATTGATTGAGCCAGCTGAAGGTGGTCCGGGGAGATCCCCGAACCTCCAGCCAAAGCTGTTACGCCTTCCTGGATGACCGCAGGGGTATTGGGCATCGCACGAATAAGGGAAACGTTTCTCCCGACATGCTGTTGAATGCGTGCCAAGGGATACCCCGCTGCGACGGAAACCAGTAAGTGCTTCTGAGAAACCTGCTCTTTGATCTCTGCCAGCACTGTATCCATAACCTGAGGCTTCACACAGAAAACAATGATATCGGCTGATTTCACTTCATCAGCGTTATCAGATCCCACATGAACTTGAAATGTCTTCTGGAAATGCTCTAACCGGATTGGGGAAATATCGGTAACAGAAATATTGGCGGGAGACGCAAGATGGGCCTTCAAAATTCCGGTCACCAACGCATCAGCCATGTTGCCTGCACCTAAAAATACAAACTTTGGTGACTGTCCCATTCACCGAGTATAGCCGGAGACTGATAGGGGTTCAACTTCACTCCTGGGAATATGAACAAAATTCCTCAAACAGCATTTCCCACAATTCGATGCCCTCAGGACCTGTTTCTATAAAAAATATTCAATTGTGCAACAAACATTTTCAAATACGATTCCCTGCATGAGGTAGGGCCCTCAGTCGCTTGCCAAGGCTACCTGGTGGAAAGCTTTCCGGATGGGATTGAGTTGCCCCTCCCTTAAGGTGAAGAGTATATTACAAAACCCTGTAAATTCGTTTAAAAACGTTTGTTCCGTCTCCATTTCGCTTACGTTGTAATCCACAATGATTAAAAATTAGAAGCAAGGAGGAAGGTATGAAAGCCTGGCCTGTTTTCTTCATTCTTGTAATATTGAGTGTTGGGGGCATGGCATCCGAAGCCCGCCAAATTCCTCTCACGCCAGAGCAAAAAACTCAATTAGGAGCGGCCCAGACGGTATTGGTGGAGGTCCTTGCCTTAACGGAAAAAGGGACGTATGACTCCAGTCCACTGGCTGCCACGGTCAAGGCGCGCTTGGAAGACATGGGGTATACCGTCACCACGAACCGCTCTCAGCCGCACGATGTGGCAGTGAAAGTTAAATGTGAAGAAGCTAAAACGTCGACCCGCACCTCTCCCTCCGGCGGGGACGTGGACCTGGCTGATGCACCCAACCGCCTTTGGAAGGGGCCGGCCTGCCTGTTGACGTATTTCCTCCAACAGAACAATTTCCAATGGAAAAAAGAAGTGCGCACGACCTTTCCGGATGCCAGGCAGGCCGCCCAGCAGGCCCAGGTTGACGATGCCGGAGCCTATGCGATGGACCAGCTCAACCTGCGCCTCGCGGAATATGACTTCCCGGTTTTGCTCTCGGCCGAATGGGGTCAAATCGATCGCCTGCTCAAACTGTTGGATAACCCCAACACGCCCAAACTGCGGAAAGTGAAAATTCTTTCCGTCCTTAGCGATGTGCATGCCGAGGAAGCACTGCCGCAACTGACCAAACTTCTCGAGTCCACGGACTTGCAGCAAGAAACCATCAATGCGCTTTCAGGCACAGGAGCCGATTCCATACCGGTCCTCATCGATTTATTCCAAACCAGTCCTCAATCCAACATGCGGGCGGAAGCGGCAAAAGCCTTGGGGGATATTGCAGCCAGGACGGGAGATCCCCGCACGATTCCCCCATTGGTGCAATATGTTTCCGAAGTTTTGCCCCAATTGAAAACCTCTGAAGATATTAATTTTCCTCTGCTCACTGAAGTGGTCTGGGCGATTGGAAAATTACGATGGGCTCACTCTTTGAAGCCAATTGCAGAACTACAGGATAAAGTGTGGTTGATTCATGACAATTCAAAAGAAATGGCTGAGTTGCGAGAGGCCACCAATTGGACCTATAAGGCAATAGAATTACAAGATGCTGCCATGTTGCCGTCGTATTGCTAATATACGGTATAATTTAGGAAATTCCGTTCAACTTCCTGTTAACCAAGTCATATCCCCATGAGACTCATGAGGGTTGGGACTTTGCGATAATACAAGGAGGTTACTCATGACACGCTGGTCTTCTTTCCTCATTTTCGCAATCTTGTGTGTCGGGGTCATGGCATCCGAGGCCCGCAGAATTCACCTCACTCCAGAGCAAAAAACGCAATTAGAGAATGCCCAGACCGTGTTGGTGGAGGTCCTCGCCTTAACGGAAAAAGGGACGTATGACCCCAGTCCACTGGCCGCCACCGTCACGGCGCGCTTGGAAGACATGGGGTATACCGTCACCACGGATCGCTCTCAACCGCACGATGTGGAAGTAAAAGTAAAATGTGAAGAACAGAAGACTGTAACCGGCACCTCTCCCACCGGAGGAGACGTAGATCTGGCTGATGCACCCAACCGACTCTGGAAAGGGCCGGCCTGTCTCTTGACGTATTTCCTTCAACACAATGATTTGCAATGGAAAAAAGAAGTGCGCACGACCTTTTCGGATGCCAGGCAGGCCGCCCAACAGGCCCAGGTTGACGATGCCGGGACCTATGCGATGGACCAGCTCAACCAACGGCTTTCGGAATACGACTTCCCGGTTTTGCTTTCGGCCGAATGGGGTCAAATCGATCGTCTGCTCAAACTGTTGGATAACCCCAACACGCCCAAACTGCGGAAAGTGAAAATTCTTTCCGTGCTTAGCGATGTGCATGCCGAGGAAGCACTGCCGCAACTGACCAAACTTCTCGAGTCCACGGATTTGCAGCAAGAAACCATCAATGCGCTTTCAGGCGCTGGAGGGCATTCCATTCCCTTGCTCATCGATTTATTCCAAACCAGCCGGCAGTCCAGCATACGAGCCGAAGCGGCAAAAGCCTTGGGGGATATTGCGGCCAAGACGGGAGACCCCCGTCCGATTCCCCCATTAGTGCAGTACGTATCTGCGCTATTACCGCAATTGAAAACTTCGGAAGATATAGATTTTCCGGTGCTTACCGAAGTGGCCTGGGCAATTGGCAAGCAACGATGGGAGGGTTCACTTAAACCCATGAGAGAGCTCCAGCAGAAGATTTGGGTGATTTTTGACAATTCGAAAGAAATGGCCGAATTACGGGAGGCCACGAGTTGGACCTATAAACAAATCGATTTGGATGGCCATCTCAGTTAATTCCTCACAACATTGTACCGTGGGAGATCAGGCATGAGGACATGGGCGGCATGTGGATTCATCTCCATAGTATTGCTCGTTGGGCTTTTCGGTTCAGAGAGTTTTGCCAGACGGACCTATCTCGACCAAGAACAAAAGGCGCAACTCGAGGGCATTCAAACGATTATGGTTCACGTCTTGGCGTTGACAGAGCGGGGCAAAGTCGATGGAACAGTCATCGAAAATGTGGTGAGGCAACGTTTAGAAGAATTGGGCTATACCGTGGTAACCGATCGCGATGCTGCATTCGATGTAAGGGTGAACGTCAAATGCGAAGAAGTAAAAAAATGGTCGGGAACCACTCGCGGCGGCGGTGATGCGGACCACTCCGGCGCTCCATCCCGCCTCTGGAAAGGCCCGGCCTGCCTCTTTTCCTATCAATTAGATGGACGAGACTTAGGGTGGTACAAAGAAGCGCGAACCAGTTTTGAAGATCCGGGTGAAGCCGCTAAGGTCGCTCACGCTCCACAATCCGGTCTTTATGCGATTCAACAATTAGCCGAACGGATTCAAGAATTTGATTTTCCCGTTATGCTCGCTGCGGAATGGGGACATGATGCCCGCCTGTTCAAGCTACTCAATAACCCCCAGACACCCAATAAACGCAAGCTAAGAATTTTATCCCTGCTGCCTCAAGTGGAATCACACGATACCCTGCCTCTCCTGAAAGAACTCATTCAAGATCCTGAACTGGCAGAAGAGGCCATCGTAGCGCTTTCCAGCACTGGGAGCGAAGGCATTCCTCTCTTAACGGATATTTTTCAAACCCAGAAAGACTCGAAGATTCGAGCGGCCGCAGCCAAAGGATTAGGGGAAATCGGCGCCCATACCGGAGACCCTTCAGTCACCCAGCCAATGCTTGGTTATGTGGTTGAAAATCTGCCCAAGCTCAAATCTGCTTCGGACATCGATTTCCTGGTTCTGACAGAGGTTGTGTGGAGTTTAGGCAAACTGCGAAATGAAAAGTCTATTGGACCCATTAATGAGCTACAAAGCAAAATCTGGGTAATTTTTGACAATTCGAAGGAAATGGCCCAACTGCGGGAGGCCACAAGCTGGACCTATAAACAAATCGATATGGATTGGCAGGTTCAGTAGACGGGGCTATTTTGAATCTCAGCCAATGTCCCATCAGCCAGATTCATCTTGACGCCTATCATCTGACGTCATGAGATTGGTCCCCATCCAACTTACCTGCATTGGTCTTTTCTTTATGGTACTTATGGTTGCCTATGCGGAAAGAGGGGCCACACAAATGACCGGAGAGCTCGGGGAAATGGACCGTCTGGAGCAACATGCCGAAAACGCGATTGCGAATGGAGACCCTGAGGGCGCCGCACTCTCCATTGGGAAGGCCGCTCTCATGGCAAAAATTCTCGCTCAAAAGGAAGAGCACCAACAGACTCGCTCTCTGTTTCAAGCAGCAGAAACCCTATTTAGAGGCCAAGAACAGGGCTATCGTGCCGTCGCACTCTTTGAACGAGCGGGAGGACAGCCTCCGGCCTCCAAGGGTGTATGCCAATACCTCGCACAGGCTGATGAAAAGGTGAAACAATCACAGAAGGAGCTCAGGGCCTTGCCCGATTTCACAAATGAATCGTTGAGGGACCGCCGGCACTGGCACATTGGGAAGACCCAAGAATGGGAAAGACTTCTCCAGGGCCTGGAACAAGACTTGTCGTGTTAGTCTGTTCTCAATTTATCTGACTCACCAAATCTATCTCCCGTCCTCACAAAGAAAAAAGAGACGTCTTCAAAGAGACCAAGAAGAACGTGTGTTAGTGAGAACAGGCGTTGGGAACTCTCTGACTCAGTGACGGATCCGGTTCGACACTGAACACTGATCGAGTGAGCAGACGGGCGATTTCTTTGGAGATGACCTCCTGCATGACTTTGCTGGCACGAATCCGTGCTTCCTTTTCGGTCACATGCCCTTCCCGCCCCGTCTCCGAAATCACCCCGATAAGTCGATGAGAAGGATTTTCATAGATATCGATATCGCCACACCATCGCACATATTTGAACAAGGGATCCGGTAAATTCACGGTCCAAAATTGTCCTTCCCCAACAATAGCCAGGTCCGCAACCTCCGAGGACTTTGAATCGGCGGGACGGCCTAATAAACCTTCTTGCTTGAGCCCCTCCAAGATCGCCCGTTCAATGTCCTCATGGTATTCTCCCTCAATCGCCACCGAGATAACCAAATTTTGGGCAACAAAATCCATGAATTCACGTTGGATCTGTGGGATACGATAGGACGGTGGCAGACTGTCTCCACTGTTGCGGATCACCCGGAGATCTGTATTGAGGACATCCCGATCAGCTAATAAAATCATGGCTTCTTTGTAGCCTCGGATGCGTTGAATTTTCTGAGGATGTGTTCGGCCCTGATGAATCATATTCTCGATCTTCGTATCCCCTTCCTGTAATCGTTCCAGAATGGCCTTCTCAGCTTGTTGCCGGTCGAGGCCCGCCAAAGCCCAAAAATGTCTGGTAGACGGCTGATACCAGAGGTCCAATATCTGCACATTTTCCAGTGCTTTGCTGGTCGTCACCTGTGTCCGTTGGTCGAGTTGTAACTCCCGTCGAGTTTGACTCCCCCCCCCGGACTCTTGAATGGAATACGTTTCATGGTCCATCGATTGGGTGTTCACCTGCGCAGAAAATACTCTGGCAACCGCGGCATACGCCCTTTTTTCAGCTTGCTCCCGGGATTCGGCTTCTCCAATACCGGTGAGATATCGTTCAGCGGGGTATGATTGGTGAGGCGACATAATCCATTCAGGCGGGGTCTCCCGGCCAAACCAGGCACAGCCTCCGGCTAGGATGCATACTCCACTCCATAGCAATATTCTCAGGATATTCATGATTGCTTATTGGAAACTCTGGTGAATGACAAGTGTTGTTTCGCCTTTTATAAGTTGAAGACGATGATGTTGAGACTCTCCAGCCTTCCGTCCCTGGTAATCCATGGACTGGATAGCCACGGAATAGTCACCCGGTTCAACCCAGAGTCGTGTCAACTGAAGCTCACCTGGAAGAGTTCGCCACGACCGAATATCGGCTTCTTCTGTGGCCAGGGCAAAAATTCTGGCAATCGCGCCCACTAACAAGCCGACCCAATCCTGATTGTTCCGGCCCGCGGCCGCTCTGGCCCCAATGGCGATGCCTTCCGCCGCCGCCATTTTCATGGCGGATCGAGCTACTGCCCGGAGCACGAGTCCATTATAGTCATCGTCCAGGTTTTTTTCGGCTACGGCGGCAATATCATACACCCGCTCCGATTGGGTTTTAAAACTGGCAGTCTGATTTGTGCCCTCGATCACATCATGGACTAGCGAGGTTTTTTTCACCGTAAGCCGGGGCAAGGCAATTCGGGCGATTTGTCCGTGAATGCCATACAGCAGAGACTCCGCTCCTCTCGTGTCCCGAGTACTCCGGCCAAACCAGGGCTTGGTAAGGGCCACCAGGTACAAGGCGTCTAAACTCACGGGAACATCAATAACTACATCTTCTTTCTTAGGTCCTTGGCCGTGGTAACTGATCACAATGAGTTGGGCCTGAGGGGATAGGCCGTCAGAGACTGAAGCAATACCGACTTCCGGATATTTTTCACGATACTGTTGGACTTCATCAGATAACCCCAATCTTTCTGCCGTTCGAATCAGATCAGTTTTCAGGATATCCGGAAAAACAACACGGGACCACGCCCGACTGTCCTCATAGACTTGTTCAGCCTTTCGATATCCGACATAGGCATTATTGAGATCACCGGTAATGTCATAGAGCAGCCCCACCAAATACCGAGCAAACGGATCTTCTTGGTAGGTCTCCTTTCCCTCTTGTTTGTCGTGAAGCACATTGAGACGATGATCAATCCTCCGTCCCTCCACCAACGCCTCATCCCACTGTTGGAGGGCCGCATAGTTCAGCGCCTTCACCACGTTAATCATGACATGTTCATAAGGAGCCCCTTCAAAGGGCCGTTGAGCCTCATTCACGAGCAGGGCTGAGGCTTCGTCTCGAAGATGCTTCGTATACAGGTCTTCAACAAGAGTATACGCCTCTTCCAGAACCGTATTGCTTTCAACATACTGTTCGGCCAAATGGAGCACCATGCCCTCATCCAGTAAATAGAGTAAGCGATTGTTGTCTCCATAGTCTGCCTCTGCCGATTGAATAATTGTAACAGCCTGGGCTGAGTTCCCTGTCAACAGACTACGCTCTACCTTGGCATAGTGGGACATAGGGCCACTACACCCGACAAACAAAATGGCTCCGAGGGCAAGCAGGAGGATTCTCGGTTCAACTCTCATGGAGAAGAGGGCACGTTGGCCAAGGTGGGCTGGTGAAAAACAAGGCTCCTGACGATTAAAGCCAAGGAGGGAGAAGGACCGAACAACCGACCCCACGTCACGGAAGGGATCGGATGACCCTGCGTTAAAAGAGGAGACGTTTACGCTCGACGACTTTTTTGATTTTTTTCTGTCCGTACCAGGATTTCACATTCGTCTCAACATTGATGAGATCTAAATCAACCTGATAATAAATTCCTTTGACCCCATCAGATTCATCCACGATAGTACTAATCGTGCCCTTCATCATAAAATCCGCCCCCAGTTCCTGCCCCGGGCGTTTCTGGGTATCTTCCCTGGCATGAACCGCTTGCTCTTGTCGTTCCTGACGAATTTCATCGCGATCCCGTTGACTTGCCACAAACAGCACTTTTTGAGAATTGGTCATTTCCCGTTCCAAGTCCGTCACAAAGGTGCCCACATCGATATGTTCATGACTTTTATTGAGGATCGTCCCGACAATCACCGTCGGGACTCGATTGTGTTGATTGGAAAAGTTTTCCAACCAAGGCCGGCTCACCATTTCCTTCATCATGGCTTCGGCCACTAACTTTGAGTCCGTATCGTTCCAACGACCACTAAAATCGGTCACGACCCCGGGGTCTACTCTGGTTACCTTTTTTTCTTTTCCGCATCCGCCCAATAAGAGAAGGGAGAGGCAGGAAACAACAATCGCGCAGGATTTGATCAATCGAGGTATGGGGAGCAAGGTGATTCCTTTGTGATGATGAACCAAGAAGGCAAAAGGCCGCCAATTAACCTGGGTCAAAGCCCTCCCGGACGCTTGGCTTCTTCCTGCTCCAGTTTTTTAAAGGCTTTTTCAGCGTTCTTGCGGACAAAATCCCGAACCTCTTCGTCCAGTTCCTGCGCCTGTTGCAGCGCTTCCTTCATTTCCGCAAAAGACAGCTTGGTCAACACATAGTAGGTGGAGGTCTCGTCGTCCTTGTAACGGTCAATGGGACGAACTCCATTTAAGGTCACAGCCGAAAAGGTCTTGACCGCCCGTTCGACGTTTTGCTCTTCCGTTGATTTGGTGAAATTCCCCGCAGAGGTTGAAGCGGCATAGTCTTGCATCAGATAGGCCGTATAGGTGCGAAAAGTTTTTGCCAACTCGGCGCGCGCGCGATTTTCAGCAGTTTCCCAAGCGAGTGGTTCATTTTTTACCCCGACGACAGCCCCGACACCATAAATAGACTTGGAATCATCGGCATTCATCACACCCGATCCTTCCTGGACCCACTTGGGAGGCCCTCCGCATGCCACAACCATGAAAGCGAGAAGAGCACACCCTCCGATGCGGAGAACATTCCGACGCAGATCATGGCCTTGTACATTCATTAGGGTACCCTAACCTTTTTTAAGAAAATTTTTATCAGAGTTTCCTGTCAGACGGGTTAAGAAAATGCTAGCATTGGACCTACAACCTGTCAAGAAAATTGGACTTTTTACCATCTCACCCTGTCTCACATCGAATTGTATTCATCATCATTCGAGACATGCAGGAAACCAAGGAGGATGTATTGTGGCTGATGTAACAATTGAGGATGGCATTATCCGGGTGAAAGAACTCGACATTCAGGATGGAAAAGCCGCCAAAGCCCTGGCTGAATATCCGGAAGCCAAATGGGCGGAAATCACCAGACGTGCGGTAAAGATTGGCCTGGGCTTTTTAAAAGGAGGGGCAGAGCCTTGACCATGTCCTCCATCCTTTTAATAGCCTAAGTGCTTTTTGGATAATGATGAATGTCACAAAAGGGAAACACCCTCTTGGCCGGGCTGTTAACCGCACCAGCGATTTATAGTTTTGAGGACGCAGAATCAATTCCGGCCTGCTGGGCATGACCGATAAACCTGTTTAACTGATCCTCTCCAAGAAAAATGGGTATCTCAACCAGTACGGGGTACTTGTTCTGAATTAATTCCTGAAAGTGAGCCTGGTGATGAGATGAGACACCTAAAATCGTTCCGAAGGCCTGGACATATTCCCCGTGCCCTTGGGCGATTTCTTGAAGGAGGGTGTCATGGTTGGTCACCACAAAGGCTCTGGCATGTTCGCCATGTTTGACAAGCCCATCCTCTGTCCACCAGGATTTCCCGGAGGTGGAGGACAGAAATTCGGAGGTGGCATCAGTCGTGGTATCGAGTGTCGCTTTGATTGTACAACCGGAAGAAATCCCCAATAGGAAGATCCCTAATGCCGCGAGACCTTGAAAGGTTTTCAATCTTTGTATCATGATAGTTCTCCTTGCCTGAGTGCATGAACATGACAGAGACGTCATGACACTTTACAATTGGATTTTTGTCGGATCGAGTGCATCAAAACTTTGACATTTTTTATCATGAAACACAACTCCTGGCTGATGTGATCTCTGATCAATCTCAATTTAACTGGATTCAACAAACGCTATGCTTACGCCTGAGGATCATCTTGAGTTAATACGCCGTGGGATTTCCACGTTCCAGGTGGAATCACAACTTCAGCGACTGCGTCATGGAGTCCCTCCGATCACCATCATTCGTCCATGCCGGTTGAACGATGGGATTGTCCAACTCCGTCCAGAACACTTCTCCCAGTACCAACAACAATTTGAAGCGGCCCGTCAGGCGGATCGAGTCAGTAAATTTATTCCTGCATCCGGAGCCGCCACTCGTATGTTCAATGACCTCCTCAAGTTTTTGTCCCAGGAGGCCTCACCCGAATCCTCTTCAAATCAGACCCCATCTCTTCCCCACGCTGTCGATCAGGCCTGGACGCGCTTACAGGATTTCCCGTTTATTCCTGATTTAGAACAATATCTCCATGGGCAGGGACAACCCCCTCCAACGGATCAGCATACTCACGATATTAATACGATTCTTCAAGCGGTCCTGAAGACCCCTGGCCTTGGCTATGCCGAATTGCCCAAGGCCCTTCTTTCTTTTCATCGCTACCAAGAGGGACCCCGCACCGCGCTGGAGGAACATATTCATGAAGCCATCCGGTATCATCCCAACCAACAAAATTCCATTAAGATTCATTTGACCGTTTCTCCGCAATATGAACAGGCCATTAAAACCCATTTGCATATCATCCAACAGACTTTGGGAAGACAGGGATGGAAGCTTGATTGCACGGTCTCCTCCCAAAAACCGTCGACCGACACTGTCGCGCTGGACTCTGCCAACCAGCCATTTCGTCGCGAAGATGGCACGCTGGTTTTTCGACCGGGAGGGCATGGGGCGCTATTGGAAAATTTAAATGACTACCAGGGAGACATCATTTTCATTTCCAATATTGACAACGTCGTCCCCGACCATTTGAAAGATCCGATCGTCGCATGGAGAAAGGCATTGGGAGGCTACCTGGTTGAGCTGCAACAACACGTGTTCCAACATATAGCACAACTGAGCTCGCTCCCTGCGGATGCGAAAAGTGTCCACCAGGCGGAAGCCTGTATCCTGCAAGAACTTCTTCTTCCGCTTCCCCAATCGTATCGAGAATTGGCGCTTCCCGATCAAGCCACCTTGTTAAAGCAGTATTTGGATCGGCCCATCCGGGTCTGTGGTGTCGTCCCCAATACCGGCGATCCGGGCGGAGGGCCATTTTGGGTTGCGCACCCCGAGGATGCCCCGTCCAGGCAAATCGTCGAGCAATCACAAGTCAATCCCGATTCTGAAGCCCAACAAAAACTCTTTGCCTCTGGTACTCATTTCAATCCGGTTGATCTGGTCTGCGGAGTCCGTGATTTTCAAGGTAATCCCTTTAACCTCCTGGAGTACGTCGATCCCGGAACCGGCTTCATCGGCATGAAATCCTACCAGGGTTGTCCCCTCAAAGCCTTGGAATGGCCAGGCTTGTGGAATGGAGGAATGGCACATTGGATTACCATTTTCGTGGAAATTCCTCGCGCCAACTTTAATCCCGTCAAAACCTTCCTTGATTGGCTTCATCCCGCCCATCAACCTCAGACAAAACAGCAGTAACTCTACTTTCGGTTGGATAAACATCTGTTTCGTTTTTCTTCGTTCCTTTTTAATACTTCACAGCATATTCCCTGCACGCGTGGCCGGTTAAGATGAAGAAGATTCAGACCGAAACCTAGTGGAGGTCATTGCGCCTTTACCGGGCTCACTCATCCCACACCTGGAAAAATTTTCATGAACGAACAAGAATTTTTCTCACTTTGGCAAAATTTTGGGTTCCCCTGTAAATCCCATCCTTGGCACGGTGTCGAAATAGGAGAAGGGGCACCCCTCACCGTCACGGTCTATGTCGAAATTGTGCCCACGGACACGGTTAAATATGAATTGGATAAAAAGTCCGGCCATTTGCGCGTGGACCGGCCCCAGCGCTATTCCAATGTGTGCCCCACGCTGTATGGATTAATTCCGCAAACTTACTGTGGACAATCTGTCGCAGCACTCAGCGCCGAATGTACCAATCGGCCTGGCCTCGTCGGTGACCTGGATCCATTAGACATTTGCGTTCTGACTGAGAAAAGCATTATCCATGGAGATGTTTTGCTCCAAGCCATTCCGATTGGTGGCTTGCGTATGATCGATGGGGATGAAGCCGATGATAAAATTGTGGCCGTCCTCAAGGGTGATGCGCTGCATGAACAATGGACAGATATCAAAGCCTGTCCGGTCCACTTTGTGGAACGGCTCATGCATTACTTCCTGACTTACAAAGATGCTCCCGGCTCACAAAAAAAGAATTGCGAAATTACACATGTGTATGGCCGCGAAGAAGCCCATGAGGTCATTCGCCGCAGTCAACAGGATTACGCCGCAAAATATGGACACCTACAAGCTCAACTCGCCAAACCCCGCCATGCACTTAATTGAAAAACCCAGCCCTCTGAAATCCTCTCATCCATCTCAATTCCATTTGAAATAAAAGTCCCAACGGCTTGCGGTCAGCGACGGTTCTCCTATTCATAGCCTCCAAACCCTATTCAATGCTCGCCTCTTTTTCACGGTCTTTAATCTCTGCCCTCTTGAAGCAACGAGCCAAGGGCAGCATAATGGGCTTATCAGCCTTCTCGCTGAGAAAACATGTTCTTAATGGTGTCCCAAATGCGTAACTAAGGAGGAACAAACCTGATGAGTGAAAATATTGAAACACTGCAACGATCAACCCGGGTCATTCCTCCCTCACCCGACGTCACAGCCAACGCCCATATTCAAGATTATGAAAGCGCCTACAATCAGTCCATTGCGAACCCTGAAAAATTCTGGGACGGCATTGCCAAGGAACTCCACTGGTTTTCTCCCTGGAATAAGGTCCTGGAGTGGAACTATCCCTGGGCCAAATGGTTCGTGGGAGGCACCTGCAATATTGCCTACAACTGTCTCGATCGCCATGTCCAAACCTGGCGAAAAAACAAAGTGGCCGTCATCTGGGTCGGAGAAGAAGGCCAGGAACGAATCCTGACTTATGGCGAGTTATACCGGCAGGTCAACAAGTGCGCCAATGCCCTCAAAAGCCTGGGCCTCAACAAGGGCGACCGGGTGACCATCTATCTCCCGAAAATCCCCGAGCAAATTGTGGCCATGCTGGCCTGTGCTCGCATCGGAGTGATCCATACGGTGGTGTATTCAGGTTTTAGTGCCACAGCGTTAGCGGCACGCATAGAGGCATGCGAAGCGCGAGTGGTCATCACTGCAGATGTGGGGTATGACCGCGGTAGGAAAATCCCCCTCAAGCCGGTCGTGGATGAAGCCGTTGCCAAATGCCCGACAGTGGAAAAAGTCATCGTGGTTCAACGGGAAAAAGCAGCCTCCCCTCTTCAAGCCCCGAAAGAATTGGATTGGGAAGCCTGGATCAAAGAGCAATCCCCGAAGTGTGAAGCCGAACAGTTAGATTCCGAAACCCCGCTGTACATCCTCTATACCTCAGGGACCACGGGGAAACCCAAAGGCGTCGTTCACGTTCATGGCGGCTATATGGTGGGCACCTACATCACGACCAAATATGTCTTCGACCTTAAAGACGAAGATGTCTATTTTTGTGTGGCGGATCCGGGGTGGGTCACCGGCCATAGTTATATCGTCTATGGACCACTCTTAAACGGAGCCACGATTTTAACGGCGGAAGGCAAACCCGACTATCCCGATCCAGGTCGCTGGTGGGATCTCATTGAACGCTATGGCGTCTCGATTTTCTATACCACCCCAACGGCCATTCGTCTGCTCATGAAATTTGGAGAAGATTGGCCAAAAAAATACGATCTCTCCTCCCTCAAGGTTTTAGGATCGGTGGGCGAGCCGATCAATCCGGAGGCCTGGGAATGGTTTCATCGGGTGACCGGTGGCACCAAACCCATCATGGATACCTGGTGGCAAACGGAGACCGGTATGATCATGGTCTCACCTCTCCCCTGCGTGCCACTCAAACCCGGCTCGGCCACACGTGGATTTTTAGGCATCGAAGCCGATGTCATGGACCGCGAAGGCAACGTTGTGGAACATGGCGGAGGATTTGCGGTTATCAAAAAACCCTGGCCGTCGATGATGCGCACCATTTACAAAGAGCCGGATCGCTATCTCATGTATTGGAATACCATCCCCGGTGTGTATACCGCAGGCGATGTGTGTCATAAGGATGAGGACGGCTACTTGTGGTTTATGGGTCGGGCGGATGATGTCGTGAAAGTCGCCGGGAACCGGATCGGTACCGCTGAAGTCGAAAGCGCCTTAGTCAGCCATGAAGCGGTGGTGGAAGCCGCCGTCATCGGCAAACCCCATCCAACCGCTGGGGAACAGATCAAGGCCTTTGTCATCCTCAAGCAAGGGCAGCAGGAAACGCCCGGTCTCATCAAAAGCTTGCAGGATCATGTCCTACAGGAACTGGGCAAGATCGCCGTCCCAAGGGAAATTGAAATTGTCCCGTCACTACCAAAAACCCGTTCCGGCAAAATCATGCGCCGCGTCCTAAAGGCCAAAGAGCTCGGCCAGGATCCCGGAGACATTTCAACACTCGAGGAGTAAATCCTGATTGCGGATTGCGTATTCTTAGATCAATTCATTTTACCTGAGCCCGCTGAAGCTCAAAAAAAATTGAATCTACGGTCAGGAGAGAATAATGTCCGATTTTTGGGAAGGACCGAAAGGTGAACTCAAGAGGCTGGACCCTGTCGTGTAAATCAGCATGACGCCCACGGCCAATTCCAGCAAGTTGGCCAGTTGTTCCGGAATCGCAGCTTCCAGAAGGAATACCATCGAGCCAAACAACAGAAGCGTGAACGTATGCCCCAGCCCCCAGGTCAATCCCTGCTTGAGCGTGTTGGCCACCGAATGGTTTTTGGTCGCGAGTGTGTGGCGACAGCCGCGGAGTGGTCGGCCTCGATCGCATGTCTCATTCCCACCAGAAACTCGAGCCCCAATAAACTGACCATTAGGGAACCCCCTGCCGGTTTGAAGCGTTGATCTGTGCAGTCACCCAGTCATACCAGTGTTGAAGTCCCTCGCCAGTCGTGGCCGAAACCTGAAACACCTGAAGATTGGGATTCACCCTATGAGCAAATTCCAGGCATGTTGCGACATTAAAGGTAAGATGAGGCAGAAGATCGATTTTATTCAGGATCATGACGCTGGCATGTTGAAACATGTGCGGATACTTTAACGGCTTGTCTTCCCCTTCCGTGACGGAAAGAACCACGACTTTCGCCTGTTCCCCTAAATCAAACAACGCAGGACAGACCAGATTGCCGACATTTTCAATCAACACCAGTGAATTGGATGGAGGCTGGAGCGTTTCCAGGCCTCGTGCCAGCATGTCGGCCTCTAAATGGCACCCGGCTCCGGTATTAATTTGTATGACCGGGCACCCCGCTTTTCGTATGCGCTCGGCATCAAATACGGTTTCCTGATCCCCCTCAATCACCGAAATGGGTATGGCATCTTTCAAATCATGAATCGTGCGTTCGAGTAGGGTCGTTTTACCTGAGCCCGGCGAACTCACGAGGTTGAGGGCCACAATATTTCTGCCGAGAAACCATCCACGATTTCGTTCAGCCAGGCGATCATTTTTCGCTAAAATGGCTTGTTCCAGGTGAACAGTGGTTTCGTGTTCGTGTCGATGGTCATGGTGAGTATCAAGCTCATGCTCGTGATGGTGGTGCCCATGATCATGGGCATCATGGGAATGAGAGTGATCGGAATGCGAATGGATGGTTTTTTCGGTATGCCCTGTTTGCAAGTTCGTCACTCTCGGATTGGCTGTATCAGAGCACCCGCATGTCGTACACATCAGGCTGTCACCATGTGTTTCACGAGCAGTTCCTCTCCCGTGAGGCGCGTGATGTCGACAGAACCACACGGACATCGACCGTAGAGTTGCTCGAGTTCAAAATGCGTTCCACAGGTTCGGCATTCAGCTGTTCCCGGAATTTCAAGGATCTCCAAGTCAGCACCCTCCACCACGGTTCCTTGACTGACAATGTCGAAACAAAACCGAATGGCTTCCGGCAACACCGCAGTGAGTTTACCGATCGCGATCGTCACGCGCCTCACCGGTTCTCCACCAGCCTTTTCTGTGACAATGGACACAATATTTCGAGTGATCCCTAATTCGTGCATGCCAGCCTGCCCAGAACAGTGGATTTTCCACTGGCGGTCACGTCAAAAAGAGCCGTTAAGGGTTCATCCCACAGCCGCTCGGTGAGATCAGCTTTCAGTTTTTCGAGATTGAGAGAGTCTGAAGGCGTTTCCCGGTCCGATCCCACCCGCTCCAGGAGTTCGAAAAATTGTGCAGGGATAAATCCCTTTTTGAGTTCCACGTCTACCGTTCGATCGTGATGGGTTACCCACCAACGGAATTGCATGTGCTGATTACATACAGC
>JBATLR010000262.1:0-5423 GCA_049289415.1 Nitrospirales bacterium
GTCTCTACTATGACGCCCCTGAGCCGCCCTTTTCAGGGCCATTTCTATTATTGAACGGAGAGGGAGGCGGTCCAATCAATAATCTCTGTGTCCTCACTCAAATCGCCCCGACCTATTCCACGACCAAAAGCCAGTTGATCTCCGTTTCAGTGCTAAACCATGCTGATTCTTCCAAAAAAGACCTTGCCATCCGGGTTCGCCAACAATTGCGTGAATGGTTTGGCTCACCAGTCAAAGACTGGCAGCCAATTCGCGCCTATCACATCACAGCCGCTCAACCCGTCCAGGTCCCACCATTTTCTAACCCGTTCTCCCGTCAGACACCTGTTCAAGATGGGGTCTTCGTCTGTGGGGATTTTTGTGCCACCGGGACTATTGATGGAGCCATCTTTTCCGGTCGCCGTACGGCGGAGGATATTCGACAATGGCTGGAGGCATGATATCCGGCATGCTCCTCGTTTTCTAGAATTCCCCACCCGACAACATTTCAATTTCGATTCTTGTCATTGAGACGGTCTGCTTTCACACACACGCAGGGATTGAGCAGCCTTCAGTTGTCTAAGGTTTTCCATTTCCCTTTGACCTCACTCAGACCCCAGGGTGTACACTGAAAAAGAAGCAACATTTAGAGACCCACTGGAAAGGCACTTTCACATGGGACAAATTACCCCCAAATTTTCAGATACGGACATTTATATTCTCGAATGTGGGCTAGGATGGATTAAAGACGCTGAGGACGCTTTTGCCGATAAGCTTTTCCATCGCCTGTTGCGTGAACATCCTGAGGTCACAACCTCTCTCCATTCAATGGGACTCCAACCATTCAGCAGGCGAATTGTCCAGATCCTCGATACGATTATCAGGGAAATCCGCTCATGCGGAAAAATTCATTCACCCATCAGAGAACAATGGACAGACCTGCTTCCCACAACGGTGAGCCACCTGAAACCGACTCAACTGCTCAGGATGGCGGAAACCTATTTGGACATTTTTTCTGAGTTGGCGGAAGATGCCTGGAGCCCTGCCATGGAATCTGCCTGGAGAAAAATCATTCACGAGGTGAGCGTCAGCTTGTGGGGACAACAACCTGAATCCTTGTCCCTTGCAAAGATTTCATCGCCCTTTCCATTCATCAAAAGGAGGAATCATCGCATGAACCAACCGTTTACATTTTTTTTGGGGACCATCATGATTTTGGCGGGCAGCATCGCCTCCATCGGGCTGTGGAGTCGTTTTCGGCTGGCAGAAGTCAAGCTATCAAGAAAACCAAGGCTTAAGAAAGTATGGTGCTGATTTGCCACCGGTGTAATGACCACGTTTCAAAACGATATGTTCCAAGAATCGGAAACATTGAGAAATTATCTCTCAGCGTAAGGAGAAATTTGAAATATCCGACGCCTCAACGCCACATGCCTCCAATCATGCTCATCTTGGGAACTCTGGCCATAGGGGCTATCTTCGCCATGGTCGACATCCCTCTGGCCGTGAGCCAGCCGGCGACGATACCCATTGCCTCCATCACAGGCGACATCGCGATGGATGCGGCAAATCCAACCTGGGAGTCCGTCCCTGGAGTGGTTGTGCCATTGAGTGGCCAGACCATCACCACTCCCATGCATCCTAATATCTCGGTGAAGACTGTCATGGTGAAGATGGCCACCAATGGAAAAGACATTGATGTCTGGGCCAACTGGGGTGATCAGACCATCAACAACACTACCATTGGGCCACAAGACTTTCGAGATCAAATGGCCATCCAGTTTCCGGTTCAGGATTCCGGAGCGCCTCCCTTTCAGTGCATGGATCAATCGGGGGGAACCGTGAATATTTGGCGATGGAACGCTGAATGGCAAAAGGACCTTGGCGCGGGAGTGGCCGGCATGTGGGACGTGGATCAACAATACCCCTCAAATCGCCTGGGACTACTATTATGAGGAACCCTCACGGGGCGTCACCTATACGAATCGAACCGGACGAAGCTCCGGGCCCTTTAATGAGGGCATCTGGTCAGGAAACATCATGTCAGACCCTTCACTCCGGATTAGTTCAGTGGAAGACCTGAACGCCAATGGCTTTAGTACTCTCACCACACAGGCGACACAAAACGTGCTGGGTAACGGATTATGGGAACCGTATGGTGCCCTGAAGGGAGGGTGCTGCAATGGACCAACGTGGCGGGTCGTCATGAAACGATCCTTGACGACTGACGATCCCAGTGATGTCCAGTTTAAATCCGGTTCAAGCTTTCCAGTGGCCTTTGCCGTGTGGGACGGCTCGAATGTAGAGCGTAATGGGATGAAAGGGATTTCGACCTGGTTTACCGCTCAAATGCCGAATTAGCAGAAATCGGAAACCTTCCAGTACCGCAAAATCTCACCGAAACCTAAAGATTTACGAAAACTATTGTGAGGGGTATAGGCGGATAGACCTCTGGAAGACTTAGTGTTGGCACGCCCTTCGAGGGCGTGTCAGTTCAATAATTCAAACTGCGCCCATCAGTTGCCCAAGAAACGGAGATACTTAGCCTTGCTCTCAATCCCGACCTTCCAGGTGTGGAGTTTTCACTAATTTGGAGTAGAAATATTTCCGCGCCCTAAGATACGATTCCTCCTACTTAACACGGAGTCTATACTCTTAGCGCCTGAGCTGGAAACTGTCCCAATCCCTGTCCTCCTTCTGTGCCATATGACCTACCGGACTCATTCCCCTGCGGGTACAATCTAGAAACGACATCATAGCCTTTCAACCCAGATAAAAGGGGGATTCAACCGATGATCCAAATTTCCTATATCAGTTCGGCCACGAGATCCATGTCTCAGGATGACTTGGAGGATATTCTGAGGATTAGCCGCGAAAACAATGCCCAATTGGGCATTACGGGGATGCTGCTGTATGGAAACAAAACCTTTATCCAAATCATGGAGGGCGAAGAAAAGGTGGTCAATGCGTTGATTGAGAAAATCAAACGGGACCCACGCCATACCGACTTTCACGTGCTCAAGAAAAAACCCATCGAACGCCGGGAATATGCTGATTGGAGCATGGGATTTAAACGGGTTTCCGAAGATGATTTTCAAGCCGTCAAGGGACTTGAAACACTATCGGAAAAAGACTTCAATACGGCATTTTTGGGAAGCCACGGAAGCATTGTGGAATCCTTGATGGATCATTTCCGTAAGGACCGAATCAGAAAAATCGGGCAGGAAGAATTGTCCCTTGATCAGGAAGATCGCCTCATTCAAATCCTTCATCAAACCATTCGGGCCGCAGTCAGGGTATTAGCCGTGCTGATGGTCTTTACGATTCTCTGGGGCGTGGTTGATGTCGTCTATATCATCTATTCAAAACTGATCTCTCCAAGTTTCACCACATTCAACATTCGGGATATCGTCAGCACATTTGGCGCCTTTTTAGCCGTACTCATTGCCATAGAAATTTTCATTAACATTACCCTCTATATCCGCAAAGATGTCATACACATTAAATTAGTTGTCGCGACCGCATTAATGGCCATCGCCAGAAAGGTGATCATATTTGATTTCAAAGAAATGACCCCGCCCTATATTTTTGGAACTGCTGCGGTCGTGCTGGCTTTGGGTATCACCTACTGGCTCATCGAAAGACGGCTCACCTGGAGTGAGCCGGATAATCTGTAATGATTAAAGATGCAATTGTCTGTCCTTTTTCATTGACGGGAGACCAGTCGTGTCTCAGGTCATATCCGCTGAAGAATTTTATATTCTCACCGCTACGCATTTCCCGGTACGAGCCTCTCGCGAGAAATAGCAACCAGCTTACTCCGTCGTTGGATATTCCGGTATTCCAGCTTCTTCAGTCTTTACGACCATTTACACCTCGACCAACTTTTATCCCCTGCCCCCGGTAAATCAGTTTATCCTTTCACGCCCAGCTCTCGATACCATTCTGGTATCCTTTGTAGTCTTCCGAAGTCACATTTCATTTGCACCGGAAGTTTGCATGATTTTTTCCATAAACCTGTGGTCCACCAACTTTCCTTTATTCATCCTGATTCACCAACTACCCCGTTCTAGAGGGCTGATTTTTCCATTCGACAGAGATCCTCCGTCAACACATGAGATCTGGCAGAATTGTCTAGGGTTTTTGATGTTCTCCTTGGAGAGTACGTGACTGGTGTAGTTAAATGGAATAAAGGGCTCAATGTTCTACAAAAATACTTATAAAATGAAGAGGGCAGGATAACAATTTTTTTGGGCTACCAGGTTGCCCTCAACTTACAGGATAGAAAAACCGTCTGACTTTTGAGAAATTCTCATCCCTCTACTTCCAAGTGGGGGAACGCATTCCAGGAAAATGCTTATAACCGTGAACTTCTTGTTCGGTAACCAGGACGAAACGCCAGAGAGACTTGGAATGACTTTAATCTGTTCTGCAATACCGTAGGACAATACAATGCAAAAACTCATCTTTGAACAAAATCCGGAAATCCAGATTCCGAAGCGAGGGCAAGAGTCTGTTTGGAATTACCCCCGTCCACCCAGACTGCAGCGGGTTCATCAACAAATGAGAGTTGAGTTTGGTGGATTGGTCTTGGCTGAAACAACCCAGGGCTATCGGGTTCTCGAAACAGGAATCCCTCCCGTATATTATTTCCCCCCCACTGATGTCCGAATCGCCTACCTGATGCTGAGCGTAAGGGAAACCGTATGCGAGTGGAAAGGAATGGCGCGTTATTGGTCAATTAGGATTGGGAAACGAATGGCGCAAGATGCCGCTTGGAGTTACCCACATCCCGGGAAAGGGTATGAGGATATTTCCAATTATTTAGCGTTTTATCCCGGGAAGGTGGATGCCTGCTATGTGGGAAAGCAAAAGGTCAAAGCACAGTCTGGTGAATTTTATGGCGGGTGGATCACCTCGAAAATCCTCGGTCCCTTCAAAGGCGAACCGGGCACTGAATTCTGGTAAGCCAAATTAAATAAAAAAAAGATCACGAAGGTTGATCGGCCAACAAAAACATGTATGATCGGCCAACGACCGTTATCGTTAAAAAATTGGCAGGCAGTGTGGAGCCTTAAATTTTTGGCTTCAAGCAGCGCCGGAGGCATAACGCATGACAACATACACCTCCCCTGTCGTCGTCTGGTTTCGGCAGGATTTACGCATCAAGGACAACCCGGCACTGTTGGCCGCCCATCAAACAGGGCATCCTATCGTCCCGTTATTTATACTGGATGAGGAAAATAGCGGAGAGTGGAAGTTAGGGGGGGCCAGCCGGTGGTGGTTGCATGAAAGTCTCAAGGCACTGAACGAAGCTTTGGAGGGGAAACTTTGCTTCAAGGCAGGATCGGCACAAAACATACTGGTGGACGTCATCAAAGGGGCAGGAGCAGAAGCGATTTATTGGAACCGGTGTTACGAGCCCTGGCGAATCACTAGCGATG
>JBATLR010000263.1:0-4565 GCA_049289415.1 Nitrospirales bacterium
CCGAACGCATCCGAAACTCTCACGATTACGGGATACGAACCCTTCATCCCTGGCCGAGCGCCAGGAGGCAAGATTTTCATGTATTGGACGGCTCGCTGTACTGACGACCCGTGGCTTATGAACGGTACCTGTCAACGTTACGGCGGGTACGTGCCGGACGATCTGCGAGAGGCCTTCCCCGAAATCGATAGTCAGAGCTTTCCTCGGACCGCGAAGAGCATGTCCCCTTCCCTTCGGAATCAGCTAGTGAAGGATTACCAAGACGCCCAACGCGCATTCCGGCGGGCATCAATGAGTACAAGCAATCGCCAAAACCCTCAGGCAATGAGAATCCAACCCCAGCAGCAATCCGAGGCCATGAGCACTCAACGCCGACAGACTCAGGCCATGACCGTACAGCCTCAGGCCAAACCTCAGAGGCCCGGCCTCATCGAGCAGCCACGCACCAATCTACGACTTTTCTCGCGCGGGACGGATGCACCTGAACAGGCGCAGTCAGAAAGCCAGGACCCACAAGATTCATCGACAGAGGTGACCTCTTCTTCTTTGGAATTTGAGGGCACAGCCATGGACAATGAGCCGGTGTTCCCTCAGGTCGCGATCTCCTTCGACCAGCCGCTGCACTTTATGTCTGGCAATGAGGAAGACACCCTGATCGCGGCAGGCGTCTATGAAATCGAGCCGGTGCTTGACCTGCAACTAAGTCTGGCAAGAGAGGGACAATCAACCGTGTTGGTACCCGCGATTCCGGGCACACACAGAGAGGCGATTGAACAGCCGATGGCGCTATTGGTCCAGGGCGAGTCGAATGACGAGCAACATCTTGTCCTCATAACACCGGACGGGAAACGCTTTGACGCACTCGGGTCTCTATCTGGTGTGAAGTCCCGCGGCATCGGCATGACAGTGGGTCTCCCAAATCAAAAACTGCAGAATGCGATTATTCAGTACAAAGCTTCACCTCCGGCAGGCCGCCCTGCACCATGTCAACCGAACCCCTTATCGGTAGGCCCTCGCAACCTTCCCATTCCGTGCACTCTCTCGAGTGGCCTAACCTATACAGGAGATCCGACGTTCGGAGGAGGACTTCCTATCCCTCCTCCCTCTGCTCCCACTACTCCTTATGTGGATGGCAGCAATGTCCTGCATGCCTGTTTGAATAACAATACCGGAGTGTTTCGCATTGTACGTCCGTCAGATGCATGTGTAACACAAAATGGCGAAGTCAAAATCAAGTGGCAGCTTGCTCCGTAACGAATACCCGGGTGCAAATGGGACGAAAAATACCAGCGCCGTCTGAAAAGAAAGTGAAGAGAATAATTCCAGAGATCCCTATTGATATCAAGGAATTCTAGGTCGTGCAGGAACAATCAATAGACCAAGAAGGACGCGAGGGAAGGGGCTCCCGTTGTTTAGTCAGGAGAAAAACCCATGCTTTTTAAGTTATGCCTCCACAAAAAAGCTAGCTGCTCCAAAAAAAATTTAGCACACAGGGCACAAGCCCAAGAAAGGAATTTGGCATGCGATACCAATGTGGGTTGATACACGAGCAGCTTTCCCATTTGCCGCACCTATGGAAAGTCCTGAGCTTTTCCACGGGTTGCGTTTTGGCTCAGTGATAGCCGTACCACAAAAGAGGGATATTGCAGTTATTGTTGATTCGGAGTACCGTTCTCCGGCCATGATCCATGGAGTGATTACCGTTCAAAAGGAATATTGCGCATGCCAGCAGAGTTCTTCGCTCTCCCTCTTGATCCCTTTCAAAGGAACCGCCACCGATGCGAACCTTCTAACCGGCGAACCCGATTCTTTTGCCTCCCAACGGCATTCGATTGCGATGACTTGCCTCTTACGTGTTGTCCTTCTCTCTTCTTCACCTTATCCTTTATTTTCAAACGGATTCGCCTGATTGAACCTTTGCTTAATCCCTTTCGACATACTGTTGCCACACAGCAAAAATATGTTGAGCCTCTGAAACTGGATTTTGAAGTAGCAAGGAAAAAATGAAACCCCAAACGTGTTGTTCTTCTTGTCCTCCCAGGATTGGCGACCCCAAGCACAGTAACCCGTCTGGCCGATACCGCCACGGGTGCGATCCACCCGATTCTCAAAGATCTTTTCCCGGTTTGTTCTTTACAAATCTTCGATCTCCTGATCTCTTTGGATGTCATTCGACAGACTTTCCACAAATCCGATTCACCTCCGTTATCTTCAATTGCTTCTTTACCGGTATATCCGGACAGAAACGTGGGCTGACGACCGCTCTGAAATCCAACCACCAACTTGCCACAGTCTGTCTCGTGTTCGTGTGTGTGCTTCTCAATCTCGGCATGCTTCCCCTAACCGCTTTGACGGGAATGGCGGCAGAGGAACCGGAAGCTTCGGCATCAGCGAATGCCCGTCTTATCCCTTTGATGGTTCACTTGGAAAAAGCTCTGTATTTTGGTGATTCCGATGGACAGACTGTCCTGGTGCACCCCGGCGTGTATCTAGTCGAGCCCCTCGCTCAAGATGAACCCCGACTGGTCTTTTGGCACGAACAGGGAACAGTTACGCTCCAAGCCACTCGAACCACACACGACCAACGCCTGAAGACTCCGGAAGCGTATCTGATCCAGGAGAATGACCACGAAGACATGCATCATGTGGTCGTATTTCTACCTGATGGCAACGCTCTTGAGGCCACCGGTTCCATCAACGCCATTCAGACCAGAGGAAACTTCCGTGTCACTAAGCATTACCAACTCGATGCAGCCACGGGAGTCGTCCGGTTTGGCGACGGACAACAGGGCAGCCGGCTTCCAACAAGTCAACCGAATATTTCCACACAATATCGTGAGGGATCGGGCAGTCAGGGTGGGACTGAATTAAGCATGATGAAGTTACAGTCTGCGATCTCTAATCGCCAAATGGCGGTACAGGTAACTACAGCCTTCCTCAACAAACTACAAGGACAATTCCAATTTGAGGAAGGTACCGACCGGCCAGGCAATGACTATGCCCGGCACATGGAAGATAGTCCAGGATCCTGCCGGACGCGTTGCGCAGGAGATGGCAATTGCCAGGCTTTCACCTTCGTGAAGCCAAATTCAGGTTCTACTCAAGGACAATGTTTTTTGAAGCGCTCCGAACCTCAGCCGGTGGCGAACCCTTGCTGCGTGTCCGGAACCCGTAGTTCCTCGCAAGATAAGATCATTCGAAATATAGGGCGCTAAATTATCGAAAGAGCACCGGTCGTTTCTCATGACCGCGGTAAGAGCGAACGAGATGAGGCAACTATCATGAAATGCAGACAAGTCAACGCCATTCCTTTCATGCTTGCCCTTTTTCTCATGGCCGGCACCCTGCCGGCATTGTCTCAATCGCCGGATTCGCCCAACTCTTCCAAAGGAATACCCTTCCTCCAACTGGGCAGTTCGCTTCTGTTCCTCAACAGCGATCATTTGTCTTTGCACATTCCATCCGGGGCCTATGCGATTACGGCGAAATCCCCAGACACCCTTCAACTCACTTCCGCTTCAACAGGGGAAGCGCAGACTCTTCATGCCACGCCAATGACCCACACAGAACCCGTGACTGCCCCCTACCCGTTTCTCATTGAAGATGCCAAGGAGCAGGGACATGTGCACCTGATCCTCCTGCTTCCCAATGGTCAGGGATTAGATGCAGAAGGTCGCCTAGGGCACACTCAAAGCCGGGGGTTCAGGGACACGAAAAAATTTACTTTCACTCCAACACGACAATATACCGGGGTGGTTATGCAGCAAGGTCGAGTAACCACGGATACCGATTTCAATGAACAGGAGTCCGTTGCTTCATCGGCCGTGTCCGGACCTTATTCGAGCGTCGTCCCTTCCTCGGGGCGGGTAACGCTGGAACAGGGACGTATCCAACTCGATGAGGAGGCTCGCCAAGTCCTACTCCGGAGGTGCCGGTTTTGTGCAGGAAAACAATAGAAGGAAAACCATCACATTCACAGACGGTAGGAGATTGATATGTCATGTCGTGAAATGAGCATTGGAAAGAGAATTTGCGGGCTTCTCCTTGGAGGAGTTCTCGGACTTTTCCCCGTTTTAACCAACGCTAAACAACCCTCCATAACCCCGTCAGATCCGGCCTTTCAGCAGGCTGTGGAAGAAGCGGTGGAACAGTACATTCGTGCTCATCCCGAGGTCATCGAGCAAACTCTACAAGCCTTACAAACCAAGCGCGAAGCCGAGGAACGGGAACGTGTCCGCAACCTGATCACGACCAAACAGGAAGATCTGCTGAACGACCCAAATTCTCCAGTGAGCGGCAATCTCAAGGGGGATATCACCGTCGTAGAGTTCTTCGACTACCGGTGCGGGTACTGCAAGCGCGTGGCCGGAGCGGTCACTCAACTGCAGCAGGAAGATCCCAACGTCCGGGTCGTCTACAAAGACTATCCCATCCTTGGAGATGCCTCGTTGCTCGCCGCTCGTGCGGCCTTAGCCTCAAAAGCCCAAGGCAAACACCTGGCCTTTCATGAAGCGTTACTGGCCTCGAAGAATGAGCTGACACAGGAAAACATCCTCAACATTGCG
>JBATLR010000264.1:0-4421 GCA_049289415.1 Nitrospirales bacterium
GGGGGCGCGGCACTATATTGATAGCAGTGCCCAAGATGTCGCGGAAGCGCTTACTGGTCTCGGGGGAGCGAAGATTATTCTCGCCACCGTCACGAGTGGAAAGGCCATGAGTGCCACTGTCGGGGGACTGGCCATCGACGGTAAATTAATCATGGTGGGCGCTACACAAGAACCGGTGGAGATTCCCGTTGTCCAGTTCATTATGGGAAGGCATTCAGTTCAGGGCTGGCCGTCCGGTACGTCGTCGGATTCGCAGGATACGTTGGCCTTCAGTGTGATGACGGGTATAAGGCCGATGATAGAGGAATACCCTCTCGAGCGCGCGGCGGAAGCCTATGAGCGCATGATGAGTGGTGAAGCAAGGTTCAGGGTCGTATTAAAGGTTAGTTGAAGAGCCCACTCGCTGGGCACTCCTCCAATGCTTTGCCTTTGTCAAAAACGTGAATGCCCATACTGAAGAAGCTGTGCTCATGAAAAGAGCCAAGGTGGTCAATGGGTAAGGGCGACAAATTTCTGCAGCGACGGCTCGACTTTCAATACTCTGAACATGACATCACTCAACTGACGCCGGTCATCAGGGATTCATTCATATTCCCTCGCAGCAGGAAATGATCGGACGAGGGAAGGGGAGGAGCACTCCTTTAAGTAGGACCGTCTGGATAGGGTATTTATTGTGAAAGTTCGGAGATTGACGGATTTTGCCCCAGCGTTCAATGCTTCGGTAATTGATCGGTTATGAGACCCTGGGAAAGAGATATTCTACAAGAGCAGAATCTCAAGCCTTTTTGACATAGGCTTTGTACACTTTTTTGTCGGCGGCACCTTCTTCTTCCATGCCCACCATGGCGTGTCCAGTTGTCTCGCACCAGGCCGGCATATCTTTTTTAATCCCTTCGTCATCCGAAATCACTTCAAGGACTTGCCCTGAGGCGAGTTCTTTGATTTTTTTTGAGGTTAGAATGATGGGCATCGGGCAAAAATATCCCAATGTGTCGAGTTTAACGTCGGCTGGTATCATGGTACATCCTTTTGTGGTGGTCGTTAGATAAATAAGTTTACGGATCCGTGCCGGGCTTCCGCCAAATAGGTGGTGACTCCGGCGAGTTGGTCGATTCCATCAATGAGCGTATCCTTTGAAATGCCCATGAGTCCCAGGGTCGTGGTGCAGGCAATCATCTTCACATCCAGGTCTTTGGCGGTTTCCATAAGTTCGGGTATGCCGGGCATGCGATTATCTTTCATCACCTTTTTCATCATGGTGGTTCCGAGACCTCCAAAATGAAATCGTGAGAGGGGCAGGCGGCTGGCTCCCCCTTTGTTCAGCCATCCAAAGGCTCGACGGAGCCAATCCTTAGGGGAGCTACTCACATTTTCCTTCCGGATGGCATTCAACCCCCAAAAGGTAAAAAACATCGTCACCTGCATGCCCATGGCTGCAGCGCCCGTGGCGATAATCAGGGCCGCCATGACGCGGTCCATGTCTCCACTCAGGACGACAAGTGTCACTTTATCGGGTTTGGTTTCTTTAAGTTCGGCTAAGGCGGTTGCTGGTTCAACGTGGGTGGCGTTCATGATGTCACCTTCTTTCTCAGAAAAATGATGAGTCGCCTCTTAAAAAATCCTCGATATAGGCGGATTGTTACGGAGTATAGCAGCTCTTGGCCCTTGATGGAGGTGATTCTGCCTGGATGCATTATCCAAGGCTGAGGCTTACCGCTCAATCGACTATAATATGGTAATTTTTTCGGTGTCAACAAACGCCTGTTCTGGCTTGAACCTCCGTGAAGATGAAACGCAGGCTTTTTAGCCGTATGGGCAAATGTAAAGAAATGGCCATGGATCGGTTGGTTGAATGTGTGCCGAATGTGAGTGAGGGCCTGGACAAGGCTGTACTCGCTTTATTAACTGAGCGTATTCAGTCGGTACCCGATGTGGCCTTACTCGATCTTCATGTGGATCCCGATCATCATCGGTCGGTTTTTACCCTTGTAGGGGAGCCTGAGGCGATGGCCACTACGCTTTTTCAGTTTATTCGAGAAGCACAGGATAGCATCGACCTTCGCAGACATCAGGGGCAGCATCCACGCATCGGGGCGGTTGATGTGGTGCCCTGGATTCCCTTACGAGGCGTGACGATGGAGGAGTGTGCGGACTATGCGAAAGATTTGGGCAGGCGAGTCGGGCAAGAACTGAGCATTCCCGTCTTTCTCTATGAGCAGGCGGCTTTGGTGCCTTTGCGGGCCCGGCTGGACATTATACGGCGGGGGGGGCTTTCTGGGTTACAGGAACGGATGTATCAAGAGGCAGATTGGAAGCCTGATTTTGGCCCAAACGTATTGCATCCGACGGCAGGAGCGGTCGCAATCGGAGCCCGTTTCTTCCTGATTGCCTTTAACGTGGTCCTCAAAAGTCAGGACATTCAAGTGGCTCGTCGTATTGCCGGCACGATCCGGTCTTCAGGTGGAGGTTTGCCTGCGCTCAAGGCTATGGGTGTGCCCTTGTCATCAAAAGGGCTGGTGCAGGTGTCCATGAATCTGATGGATTTCCGGCAAACATCCCTGCGAGGGGCATTTCAGGCCGTGGAGCGGGAGTCACATCGGTTGGGTGTGGAAATTCAGGAAAGTGAAATTGTGGGCCTGGTTCCGCAGGAGGCATGGGATGCGGATTTGGCTGCTGATCTTAAGTTGAAGAACTGGAACCCTGAAGGCGTGTTGGAAGTGGCGTGTGGGAAATACCATCTTTTCCCGTTGTAACTCATCAGGTACAATAACCCGGAAATGTGAAGATGAATACCACGTCCTAGTGAATTGTGAGCCGGGGCACTGGAATCATTCGAAAGAGCAACGAAGTGGGCATGAACTTTTACTCAAAAAAGGAAAAAACCATATGAGCGATGATGTGGCAGCTTTGCGGGCCAGTAAATTTGGGCAGTTAACGGTGGGCAGTGTCATGGAGAAAGAAGTGCAATCGGGCATGAAGGATTCGGATGCCAAGTTACTGGCCTCTTATATGATGGAAGGATTCGGTTCCGTTCCCATCATCGACGAAACCTCGAAATTGGTGGGAATCGTGTCCGAGTTTGATTTACTTAAGGCCTTGCGCAAAGGGAAAAACCTGGAAGACGTGACGGCAGGTGATATCATGACTGCCAATCCGGTGTCGGTTACGCAAGATACCAATGTCCTGACGCTGATCGATGTCCTGCAAAATAATCATCTGATTCGGGTACCTGTTGTGGATTCGAAGGGAAAATTAATCGGGATCGTCGCGCGAAGAGATTTACTGCGGGGCTATTTGCAAACATCGGGGAGTTGAAGCTTCCCGAGGAGTTGTGCTTCGGCTTTCCTTCACTGGGTTTATCCCTCCCATTTTCCAACATTAATGAATCGGCGCTCGTTCTCTTCCTGATTCCAGGGTGAGAATGCGCCATGAGTCTGTGAGTTGACGACGATGAAAGATCAAGCGAATCAGATTGTCCGCGCCCCATGGTTTGAGTATGGGGTCATTGCCTTTATTCTCATTAACGGGGTCATTCTGGGCCTGGAAACCTCCCCGGCATTGGTGGAACATTATGGTGCCCTGATGCATTGGGGTAATCACGTCATCCTTGGAATTTTTATTCTGGAAGCCCTCATCAAAATGATTGCCGTGGCACCTCAGATTGATCGGTATTTTCGAGATGGCTGGAACATCTTTGATTTTTCTGTCATCGTGTTTTCTTTGATTCCGGCTACTGGTGAATTTGCCATGATTGCCCGGTTAGCCCGCTTGTTGCGGGTGGTTCGTCTCATCTCGACCATTCCTGAGCTCCGCCTTATCGTTTCAACCCTCGTCAGATCTATTCCCAGCATGATTCACGTCATGACTCTCATGGGCGTGATCTTTTATGTCTATGCCATTATGGGCTATCAGTTGTTTCATGAGCACGATCCGACGCATTGGCGATCATTGGGGATCTCGCTGTTGACCCTATTTCGCGTCGTGACCCTGGAAGATTGGACTGATGTGATGTATACCGCCATGGAGTTTCATTACCTGTCTTGGATCTATTTTGTGAGTTTTGTGGTTTTAGGGACGTTTGTCGTGATTAATCTGTTTATTGCCGTGGTGATTAATAACCTTGATGAGGCCAAAGCCGAACGCTTGGCTGAACTTCAGGGGCCGGTCACCCAAAAGGAAATACTCAAAGATTTGCGAGAAACACAAATAGCCCTCAAGCGGCTAGAGGAGCGCTTGGAAAGAACGTCTGGAGAGAGCGAGAATGTCTTACCCCTATCGAAAGTGTTGAAAGGTTAAAATACCCGGTACCAGGTCGGTTACGTTCCAAGGGCAATGGTGGAAAGGAATGATAGAGAAAGAAAGTGCGGGGATAATTCACTAGGCCAGATCCCAACACGAAAAAAATCGGGCCCGTTCCGGTC
>JBATLR010000265.1:0-2497 GCA_049289415.1 Nitrospirales bacterium
GAGGTTTTACTGAATATTGGAGACACCAATGTAGTCCAAGCTATTGAGGAGCGCAATCCCAGTTTTTTTGCCGTCCTCGAAAAACTAGCTGGTGATTATGAGGAAATTGATTCGGTAATGCTGGCAGCTGATTCTTTGAGCATGTGGCTTCAAAGCTCATATGCCAATAATAGGCAGGCGGAGTTACACCGAATTTTGCATAGTGTTTATGCCTCTGACAAACTTAAGCAAAAGGTTCGTCAAGAACTAGGGTACGTAACGGCACCTACTGGCAATTTAAGTCCAACGGAATGGAAGGCCATGATGTACGGCACCTATCAAGCAATGCCTGAAGATGAAAAACAGGCATTACATGAATGGGAGCGAGAATATGTTGATGGCAGTGGCAGATTCGCAACATCTGACTGGCCAGGCTGGGTAAAGTATATAGGCAAAGCCCCAAGCACAACTGAATTACCAGAAAAGAAGAAGAAGCGCGGATTTGTTTATCTTGTTCGTGCGAATACTGGCGAGTATAAAATTGGATATAGTATTGATATACAGAATCGCCTAAAAGCATTCGCTGTCCAGCCTCCTTTTGAGTATAAGTTGATTCATTCTATCCCTGTCGATGACATGTTACAGGCAGAATCCGTATTGCATGACAAGTTTTCTCACAAACGAATCAGGGGCGAATGGTTTACGTTGAGTGAAGAGGATGTGATCGAGATTTCGCAGTTAATTAGTTTTCAAGATGACCGGTTTTCGCCGGGTCCGAAGTAGAGTTAACACCTTTGCACCTAACATACTATGCCTCGACAAGTGTGATTTGCCGTGTTTTTAGGCAGTCGTCAATGCCTCGGCAGACCCAAGGGCCAAGACAACACTACTGGAAAGTATCGGATACGTTCCAGTAGTGAAATGGTCTGCAAGCCGTAAAATCGTTTCCTTTCGATAATTTTGGCAGTCATGCGGACTGATTCCGCATAATCAAGTAGTTAGGCACTTCTAAACCTCCTATGAACGTTTTTGACCTTTTCTCAAAAAGACAGAAAGCACTGCGGGGCGAAATGCCCGACGTGTACTCCTACGACACAATTCCTCAAACTTTGAAAGTGCAGATCGTTCATATTTTGGACGACACTCTTGGGGATATAGGCGAGTACAACAATTCCTCTGGGCCATTTGAAGCCTACAAACTCATCGTCGAGATCCTTTGCCGAGAGTATGGGGTCTTTTCAATTGGGAACTCAACAGCCTATGGAGGTCGAAACTACCGAAAGGAACTCGTTAATTTCATTTTGGAGGAGAGCGATCACGAAAGAATTCTTGACGCTGTTGAGTTGTCGTTTCGATATATCGATAAACTTACACGGGAGAGCCGTTATCTAGGCCGCCATACCGCATCCGAGGTTGCCGATGATGCAATTGAGGAACTGAACGCCCGCTTTCAAGAGCACGGAATCGGGTATCGTTTTGAGGAGAGCGGAATAGTCCGCATCGACTCAGAGTTGCTGCATGCTGAAGTCGTAAAACCGACGTTGGCACTTCTCAGATCACCTGAGTTTGCTGGCGCTCAGGCCGAGTTCTTGAAGGCGCATGAGCATTACCGGCACGGCCGTGATAAGGAAGTACTCGCAGAATGTTTGAAGTCTCTAGAAAGTGTCATGAAGTCAATTTGTGCAAAGCGAGAGTGGGCACATGACCCTAATGCATCGAGTAAAGCGCTGATAAAAGTGCTTTTTGATAACGAATTTATCCCGCAATTTTGGAGCCAACAGTTCTCTGCGCTTCGAGCAATCTTGGAAAACGGGGTACCCGCTGCTCGAAATCGACTCGGCGGACATGGTCAAGGTGCTACCGTTGTTCAAGTTCCCCCATACCTTGTGGCATATGTGCTGCACCAAACTGCTGCAACAATTGTCTTCCTCGTTGAGGCCGAGAGATCATTGCCGTGAGGCTGCTCGGATACATCTCTTGTGATGTGACATGCAGCCCGCAAGATCGTCTCTTTCCGACGAAAGATCACCCCAATGACCACCATCTCACTCGACCACATCCCCGACACCCCGCACCTGGATCTCCTTCAATCCTTGGCCGAACTGGCCTGGGCCAATCCCGCCATCCAGGCAATTTGGGTTGGCGGCAGCATCGCTTCGGGGAAGAGCGATCAGGAGTCGGACATCGATTTCCGCATCGCCATTGACAAGCCGACGGTGGAGGCATGGGCACAGGTTGACTGGGATACCCTGCTCCCGATCCCACCGGTGGGGATGACCACGTTGCGCTTTGGGCCGAAGGCGATCCTGCATCACATGCTCTTGGCCAATGGGATCCTCCTCGACTACCTCATCCAGACCTGCGACAGGCCATATCCCGAAGTCGCCGTCAAACTCATCGCCGCAAGAAATGAGGAATTGGCCGATACCATCCGGTCATTCTCCGGCGCAGAAACTTCGGTCCATGTGGCCGTTGATCCCGACAGAGTGGAACAACTTTTTGTCGACTATTGGATCCT
>JBATLR010000266.1:0-3642 GCA_049289415.1 Nitrospirales bacterium
CTTCCTCCACCATCATATCGACCATGGCTTCGATTTGCGTTTCTTCCTTCAGGCCTTTCAAAAGACCGCTTGTCCGCCCGGTTTTTTCGGCCAACGTCAGCAGGGCGTCCTCGACTGGCGAGAGGTCGTAGTGGAAGTCTGGCCAGTCGTGTTGTTGCCAGTTATAGGTCATGAGCCAATTATATCACGCATTCGGCTCAAGAATATTAAAAATATGAGCCGAATAGAGAGTTTATTCGGCTCATCGCCCGGATTTAAGGAAATATGATGGAATAGAAATAAGTTTCGGCGACACCTTGCCGGCTATCATGGTGCTGAAGTGACAATTGAGTGTTGCCGGGTTTCGGCCCGGCAGCCGAGCTACTTTTGTTTCGGCAAAAGTAGCCAAAACCCATGACGCCCTGCCTGTCACACCGGATAGGGCGAACGCCGGTCTTTGGAGGGCGGGCTAACTCGGTCTGCTCAAACAAAGCCCTCCAGGAAATGAGAGCGTCCTTCCCCTGGGCCAGACGGCAGGCGTCGGTGAAAAGAAAGTGGAGGGTCGTGGGAATTGGGGTATTCTATTTGCCCAAAAAGGCTTCGAGCTGAAACGAATTGTTCTGTCATCACAGCTAAATATCTAAGATTGTAAAGTCACCCATGCCAGCATTTGTTGTGTTGCTAACTCGAACCAACCGCTGACCTTTTCCAAGCATTGGTGCCACTACGACTTCCGCAGAAAACTGTTTTTCGACATTTCTCTCAAATTTTCTTATAGAAAAGACCTTAGTCGTTGATTTTTGAACCGTGTTCAGGTGCGCCAGCAGTTGATCTTCTCCCCACGATGGATGGGTGACAATTGCAATCTGCAGATCGTGAATATACTGGCTCAAATATCCTCTAATGACTGGATCGACATCGACGCTTAGTTTTGAAGGGAGGAGACTGACAGCCTCGTACAAATCTCCGTATCGGTTTTGTATATCGGCTTCGCTAGTCATTCGAGACAACTCTATAAGCTCATCCGCAACCGCCTGTCTCTTGAATTCATCCTTTATGTCATAGGGGTTTCCCTGGTATTTCGGCAGATAACGCTCCAACGTGCCACCGGGTAACAAGTAAATATTTTTTTCTCGGAGCACTTCGACAATTTTTTTGAGTCTTCCAATGACCTCGTCGACTACAGAAACTGAAAGTGCCATCTCCACCTCAGCTTTATGTCTGCTAATAGCCGTGAGCACTGCTACTCTTGCCTTGGCCCAGTCCTTACCCTCCCAAGAACTTTTTGGGCCTAGCGCATTAAGGTAGGTCATTAATTTCTCGAGCTCTCCCTTCGGAGAAGATCCCAAAAGCTCATTAATAATGTCTGTCAGCTTTCGATCAAACTCACCGCAGTATTTTACAAAGTCACTACCTAGGCCGGCGGTAGCTAAAAAATTCCGTACATCACCTTCTCCTTTGATACAAGCCCTAAGGTTTCCGGTAAATAAACTGTCCAAGTCGTATAAGAAATATGCCTTTTTGCCAAAGGCAAGGCACAGTTCAAGATATTTGTTCACTTCCTCACATCCGCCAGCATCAATGATGCAACTTCCTGCGCCGGCCACTGATACTCCCCGAGCCTCCTGTATTGTCGCGATTAATTGCGCATCCAGGATTCCTTCTACAAAAATCGGGTTGTCGGAAAAAAAGAGTTGCTTGTGATGTACGTTCAGTCGCGGAACAAGTGATTCAATTTTGGAGGATCTTTCAGCGTCCAGATCGAAAATCTGTCGCGGTATCTCATGATCGAGGCTAAATGAAATTACCGATTTCACGTCATTAATATCTTTGAAATCAAGAATGAACGGGGAGTGCGTGATGAGGAAAATAATTTTCTTATTACTTCCCTTCCTTGGAGCCCCTGCGACCTTTCGAACCTCTTGCATAAAAAAGGCTTGGTACTGGGGATGGAGGTTTAATTCAGGTTCGTCAATTATGAGGTAGGGGTATTCGTCGTTGTACAGGTTCGTCAATAGAACAAGAAGCTCTTTGATCCCGTGACACTCTTCTCTATCAAGCCTATACGACGTACCAGTCGTTCCAAGCGTCGCCCGCGCCAGTAACATCCCAGAATCCCATTCCAGGAATATCTTTCGATTGAATAGATGGCTCAGGGTGGCCTCAACTTGAATGCGCAAATCCATGCGCTCCTCCAGCACCACCAAAGTATCAATCCCCAAACCTTCCCTACCGGCGTTTTTGTATTGCTGAAAATGGCTCTTCTGGAAACCTCCCTGAAGGCGATCGCCAACCATGCCGCGCCATGCATTTGTCTGCTCCATGCCAGCCAAGCGATCAGTACCCAGAAGCCTGGCCTCCTTTCCCCAGTTTTGCCAGAGTTCATGCGAGAACTTCGACTTTCCACTCCCATTGGGGCCTACTAGGAAATTGATATATCCGATCCTACTAGTCTGGAAAATTTTGCCAATCCAAGGTGGCGGAAGATTAAATTTAATATTTGTTTCAAACATGCATTCTCCTTGAAAACTTCCAGAATTTTTTTTAGTGGTTTAAGCCTACTTTTATGAATGGCTTCAAAACACACCTAGTGATTAGGGACACATGTCCATCACTCTTGGCGCCAAGCCCCAAGCGAATGTTCGGGAATGGCCGTTTGGAGATTCTTAGTCAATTAAAGGAATTTGTCAATTTATTGTAAGTCTTTGCCTGGTCTTTTTGACCAGACTTCTTGGTTATAAAGGATTGGGGAATTCTTGATGGGGAGATCGGCGGCTCTTTCATTAGAGACCCTGAAAGGTTTGTCTCCTATGGTCGACGCCTGCCGTCTGGCCCAGGGGAAGGATGCTTTCATCCGTTGGCGGACCTTGTTTGAGCCTTGCGAGTTGGTCCGCCCTCCGTAAGATGGCGTCCCTTCTCTCTAATGAGGCCAGACGGGGCGTTAATGGTTTTGGGTCCTTTTGCCGAAACAAAAGGCCCTCGTTTGCCGGGGCGAAACCTGGCACTACAGAACATCATGTTGATACGAGAGTTGGGAAATGGGACATCAATCCTTTCATTCCCAACTCCTTCGACGAGGGAGCCAGTGATTATGTATGATCCCCAAAAATCCATCTCGATTATTCCAGCGCATGGGATAGATGAGTTTGGAGTGGACCTGAGTGGTGGTTTCAAATGCCATAGAAATATGTGCTTCAGTTAGTTCAGGCCGGCGGCCTGATGGGGAACCAGATAATCCAATAGTGAGAGCGAATATGAAACCGGAAGTAGTCGTTCGATCATGGGTGGAGGCATTTAATCGTGCTGATGCGGAGACGCTTGCTGGCTTGTACCCGGAAGACGCGGTGAATCATCAGGTGGCGAATGAGCCCGTCGTGGGTCGAGCGGCCATTCACAGGATGTTCGCGGAGGAATTTGCCAAGGCAGAGATGCGCTGCATCGTTGAACGAATTTTTGAAATCGACGACTGGGCCATTCTTGGGAGTGTTGAATAATACTAATTTCCATGGGCATATTGACCCACAGGCACGTTGCATATCAGAGGCCTCGGGGCGGTTCAAAAAAGTTTGTCCAGCAAGGCCGCAGCCATTTTTGCGCGCAGAGCGTACTTCCAGTACGTGAGCACGGAAAAATGGCGAGAACGCCGCTGGCGGATTTTTTCAA
>JBATLR010000267.1:0-13519 GCA_049289415.1 Nitrospirales bacterium
TCTTCACCCGAGGCGTCACCCCCAACGGCCAACTCCGCCCCCCACGCGAAGAAGCCCCACACCTCTACAAAGAATCCCCCCTCGGCTGGATCCCAAAAGAGTGGAGCACAATTCCAACGAGCGAGAAGCTGGCGGTGGTTGACCCACAACCCGACCATCGAACGCCACCCCAGGTCGAAGAAGGGTATCCGTATGTCGGCACCGGGGACATCGGTCCAGCAGGAGAGCTCGACTTTGAACGAGCCCGCAAGGTGTCGGCCGCTGCCTTTGAAAAACAGTTATATTCTTTTGAAATCCATCCAGGCGCTTTTATCTTTGGAAAGATTGGCACTATCGGCCAGCCCACGAGCATTCCTCATGAGCGTTTTTTTGCCGTCTCGGCGAACGTCGTGCTTTTGACCGCAAAGAGCGTCGACGACAGCAATTATGGTTATTGGCACTACCAGTCTATGCTCACCGCCAAGCAGGTGACCGACGCCACGAACACAACAAGTCAGCCAGCACTTGGTATTCAGCGGATCAGGCAGTTCTGGCTTGCATGGCCGTCAACTCAGGAAGAGCGGAATGCAATAAGTAGCCGACTGGAGGGAGTTTCGGAAAAGCTGAAGGGTGAGTTGCTGGTGAGGGAAAAGCTACTCCATCTAAAAAAGGGGCTGATGCAAGACCTCCTCACAGGCCGCGTGCGGGTGAATGCTTCCGAACCTGCCAGTACCTAACCTCACCGACCCACAGGTTTATCGAATTGGCGTTTTGCAGAAATAGGCTCTGGATATCGGCATATTTTCAAACCATAGGTTTAATAAAATAGACATTTATAAACCTCTGGTTTACTATTTGATTAAATTGCAAACTTCAAGATTTAGAAGAATGGAACGGTTGAATATTTTTGACCAATAGCAAATAAAAGCGCCAGAGGATCCGCGAATCGTCAGTGGGGGGAATGTTCAAAAAAGTCCGTCCAGTCCTGTGCTGGGCAACGCCGAAGGAAAGGCCGCAGCCCTTTTGACGAGCGGAGCGTACTCTCAGTACGTGAGCGCGAACGTCGCGAAGAGCGACAAGTCTGTAAGCCCGAAGGCGGCAAAAGGGTGAGAACGCTGCTGGCGGCTTTTTTCAACATTCCCACAGTGGGTTGGTTTACGCTCCTGGGAATAGATACACCATGGGTATACAAAAGAATGCGGTGCCAAACCGGTTATTGAATCGGCTGCTCAAGGAGTTGCCGGAAGGAGTGGTCGTTCCCAGCGCCTGGTTATCCGAGCAGGGAATATCTCCGCAACTCGTGCGCAAGTATGTGGCGAGCGGCTGGCTCATGGCCTTGGCCCATGGCGCCTATGCGCGCCCGGCGTTGCCGGTCGACTGGCAAGGGGTGGTGCTGGCACTTCAGCGCTTGGCGCAACAGCCGATTCACGTGGGAGGGCTCTCGGCGCTGAATCTCCAAGGCCTGGCGCATTATCTGCCACTCGGCGGCGAGCCGCGTATTCATCTCTGGAATCATGGAAAAGACCCGGCTCGGCTCCCGGCCTGGGTTTCGGCTATCTCCCTCCCACAGCCATTCGTGTTCCACCGTCAACGACTGTTCGATCCAGCCATTTCCGGAAAGGGGCTGGCGCATGTGTCGACCCGTGTGCGTGACTGGACCTTAACCGTGGCCGCACCGGAGCGGGCCATCCTGGAAGTGCTGAGTTTGGTGGACGAGACAGCCCCCAGCTTCACGCATGCGGCGGAGTTGTTTGAGGGTTTGCCCGCGCTCAGGCCGGCGCTGGTGCAGCAATTGCTGGAAGGCTGTGTCAGCATTAAAGTCAAACGGGTGTTTCTTTTTCTCGCTTCGCGCCACGAGACTCCATGGAGCCGCAAACTCAACACTGAGCATGTGACACTTGGGAATGGCAAACGGCTCGTGACCCGCGGAGGGCGGTTGGATACACAGTTTTCAATTACGGTCCCGGAGGCCTTCCATGTTGCCCGAGGATAATCTCTATCGTCCGCAGGTGGTGCTCTTGATGGATGTGTTGCCCCTCGTGGCGGAGGAACGCTCCTTTGCGCTCAAAGGCGGCACGGCCATCAATCTCTTTGTGCGCGATTTGCCACGATTGATATATGTCTGAATTTAGCGAATATATTGTCTACGTGGATGAAAGCGGGGACCATGGGCTTGCTTCCATTGATCCCTATTACCCCGTATTCGTGTTGGCCTTTTGCATTTTTCGGAAAGCCGATCTCTCCAATACTATTGCCCCGGCGTTAACCGACTTCAAGTTCCGGCATTTTGGGCATGACATGGTCGTGCTCCATGAACGAGATATTCGAAAGGACACCGGCGACTTTCTCTTTTTGAAGACCCGAGAGAAAAAGGACGCGTTCCTCTCGGAACTGACGGACCTGGTCGCCCAAGCGCCTTTTGCCCTTATTTCTACTGTCATCAAGAAGGATTCTCTCAAGGCGCGGTATGCGCACCCTGACAATCCCTATCACATTGCCCTTGGATTTGGACTTGAACGGGTCTATCGGTTTTTACAGAGTAAAGGGGCCGTTCACTACCTTACCCATGTGGTGGTCGAACGACGAGGTAAGAAAGAAGACGACGAACTTGAACTGGAATTTCGGCGGGTGTGTGACGGCTCGAATATGGGGGCTCACCAGCTTCCCTTTCATATCGTGTTTTCTCACAAACAGTCTAACTCCTGTGGTCTCCAATTGGCCGATTTAATCGCCAGGCCAATTGGCTTAGCCACCCTGCATCCGCAACAACCCAATCGGGCCTTCGATATTTTGAGAGGGAAATTTGACAGGAGTCCAACCGGAAAGCTTGAAGGATGGGGTCTGAAGGTGTTTCCGTAAAAACAAAAGGCCCCGATGATCACCGAGGCCTTTTGTCGACCGAGAATCCCCAGTCCTTTGTCTTATTGCACGCTCTTGAGTAGAGTATCGGCACTTAATCGGAAAAAGTCAAGACGCCGTCATGTCCGAATACCTCCACGTCGAAAAGCCGTTTCTTGACCAGCTTTGCGCCCTGGGATGGCAGGTGACCGACCAGGGACAGGGCATGATCCCTTCAGATCCGGCCAAGAGTCTGCGGGGCACCTTTCGCGAATGGATTCTTCCAGAGGTGTTTCGTAATGCGGTGCGGGCCATTAACCTCACGGCGGACGGCAAGCCTTGGTTGACCGATCACCAGCTCGACGACCTGCGCGATCAAATCCTGCGGCAGCCCAACCGCACGCTCCTCGAAGCGAATGAGACGACCCAAGGGCTCTTTTTCAAAGCCCAGGTCGATCGCAACGAGGTGACCGGCGAGTCCGACCCGGTGGTGAAGTTGATCGACTTCGCCAAGCCGGGGTGCAACCAATTCCACGCCATCAACCAGTTCCGTGTGGATACGCCGGGGTGCGTGAAGAGCTTCATCATCCCGGATATCGTGCTGTTCGTGAACGGCATTCCGCTCGTTGTCATCGAGGCGAAAATCGGTGACCCGAACACGGCCAACCCGATGCATGCGGCCTACGAGCAACTCCTACGCTACCGCAATGGGCGGCCCGAGACGATCACCGCGGGGCTGCGTGAGGGTGAGCCCCGGCTTTTTTATACCAACCTCCTGCTAGTGCGGACCTGTGGCGAGAAGGCCGAGTTCGGCGCCATCACTTCCGGACATGAGCACTTTTCGGCCTGGAAAGATATCTGGCCCGAGAGCAACCGGCAATATATGCCGCCGCTTGGGATTGAGCGGGAACAGGAAACGCTTGTTCAAGGGTTGTTGACTCCGGCCACGCTACTTGATGTTCTACGCACCTGCACGGTCTTCATGGACACCGACTCGGGCCGGCGTATTAAGGTCGTCTGCCGATACCAGCAGTACCGCGCCGCCCGAAAGATCATTGAGCGCCTTCGTTCCGGCCCAACACCAGAGGCCCGCTCGGGGGTGGTTTGGCACACCCAGGGTTCCGGCAAGTCACTCACGATGGTTTTCGTGGCCAGGATGTTGCGTGCCGCTGCCGATCTGGAAGACTTTAAAATTCTCTTGGTGAACGACCGCGTCGATCTCGAAGAGCAACTGGCCGGAACGGCAAAACTCATTGGCGGGAAAATCAACGTGATCGAGAGTACAGCCCAGCTTCGGGAGCATTTGAGTGCCGCCACATCGGACGTCAACATGGTGATGGTGCACAAGTTTACCGAGCGCACGGAAGCGTTGCCCGTCGAAGTCAAACAGGCTCTTGCCGGGTACCAAGGCGGGACCGCCAATGATTTTGCCATGGCCTCGAAAGCAGCTGAGGGGCGTGGCTCATATCAGACGATTCCATCGAGCCAGACCTTTGGCGTGGTGAATCCCTCCGAGCGCATTATTCTGATGATCGACGAAGCTCACCGGACGCAAGGCTCGAACCTGGGAGACAACCTGTTCGAGGCCTTTCCCAACGCCACACGCATCGCCTTTACCGGCACCCCCCTAATTACAGAACAGCACGGCACCAAGCGCACGGTGAAACGCTTCGGCGAGTACATCGACACGTACAAGCTGATGGACGCCGTCCACGACGGCGCCACGCTTCAGATTCTTTACGAAGGACGGACGGCGGATACGGCGATCAGGGACAAGCACGGCTTTGACACCAAGTTCGAGGACCTCTTCAAAGAGCGCACCGAAGAAGAGATCCTGGCCATCAAGAAGAAGTACGGGGCCACGGGCGATATTCTCGAAGCCGAAAAACGTATTGAGGCTATCGCGAAGGATCTCGTCGATCATTATCTCGACAACATTCTGCCCGAGGGGTTCAAGGCGCAAGTGGTCTGTCACTCCAAACTGGCAGCCATTCGCTATCAGAAGGCCATCCGTCAGGCCTTGAGGGAGCGCATCGCACGCGAGCAGTTGCAGGCCAAGCCCGACGACACACTCCTTCGACGGATGGATTTTCTCAAAGTCGTGGTCGTCGTCTCCTCCGACCCCACCAATGAGCCGGCTGCTATTACCGAAGCCCGCAAGGAAGCCAAGCGCTGGAACGCCGTCGAGAATTTTTGCAAGCCCTTCGACTTTGACGATCCCGACAAGACGCTGACCGGTATTGCTTTTCTGATTGTCTGCGACATGCTGCTCACCGGGTTTGACGCCCCCATCGAGCAGGTGATGTATATCGATAAGAAGCTGCGCGAGCACAATCTCCTGCAGGCCATCGCACGGGTGAACCGGGTAGCCACCAACAAGCACCGCGGCTTCATCGTCGACTACATCGGTCTGGCGAACCACTTGACCTTTGCGCTTTCAATCTACTCCGAGGAAGATGCCCAAGATATCCGCGACGGTCTCAAGAATATCCTGAGCGAGATGCCTATATTGGAGGAGCGCTACCAGCGCTTGCTCCAGCATTTTACCGGCGCGGGAGTTCGTGACATCAAAGCCTTTCTCACAGGCACCCTGTCGTCACCGAACGCGGAGGTCGCGCTCATTCATGCCGCAGTCGGGGCGATGAAAGACATCAAGCTGCGGGCGGACTTTGAGGTCTACCTAAAGAAGTTCTTGCAGAGCCTGAACCTCATCTTGCCAAATCCTGCCGGTCATCCCTACCGCGGAGCCGCCCGCCGTTTCGGCTATCTTCTGCGCATGGTGAAGGAACGGTATAAGGACGACTCCTTGGACATTTCCGATGCCGGGGCGAAGGTGAAGGCACTCATCAACGAGCACCTGGTGGACCTGGGGATCAACCCGAAGATTCCTCCCGTTGAGCTGTTGTCCGACGACTTCCTCTCCCATGTGCAGAAGCATTCGAAGGGCGACCCCGAAGCCAAGGCCAGCGAGATGGAGCACGCCATCCGCAAGCACTGCACGGTTCACTTCGATGGAGATCCGGCTTTCTACGCAAAATTGAGCGAGAAACTCGAAAAGCTCATCGAACAACACCGCGACAATTGGAAGGCCTTGGCCGACGAACTTGAAGGTCTTCGGAAGGAAACTCTGGCGGGACGGAACGAGACGATCGAAGGCCTGACCAAAGAAGCCTCAACCTTCTATGACTACATTGTGCAACTGGCCTACGAGGGAGGCGAGGTGCCCCCCGGCGACCGGACTTCGCTAAAAAATCTCATGCAGCGGATTGTCGAACTCCTGCAGGACACCATCGGGGTGTTAGACTTCTGGAAGAAACCCATCGAGGTGAAAAATTTACGCGGTCAGCTCAATACCGAGATTCTTCTGGCAAACATCCCGGCGCTGCATGCTAAACACGAGCGGTTAGCGGTCGAGATCGTAAAGCTTGCCGAAAAGCGCGATATTGAATTGAGACGAAGGAGTTGATTGGATGAAAGGTTCAAAGAACACGCAACTCCCCTACGAAGTGGTTCGGAGTCGTCGCTCAACCACCGACATCATTATCGAACGCGACGGTAGCCTGCTCATTCGAGCTCCCGAATGGGCCGACGACGACCAGGTCGCGAACATTGTCGAATCCAAACACTATTGGATCTATAAGGGCCTGGCTGAGTGGCGTGACCTGAACGCCACCCGGCTCTTCAGGGAGTTCAAGAACGGGGAGGGATTTCTGTACCTGGGACGTGCTTATCGATTACGGCTCGTAAGTGATCAAGAAGAGCCACTCCAACTCAAGAACGGCCGTTTTACACTCAATCGAGCTTTGGTAGAGGCGGGTGACCTGGAAACAGCCAAGGCCGCCTTTCGTGACTTTTATATCGCCAAGGGTCTTGAACGACTGGATGAGCGCATGGCCTACTATGCCCCCAAAGTGGGCGTCAGCCCAACGAGTTTAGCCGTTCGCGAGCTTGGCCATCGTTGGGCCTCATGCTCACCGCGTGGCAAGCTTGCCTTCCACTGGAAGTGCATGATGGCTCCCCAGACGATCATTGACTACATTGTGGTCCACGAACTATGCCATTTTCATCACCCTGACCACACCGACGCCTTCTGGAACGAGGTGGACAAGGTCCTGCCTGATTTCCGGGAACGGAAGGAATGGCTACGAACACACGGCGCACAATTGGATATCTGAAATGAATAAGCTTTAGGCATTAAAGTCCTTCCCTTGCATTAATTTTGTAGCTGTTGAATCGGTTTTGGTTATTGGTGTCACCCAGTAATTTCGTTTCTTTACCCAATCCCCGGTTAAATACCCAACGCACAATCTGGAGCCATAACCTTTCATTTGGACGGACTCAAACTTTCATGTTGTTGCTATAGCCAAAGCTGCGATCCATGATTTTCTCTGGAGCGAGGATACCGGCTTACCGGTAGATTGCTTTGCCGAACAGGATGTGGAGGTCAAGGCCGAGGACGTCTTCCGCCATATCTATCGTGCCTACCCCACCGTGCCTTCCCCGTATTTCACGGCACAGGCCGCGATGTGACCCGCTAATCGCGCCACAACACTCCCGCTTTGTAAGTTCTATTCTTCCTCTCCTTAGTCAGATCGCCTGGACCCTCTCTTTTTGTGATCCGCTCCCTATTCCTTTAGACCTATTTCTTGTACCGATTTCCGCTTGTCACGAGTGGTTATGTATGAAAACAGATGCAGTGAAAACCATACTCATGGAGGGCAACCCATACAGTGGGGAGGCGTGATAACTCAAAAGCATTTTTCAAATTACATGGTCACGCAAGTCATTGTATTTTAATAGTTTTTTATGAATTTTCTTGTTTTTTTCTGGACGTCATTTTACTTTTGTGGAAATTATTAGAAATTCTTCATAAATTCACCAGGGATAACAGTTACATTTCATCAACAAAAACAATACGTTACGCGAATGATTTTTCAGTAATTTAGGGGAATGATTTTTGCTAATTTAGGCGGTTCTGTGGGTAGTTAGAGTTATTCTCCCAAGATGATTCGAGGGAGAGCGTGGTTAACCTTTATTAATTTTTGGAGGGCTGAATCATGGTTAAATTATTCACTGTTTTATTGACCTTACTTGTTGCCTTGTCCTTTGGCGGAATGACCTTCGCCGGGTCCTTGGCTGACAATTCGTCCATTCAGAACACCTTTCCCTTGGGCTCAGATGGGGATAAGGATGACCATGGCGATAAAGGTGACGACAAAAAGATGGACGACAAAAAAGACGATGAAAAGGATGGAGAAAAAGGCGAGAAGTAGTTTTTTGCCTGGTCTACATAAATTTTCTTTCAGTCTGATTCAAGAACGACCTTCCAGGGCTTATCCCGGAAGGTCGTTTTTTTATGGACATGTTTTCTCAATTCAAAACCTCGCCGTTCTTTACCAATCAGCCCCTAGCCGATCCAGCACAACTTGATGCACAACCGTATGGTATCCCAATGTCGCCAAAAATATGGCGGTTTCGGCCACGTCATAGGGACTGATTTTTTCACTATTGAGGATTTCTTCAGGCGTCGCCTCCACTAATTCATCTGCCACACCACCCGGGCAGATCGCACTCACCTTGATATGAAAGGCACGCCCTTCATCGGCCAGCGACTTGGACAAGGCCATGATGCCATGCTTTGAAGCGCTGTAGATGCCTGTTCCTGCCCAGGCCTGAACGCCGGCTACACTGGAGATGTTGATGATAAGCCCGCCTCCCTGCTTTTTCATGTGTTGGAACCCGGCTCGACAACAGAAAAAAGTCCCCCTCAAATTGGTACCCACCACCTCATCAAACATTTTGGTGGATGTGTCAGCCACCCGTCCTCCTCCAACCACGCCGGCATTATTGACTAGAATATCGAGGCGCCCAAAGCGCCTAATGGTCTCCTGCATGAGCGTCTCGACTTGTTCTTCCTGCGAAATATCCGTTTGTTGAGCATGGGCGGTTCCGCCACCCTCTTGTATTTGTGCCGCAGTCTTTTGACATAAATCGAATCGTCTGGCGGCCACCACCACCGTTGCTCCTTCTTCTCCGAATCGAAGGGCAATGGCCTTTCCAATCCCGCTGCTGCTTCCCGTGACCACCGCGATTTTCCCTTCTAACCGTTTCATAGCTATCTCCTTTTTTAGGCCGCTCCTCAACATACTGTTTCAGTCTCCTTGCCAGACCGGACACTTCGATTGACTGTAGACCACCCCGTCAGTCCAGGCCAACCAGTATGAAACGACGGACATACAAAAACCTTCTCGAAAGGCTGTCCTTCATTTCAGAGAAACGTTTTTACTGAATGACTTGGGCGCAACCCCACCATAAGCGGACAGGGATGAGAGTGGACTCATTCGGCCAACAAAGAGGACCGTCATTCCTGTCGCTCATTGGCCAGCCTCCGACACGTTGAGCTGGAGACCTCCTCACCCGGTTCCCTTTTTCATTTTTTAAACCCGATACCCGGCCTAACTGGAGAATTCTCAAGGTTGTTTCTCGAAAACCGACAAGTTGAGACATGGCTCACTCTACGATCACGCCTCTTGCACAAGAAGAGAGGGAAACCCTCCGTTCCTTCCTCGCCGGTCAATTGGAACGAGGCAATCTGGATCTTCCTCTCTTGCCCGTGGTGGCCAATCGGGTTCTTCTGCTTTCAAGCGATCCGGATGCCGACGCCTCAAAGCTGTCTTCATTGATTCAACAAGACCAGGCCCTTGCAGGACAAATCCTCCGCATTGCCAATTCCCCTGCCTATGCGACGCGCACCCCTATCGTCTCGCTGCAACAAGCCATTACATGGTTGGGGTTGACGATGTTGGCCGGGTTAGCATTTTCGGTGTCGGTTCAAAGCGGCGTATTTCATACAACCGGCTATGAGAAGGAAGTACGGAACCTCTGGCGGCACGCCTTAGCGACAGGGCTTTTCGGAAAAGAAATCGCTAGACGAATCCGTCATAATGTGGAAAACGCCTTTTTGTGCGGACTCCTGCATACCATCGGAAAACCCGCCATTCTTCATCTGCTCTCCCAATCCCCAAACAAATCAGCGGAACCGGTTTCCTGGACCACCGTTGAATCCCTCTTCGAAGAGTTTCACGTCCTGGCAGGCTCAAAATTGGCCGCAGTCTGGCAACTGCCCGATCCGGTTCAGGAAACGATCCGTTACTACCAGGACGACCACTACCATCAAGACCTTTCCCCCACAAAGGGAGCCATGATCACCTGTCTTGCTCATCATTTGGCCTCTGTCATGCTTGGGGATTCCGCGCATGACGAACATACCCTGCTCACACTTCCCGTCGTACAGGATCTGAATTTTTACCCTGAAGACATGACGGCCCTTCTGGAATTGCGGGAAACCGTCAAGGCAAGCGTGGAGTGTTTTTTGCCATGACGTCACCTACCCCATTTGATCTCATTGTGATCGGCAGTGGCCCCGCAGGACAAAAAGCCGCCATTCAAGGCGCCAAAGCAGGAAAGCAGGTGGCCCTCATCGAGCAAACCCGCGAGGTGGGCGGGGCTTGCGTCTATCAGGGCACCATTCCCAGTAAAACTTTGCGGGAAAGTGCCCTTCAAATGGTGCGATTTCTCCAGGCAACTGAGGTCTTTGAATTCCGCATGCGCGACGATGTCAAAATCACCAGCCTGATGACCCGCTTGGACCGGGTCGTGCGCGCGCATGGGAAGTTCATGAAAGACCAACTCACCCGAAATGGGATTCACTGCCTTCATGGTCGTGCTGGCTTTGTGTCCGACCATGAGATACGAATCCAAAAAATTGACGGCACTGCCGCCCTCGTCACGGCTCCGATGATCATCATCGCCACCGGCTCGCGCCCACGCGTCCCTGATAATATTCCCATCGACCATGAACATATTCTGGATAGCGACTCCATTCTCTCCCTGGTGTATTTGCCGAAATCCCTGACGGTCTTGGGCGGTGGCGTCATCGCAAGTGAATACGCCTCAATTTTTGCCTTGCTGGGAGTGCACGTCACCATGGTGGATACGGCGGACCGCCCGCTCAAATTTTTGGATCCAGAACTCACCGATGAATTTTGTGAAGCGTTTGAGAAAACCGGGGGGCACTATCGGGGTGGACAAAAAATCGAAACGGTCCAGTGGGACGGATGCTCTAAGGTGACCACCTTTTTAGAAAACGGTGAAGCGCTGGAAAGTGAAAAAATGCTGGTAGCTCTCGGACGAGTGTCCAATCTGGAACATTTAAATTTACAAGCCAGCGGCATACACCCGACGACTCGTGGGCTCATTCCGGTCAATACCCACTGCCAAACGACGGTTCCCCATATCTATGCCGTCGGTGACGTCATTGGCCCTCCGTCACTGGCATCCTGCTCCATGGAACAGGGCCGACGTGCCGTCTGTCATGCCCTGGGTCTCAACCCCGGCGGCGCTCCTGAGCATATACCCATGGGAATCTATACTATTCCTGAAATGTCGAGCGTGGGATTAAGCGAGCAGGAAGCCACCACCAAGTATGGCGGCGCGACAGTGGGAAGAGCGAGGTTCCATGAAATTGCACGAGGACAGATCTCCGGCATGACTAATGGATTGCTCAAAATGGTCGCCGACCCAAAAGGCGAGCACCTGTTAGGTATTCATATCGTCGGGGAAGGAGCAACCGAACTGATTCATATTGGCCAAATGGGATTGCTTCACCATATGCCTATCGACCGATTCATTGACAACATTTTCAACTTCCCGACTCTCGCCGAAACCTACCGGGTCGCCGCACTCGATATCGCCAAACAACGTCAGCACTAAACAGCTGGCTTCTTGTATTCGGATTTTATTTTCCCCAGTGTAGAAGCCATCATCAGTGTGATGATGAATAATTCGGCCATTGAAAGAAAAACAAGATGAAGCGGGACGACCTTAACGGCGGAGCGCTACCCCCATGCTGGCAGGAATCTTCTCAAATACCCTCAGAACCGATAGCTGAGCTCGTACAAGTGCAGATCCACTCCCCGATTATTAGACCCGTAGAGTGCCGCATCAGAAATATGATGGAATCGCCATCCCAGTGATATATTCCAGGGAAGGTGATAGGTAATACCAGCATGCGCAGCAATTTGAACGGGTCCTCCAATATCCTGACGACCATATTTTTCCCTACTCAGATATGCCCCACCACCGCCTATATCGAAGGTGAGGTTCCAATTTGGCTTTGTAAAGGCCAGCCCAGGGCTGACCTCTCCAATGAACCCGGCCTTTCCCGCCGCCCTCAACGCACCAGCCGCCACATTCAATCTAAAACGTATCTCCCATCCGGAAGGAAAATCCCAACTCCAAGGAGTTCCGACAACCGCAAATACGTCGTATTGCTGAAAATCTTCCTTTTCAGTTGGCGGAATGCCTAACGTATTAGAATTGAGTCCTCCCCGTATCCCAACGGAGAGTAATTCAGTCTCTTTGGTGTGGGCCAAGCCCGCATTCATTACCGTGAGCCATACTGTCATCACCAGGATCCCGGTTATCGTCACTGGGAATTTTGACACGATTTTGTTTCTCTCCACAGTTGGTCCTTTTGTTGAATTATGACAACAGCCAATCACACCACCACTTGTCAGCAATCTGCACGAGCCCTGACTGAAGTACTGCATGGTCTTTTCCATTGACACTTCGCCACTTGAGGCCATAGCGACGGCTTTCACGGTCTTTCCACACGTGAAACTTCTCTCTGCTCGTAGCCGAAGTCTGTGAGAAAAAAATTACAAGAGGGGATTAAGAAAAGAACGCCAAGGGTGCGATGAGAGAGTAAACACTGCAGAAAATATATCATATTCTCATGTGTCTGTCGTCCCCATGTATGTTTTTAGGGAGGCAGCAATCGCGCTCAATGAACCTTCCGATTCTTTTGAGGCGGTCCATCCAGAATATGAATGTGGTTGCGTATTCCCTTTTCTTCTATAAAAGCCTACCAGGTCTTCTTCACTCTGACAAAAATTTTGTTGGTCAGCCAATACCAGGGGCTAGATCTTCATCAAGCCGCTCTTTTTGAGACTCGTTATAGGCTTTCTCAGCATCCTCTAAGGCCGTGGATTGTTGAATTTCCAAGACCTCTTTGGGAGTGAGATATTTTAAGGCCGTGGCTCCAAGTACCTTTTGTTCAGCAGTTCCCTTTAATTGAATATGAATCAAGGCATCTGCCCCCATCCGCTGCGCTTTCTTCACAAGGGCAAAATGAAGTTCATCCCAATTGACTTTCGATTTATCAGCAGATTGTCCTACCTCTATCTCATCCAACGTTTCATAGGGAACAATGGGCATTTCATCAAGTATTTCAACAACTTTATTGAGGTAAGCATGGTCATCCGGCTGGGAAACATCTTCAGCAACAGGTTCCGGGCGTGGAAATCGGGCCACCTCCACATCAAAATCTTTCAATCGCATGGCGGCCAAGGCCGCCTCGTGGGGATTGCTACTTTCTGTTAACCGTTTGAGTTTCTCCACTCGTGCAAGGGCTTCTTGCAGACTCATTCTCGCACCAGGTTTTCGCAGAGCATTCACCGGCATTGCACAACTCCATGATCGTGTAGCATAGACCTTCCGACGCTCATTTCAAGAAGAAAGGAAATCGCTCATTAACGTGGCTTTAAGTCCTGAATGACGACGAGAATGCCCAATAGCAGACGGACCTAAGCTTTTGGAGTGTTTTTCTACCTGTCTAGGATTCAGGTTGTCAATTGATCTT
>JBATLR010000268.1:0-5054 GCA_049289415.1 Nitrospirales bacterium
CCCTCAAGGTGTGCTCATTTTGTGCTCGACGTGAGCACTTTCCAGCCAATTCATACCTATTCCAGCCAAAGATAAGGAATGACGGAAATCCTTTCTGGTATTGGCTGGAATGAGTTTGAGTGGGGTAGGGTAAAGCGATCATTTTGCCTTCCTAAACCGCGGGCCGCACGTTCAATTCGTGTCGGGGGCACCATATTTTTTTATTACCCAATTCTCTCTTCTGTCAATATTCTGCGTACCTGCAATCCTCGCCCTTTCTTCAGTTTTCCTTCACAGTGTTCTCCCTTGAGAGCCTGATTTAAACCTACAAAAAAGTTCTGTTCTATTGGACACGTCCTGCCACTTGTCTGTTGAGAGATGTCAATTCTCAGTTTTATGCTTTGAGGTCTTCAGGGCCCCGGTGACTTCTTTTGTATTTTCCTAGTTCAGGCTCTATGCACCATGTGTGTCAAACACGCATAGGAAAGATTTTTGATTATGATTTAATTTTCATCCTCTACCCACCGATTGATACTTTATTCAGCTGTTTCTGTATGCGAGCTAATCCGGGCTGAGAAGTGTTGGCTATGAATGATCGGTGGCAAGGTTCGTCTATGAATTTGGCCTATTGATGTTGTAAAGGCCATCGCGTTGATGAAGCAGGCAAAGCTTATCTAACAAATGTGCTTGGGTATCTTTCACGGGGAATGAGGTGAGTTATGAGGCAGAGTGTGTATCGTAGGAGTATTCATGTCGTGTGTCTGGTATCCGGTTTGCTTAGTCTGATTTTTTTCGGTTCGGCATTTGGTGATTCCAACGTGGGTGCGATGTCCCAAGAGGCCCAACGAGCCGAAAAACGGGCATTAATTGTCATCGATGACTACATCATCGGCCCGGAAGACATTTTGGAAATCAGTGTTTGGCGCAATCCGGATTTGTCGAGAGAGGTGAGGGTTCGTCCCGATGGAAAAGTGTCCTTGCCGCTTATTGGAGATGTAAAGGCTGTGGGGCGCACGACTTCTGAACTTCGAGATGATATTACACAGAAACTCAAGTCTTATAAGGAAAATCCGACAGTGGCCATCGTGGTTAAGGAAGTCAATAGTTATTACTTTTACGTACAAGGCGCCGTCGGCAAAATCGGGAAATTACCGTTGTTAAGCCGAACAACCCTCATCCAGGCCATTACGTTAGCAGGAGGGATGGCACCAGATGCCGTACGGAGCCGGATTACCATTTTTCGTTTGGGAATGGATAGTGAGGCACCGCAAAAATTGGTGGTCAGTTACGATGATATTATTTTGCGGGGCGCTGAGAATGTTGAGTTAAAGCCCGGAGATACCATTGTCGTTCCTTCCGAGACCATGGTCCTGATTCCATAATCACTCATTTTTTCGTTTGATTGAGGTCATATGAGGAATACTTTTCCATCCATAAATAGCAAGTTTTGTCTCATCCTGATGGGGTTTTTGTTCTGTTCTGGATGTCTAAAACCTGACGTGGTTGTTTCGCCAGGGCACCCGGAAGAGGGATTTGTATTGGGCCCTGAAGATGTGATCGAAGTGATCGTATGGAAAAACCCCGACTTATCGAGGCAGGTCGTGATCCGGCCGGACGGAAAAATTTCTTTAGCCTTAATTGGTGATGTGGTAGCCAGTGGCTTGACGGCTGATCAAGTAGCCAAAAAAATTGCAGAAAAATTCAAGGCGGTAAAAGAAAATCCCTCTGTGTCCGTGAATGTGATCGAGGTCAATAGCTACTATGTGTTTGTTGTAGGAGAAGTGATAAAGCCAGGGAAATTGCCATTGAAATCCTATACGACGATTCTTCAGGCCATCTCATTAGCCGGTGGATTTACCCAATTCGCTTCCCGAAATGACATCATAGTTGTTCGGACGGAAAAAGATGAGAGGGGGCATGTTACAGAAACACGTATCCCGCTTCGATATTCAGATCTTATTTCGGAAGATGGCGGAGTGTATAACATTACGCTCAGGTCCGGTGATACGGTCATCGTCCCGTAAATCGAAAAAGCCGTTCAAAAATCGGATTGGCCAGGTAGACCCTGGGCTCTCGCAATAGAAGGAATATGATGGGCTCCATGTCTGGTCCTACTGCAGCGCCTCACAACACAGATCCTGCACTTGTCATCCAAAAATATCTTAAAGATTTTTGGGATTTGGCTGTTCGACGAAAGTGGTTGATTCTCAGTTTCGTCATACTAGGCATAGCCATTGGCGGGACTCTCGCTTGGCTGAAAGTGGATATGTATCGATCAGAGACGGTCATTCTTATCGAACAACAAAAAATACCCGAAAAATATGTCTCGTCGGTGGTCGGAGGCAGTACCGCGGACCGAGTGTCCACCATGACACAGCAGGTGTTAAGCCGAACCAGTTTACTGAAGATTATAGAAGAGTTTCACTTATACTCTGACGAAATTAAAGCCCGGGGGTATGAGGGGGTGATTGAGGGGTTACGAACTAACATTAAGATTGAAACGAAGGGCAGTGGTGGGCAAATCGAGGCTTTTAACATATCCTTTGCGCACCGTGATCCGAAAATGGCTATGAAAGTGACGGCCAGGTTGGCTTCTCAGTACATCGATGAAAACATCAAGATTCGTGAACAGTTTATTGAAGGGGCGATGGAGTTTTTGGACCAAGAACTTATCTCGGCGAAAGAAGCCTTAGATCAAAAAGAAAAGGCTTTGTCTGAATATAGGATGAAGTATGTCGGAGAGTTGCCTGCTCAATTGGAGGCGAATTTCAGGACGCTCGATCGCCTGCAACTGGAAAAAACCCGGATCCAGGAATCGATGAATTCGATTAATACCCGTTTAGATCTGTTGGAAAAAACCATTTTGGATTATGAGGCGAATCCCGGTTTGGTCGCTAAATCCCCGGGCGCTCTCCTTTCGGGGAAAGCGGATCCCCTGACCCAGCGATTACATGAGCTGAACCGTGAATTGGCAAAGTTGTCGAGTGAATACAAGGAATCCTATCCTGATATCATTTCCTTAAAAAAACAAATCAAAGATGCCGAGCAGGAACTGGCAAACCGACCCATGGTGCGTGGTGGGGTACAGGTTCCTTCTGATCCCTATCTGGCTGAGCTGCTGAACACCAAGAAGGAATTAAATTCCCAACTTCCTGCGTTAAAATCACAGTTAACCGAAGTTTCAAAAAACATGAAAAACTTGGAGAAGCGGCTTGAAGGCACGCCTCATCATGAACAGGCCTTGCTGGCTCTGGAACGGGATTATGAAAATATCCAGAGGCACTATCAACGCCTGCATGAAAATCGGATCAATGCAAGGATTTCCGAAAATCTTGATAAACGACAGAAGGGAGAGCGATTTCGCATTTTAGATCCGGCTAATTTGCCGACCAAGCCGGAGGGAAAGCCCCGAGAATTGATTGCGGCGGCTGGGTTTATCATAGGGATTGGATTGGGCTTTGGGCTCGCCTTTCTTTTGGATTTGTTATGGCCGACGTTCCGACGTTCGGAGGAGGCGGAAATGTCGTTAGGGCTTGCCACTCTGGCTACCATTCCCAGTTTTAAAATGGCGTATGGGAAATCGATGAAGATGGTCGCAAGTGAGTTGGAAGCTCAGAGTGGTGCCAATGGGAAACACCTCGCTTTGTCGCAGTGCGTCGATTCCCTGTTGACAAGAAAAGGTCCTGACACCGATACGGAAGGCCACGATGGTGGAGCCTCTGGAGACCGTCCAAAAACCTCTTATGAAGCCTTTCTCCCTCAGTTAAATTTAGTGGCCAAATGGCGCCCTCAATCCATTGTGGCGGAGCAATACCGGGTGGCTGCGACTCGGTTGGATCTTCTGGATCCCGTTGCCTCCAACCAGGTGGTGTTGATTACGAGTGCCATGAAGGGAGAAGGGAAAACCAGCACATCTGCCAATATCGCCTATACCCTGGCAAGGGATTTGGATGAGCCGACACTCGTCATTGATTGTGACTTTAAATGTCCGAATTTGCACAGGGTACTAGGTCTAAATCAGGCGCCAGGTGTTGCGGAATATTTTTCTGGCGCTAAAGGGTTGTTGGAGCCCTATCTGCAAAAAATTCCTGATGTGCCGCTGTGGTGCATGTCGGTGGGGGATATCGGTCGGTATCCGGTTCCGCTTGCCAAGTTGCAAAATCTCTCTTCTATGTTGGAAATGATGACGTCTCGTTACCGGTTTATTATTCTTGACGGCCCGCCCGTGTTGCCATTGGCGGATGTCAATGTCTTAAGCGGACTGGCTCATGTCGTGTTGGTGGTGGTTCGGTCCGGGGTCACCCCTAAGGATGCGGTGCAAAAAGCCGTTGAAATGATCCATCATACAGGGCCCACAAGACTGGTGTTGACCGATGCCTGGACGCAAGGCGTGCCGTACTATGTGCGGCAAAGGTACATTATTCCTTACTCGTCGGTCAGCAAGGGTTAAAGCAAGCTTTTTGGGGAATGGACGTTCCTCGACGGGTCGTATTTGGAATGCGAGAGATGAGGTGTAAGGACATGTAGTTTTAGCTTTGACTTCATTTGAAATTTCTGCTTCTTCGTCTTTCAGAATGTTGGTGGAGGCGCTGAAGTCTGTGCTAGAGCAAGAGGCTCGCATACATACCTACCACAAGGTGTGCGACAAAGCAGGGAGGCTCGATCCAATGTCCGGCCAGGGTCCTGGCCGGATATGTTGAATGTGTTCCTGATGAGGTGAGCTTGCCTCGGATTGCTAGGGTCTCTTATGCGAAGTCGGTGGAGGAGGTTTTTTTTTACATTTGCCCCAAAGCGGTGGACCAAAAAGCGGGTTCTCATTTTAGGGGACGGGCCCCTGGCCCAAGCCCTGGCACGTGTCTTAGTGTTCGACCAGTCTTTCCGGTATGATGTCAAAGGGTTTTTGTCGCATAATCCCGCCATGGTCGGAACATCGTTGGTCAATCCCAAGGTACTTGGGACGATCAATCAACTGTTTGAAATAACTGAAAAAAATGAGATTGAGACGATTGCGGTCTGTGTGGAAGACCGTCGTGGCACGTTGCCCCTTGATTCTCTATTGGATGTGAAATCCATGG
>JBATLR010000269.1:0-8296 GCA_049289415.1 Nitrospirales bacterium
CCTTCACCCAACTCAACTAAGTCAAAATGGATTCCCTTTCCTCTTTTCTCTATAACCTCTCCTTCATGCTGGTTCCACTCATGGCCGCGGTGGTGTTACACGAATGCGCCCATGGGTGGGTCGCAAATTTCTTTGGAGACCAGACGGCCAAAAACCTGGGACGACTCACCATCAATCCCCTCCCGCATATCGACCTGTATGGAAGCATCATTGTGCCACTGATGTTGTCTCTGATACCTGGAGGGTTTGTGTTTGGTTGGGCTAAACCCGTTCCGGTCAATCCTGCACAACTCCATAACCCCAGACGAGACATGGCGTTTGTGGCCGCAGCGGGACCACTCATGAATTTGTTTTTAGCCATTGTCAGCAGCCTGCTGCTCGCCCTGTTTCTTTATCTCGACCCCACCCTCCAAGCCAACTGGCCTCCTCAGCCTGGTGTTGAACCTCGCCGCGATCTTCTCGGCATGATCCTGGTTCCCCTCACGGCCATGGCCTTATCTTCCATGATCATTAATATCGTGTTATTTTCGTTCAATCTTCTGCCGGTTCCTCCTTTGGATGGGAGCCGGGTTCTCCGTAGTCTCCTCCCGGTCAGATCCGCGGAAGTCTTAAACCGGTTGGAACCCTATGGGATGTTTCTTATTTTAGGGCTCTTGATGCTGAACTCGTATATCCCCATAATCAGCAGCTTTATCGGAATGGTGTTTCAGATATTTCAACGCCTCTTTTTACCTGCTTTCATAACTTAACGAGAACCGGAATACTGACTATGACCACACGAGTACTCAGCGGCATGCAACCGAGCGGGCTGATGCATTTAGGTAATCTTCTTGGGGCGCTGGAAAATTGGAAATCCTTACAAGCCCAATACGAATGTTATTTTTTTGTGGCCGACTGGCATGCCATGTCGACCAATTATGCCGACACCGGCCGGATTAAAGAATTCACACAGGAATTGCTGATTGATTGGCTGGCAGCCGGCATTGACCCGGAACGGGCTACGGTGTTTGTCCAATCCAGCATTCCCGAACACGCCATTCTCCATTTGCTGTTCTCTATGATTGTGCCTATTCCCTGGTTGGAGCGAAATCCTACGTATAAGGAAAAGCAGGAGGAGATCAAAGAAAAAGATCTTTCCACCTATGGATTTTTGGGGTATCCGGTGCTCCAGGCGGCAGACATTCTGTTATACAAACCCGATATCGTCCCGGTCGGCAAGGATCAGCTTCCCCATTTGGAACTCACACGGGAAATAGGCCGCCGATTCAACAATCTCTATTCCCCGGTATTTCCTGAACCCAAGGAACATCTCACACAGTTCCCCAAAGTTATGGGCACCGACGGACGCAAAATGAGCAAAAGTTACGGCAATACGATCAATCTTTCCGATACCGAGCCGGTCGTTCGACAAAAGCTCAAAACCATGGTGACGGATCCTGCACGCGTTCGCCGGACCGACAAGGGCAATCCTGATGTCTGCCCGGTATTCGACTTTCACAAAATTTATTCATCTGCCGACGTCGTCAAACAAATTGACCAGGATTGCCGCACCGCTGCCATTGGATGCATCGATTGCAAGCGCCAAGTTGCCAACGCCATGGTGGAACGCTACCAACCTATGTGGGACAAACGGGCCACAATACTTCAACATCCTGAACAGACCCAGGAAATGGTTGAAGAAGGACGAAAACGCGCCTCTCACGTGGCACAGGAGACGATGCAGGAAGTGAAAACCGCGATGAAAATTCTCTAGCAACCTCAAATCGCACAATCCTCGAGCACCTTCTGAAGTAGCATTTTTCTACTACCAGAGCGGCCGATAAGGAGCACAACCTCAAGTTCCTCGGCCCAAAGTGCGCACACAGAAACCCTGTTCACGGGAATAGCGTGACTTCACAAAGGCTCATTGCTCTCACAACCCAGGCCAACGAGGAACTTTCTTGAGCCAGACTCGCGATATGTTCTTGACTTCATGCTATTGTGAAATTACGATCATATACCTATAAAAGATTCCCTTATTTTCATTTAGTTAGGTATATCAAACTATGAGTATCCGCGTTGCTATTAATGGGTTTGGTCGCATCGGAAGAAATTTTTTCCGGACCTGTTTCAATGATCCTGCCATTGAGATTGTGGCCATCAATGACCTGACTGACTCAAAAACCCTGGCCCATCTTTTGACCTATGACTCGATTCATGGAAAATTTCAAGCCGATATTCAACACGGACCAGACTTTCTGACAGTCAATGGGAAACAGATTCAGATCCTGGCCATCAAAGACCCTCAAGCCTTGCCGTGGAAAGAATACCAGATCGATTTCGTCATTGAATCCACGGGTCGTTTTACCGACAGGAAAAGTGCGGGACAACACATTTCAGCCGGAGCCAAACGGGTCATTATTTCAGCACCTGCCAAAGACCCGGATATCACGATCGTGTTAGGCGTGAATGACTCCGACTACAATCCTCAACAACACACCATCATATCCAACGCCTCCTGTACGACCAATTGTCTTGCTCCTGTGTCAAAAGTCCTCTTACAGGAATTCGGCATCAAGCACGGATTTATGACCACCATTCATTCGTATACCAACGATCAACAACTACTTGATTTGCCTCATAAGGATCTACGACGGGCACGGGCGGCCGCCTTATCCATGATTCCTACATCAACCGGGGCGGCCAAAGCGTTGTACCTGGTCATCCCGGAATTGAAAGGGAAAATCGATGGCATGGCCATTCGAGTGCCGACCCCCAATGTATCGCTCATTGACCTTTCAGTTGAAGTCGAACGCGATTGTGATGCGGCAACGGTGAACGCGGCCTTTCAACAAGCTGCCCAGGGCTCGTTAAAGGGTTATTTGCAGGTCTCTGAAGCCCCCATCGTTTCAAGTGATCTTAATGGTTGTTCATACTCAGCCACCGTGGACGCACCTCTCACTTCCGTCATTAATAAACGGCTCGTTAAGGTATTTGCCTGGTATGACAATGAATGGGGATATTCGTGCCGCTTACACGATCTGATTAATGTTCTCGCTCAACACCGTTAAATTTCACATCACGGCAGAATTATCCGGCTTTCCCCCGCGAAACATCGGCATCGGAAGGGAAAGGAAGGCATGAAGCATTTAAAAAAACAAACCATTGATCAGGTTGACCTTCGCAACAAACGCGTACTCATCCGCGTGGATTTTAACGTTCCCCTCGATGATTCCTGCCAAATCACGGACGATTCCAGGATTCGGGCTGCCCTTCCCACCATCAACCGTGCTGTAGATGAAAACGCTGTCGTCATTCTCTGTTCCCATCTGGGACGCCCGGATGGAACCATCAACCAGGCACTCAGCCTGGCTCCCGTGGCCAAGCGACTCCAGCGGCTCTTAAATAAACCGGTTGAATTTGTTGGCGATTGCATTGGGCCGGCCGTTGAAGCTGTCGTCAACAAAGCCAAGCCCGGCGACGTGGTGGTGTTAGAAAACCTGCGCTTTCATCCGGAAGAAGAAAAAAACGACGACCAGTTCTCGGCACAATTGGCCTCATTGGCAGATGTGTACATCAATGACGCATTTGGAACCGCCCACCGGTCTCATGCCTCCACTGTTGGCATCACCAAATATGTCAAAGTATCTGCGGCAGGATTTCTGATGAAACGGGAAGTCGAAGCCCTGGAAGGCACGGTGGAGAACCCTGTTCGTCCGTTTGTGGCCATTTTGGGAGGGGCAAAAGTTTCCGGAAAAATCGGGGTCATTGAAAATCTTGGCAAGGTGGTCGATAAAGTCATCATCGGTGGCGGCATGGCCTTTACCTTTATCAAAGCTATGGGATTGGAGATCGGCCAATCTCTCGTTGAAAAAGATATGCTGGACTTTGCCAAACGCATTCACGAACAGGCGATGGCTCAAAAAATCAAATTCTATCTCCCCGTCGATTGTGTCGTCGCCGCCAGTCTCGACCCTGAGGCGGAAACAAAAATTGTCCCGGTGCAGGAAATCCCCGCGGGCTGGTATGGGATGGACATCGGGCCCGCGTCGGTCCGCCTGTTTAGCGAAGCGGTCGAAAACGCCAAAACCATTTTGTGGAATGGCCCCATGGGAGTCTTTGAGCGTGATGCATTTTCCCGCGGGACCTTTGCCATGGCCCATGCTGTGGCCAATGCCTATGCGAAAACAATTGTGGGAGGAGGAGATACGGCTCTGGCCGTATATCGAGCGGGAGAATCGGAAAGTATGTCCTTCATTTCAACCGGTGGTGGTGCGGCACTCCAACTCCTGGAAGGCAAGCATATGCCAGGGCTTGCAGCCTTACCCGATCGTCTTTGATCCCAACGCCCCCCCTTTTTTTACTTCCAAAAGTTAAGAGGTCCTCATGCGTCGTCGATTCATTGTCGGCAATTGGAAAATGCACAAGACGATTTCCCAGGCCGAATCCCTTGTGACCGATATTCTCCATATTTATCAAACGCAAGATTCGGTAGAATTGGCTATCGCTCCCCCATTCGTGTCGTTGCCCGCAGTTGCACGCTTGCTGGCTTCAACTTCCATCAAATTGGCTGCTCAAAATACCTGTGCGAGTGACGAGGGCGCCTTTACCGGAGAAATTTCGCCACCCATGCTACGGGACGTCGGCTGTCACTATGTCATTATTGGGCATTCCGAACGACGGCATATTTTTGGAGAAACCGACCAGGACATTAACAAAAAAGTCCACGCAGCCTTCCACCATGACCTCCTACCGATTTTATGTGTCGGGGAACGTCTGGAAGAACGTCAATCAAATAAAACGCAGGCCGTCATTCAACAGCAATTACAAACCTGCCTTGAAGGTCTCGAATCCAAAGATTTTGCAAAGATCACCATCGCGTACGAACCTGTCTGGGCCATTGGGACCGGCCAGGCCGCTACCGTCGACCAGGCAGCCGAGGTCCATGGCCACATCCGGTCTTTTCTTGCCACGCAATGGGGCATCAAACCTGATCAAACCAGAATCATTTACGGTGGGAGCGTGACCCCGGACAATGCCAAAAGTCTCTTTCAATCTTCACAAATTAATGGGGCTCTCGTGGGAAAAGCTTGTTTGAATTCCGAATCCTTTGTTAAGATAGCCGAATCAGCTATTTCCAATTAACCAGGAACACCCCAACAAACACGTACACATTATGTATACTCTGACTGTCATAATTCATCTCATTGTCTGTTTTCTCATGATTGCCGCCATCTTGCTCCAGGCAGGAAAAGGCGCTGAGATCGGTGCATCCTTTGGAGGATCTTCTCAAACGGTGTTTGGAAGCCGAGGCCCCGGTACGTTTCTGAGTAAAATCACCGTGGGAGCTGCTATTGTGTTTATGCTGACATCGCTCAGCCTGGCACTACTTTCTAAACAAGCCAATACCTCGTCCACCGTGATAGATCTTCACCCAACCTCACACCATGAAACGTCCTCTCCGGCGACCCCCGCGACAACTCCTCCAACTGAAACCAGCACAGCTGAACCCGCGTCAGAGACGACTCCCGCCCCGACTGCTCCATAAACTATTTTTTACTGAGTCCGCAACTATATTGACAATTGGTGGAATGGCCCAGGATCGTGTGGCCACCTGATTAGAAGGGCAACTCCTAAATAGGAGTCAGCCAATTGGCATACGCAGCTTCTTCGCCACGCACAATTCTAAAGAAATCATCCTGAAGAGATTTTGTGAGAGCCCCTGGCTTACCTTCGCCGATTTTTCGATCATCCAATTCGCGAACCGGTGTCACTTCGGCAGCGGTTCCGGTAAGAAATATTTCGTCTGCCACATACATCGCATCCCTGGTAAACCGCTCCTCAATCACCGGGATGTTTTTGGCTCTCGCCAATTCAAGAATCGAATTTCTGGTAATCCCGTCCAGGATCGAGGTCAAGGGCGTCGTTTTCAAGACCCCCTTTTTCACAATAAACACGTTTTCTCCTGTTCCCTCAGCGACATATCCTTCAGGATCAAGAAGAATACATTCGGCATATCCGGACTTCTTTGCCTCCCATTTGGCTAAAATCGAATTGACGTAATATCCCGAGATTTTTGCCCGAGTCATGGATACATTCACATGGTGCCGGGTGAAGGATGAAATTTTTGCCCTGATGCCTTGCGCCAAGGCGTCCTCCCCTAAATACGATCCCCATGGCCAAGCCGCAATAGCCAGACGAATCGGGTTGTCGCCAGGGTACACCCCCATTGCGCCGTATCCTACATAGGCGATCGGGCGGATGTAACAGGAGGCCAATTGATTGACCCGAACTGTCTCAACAATGGCGTCCGACACCTCTTTTTTGGTAAAAGGCATGGGCATCATCGTAATATGGGCAGACTCAAAGAGCCGGTCCACATGCTCTTGTAATCGAAAAATGTTTGATCCGGCCTTCCCCTCATAACAACGGATCCCCTCAAAGGCCGCCAGACCATAATGGAGAGAATGGGTAAGGACATGAACCGAGGCCTCATCCCAATCGACGAGGGCTCCATCCATCCAGATTTTTTTTGAACCAGTCACCATAGGAATACTTCTCCGATTGACAGTAGCTGAAATAGACAAAGCATGTGAGCGAAGGGTATCACGTGTTTTTTTTGCTAAGCATTAAGAACGCGTGATGATATACTAAAATCTTGACATAAATGTAAACATACTGGCAAAATGCGTGTTTGTTAAGGAGCTAAAAAACATGTATGCAATTATCGAAACAGGCGGAAAACAATACCGGGCGGAACCAAACGGTATCCTACAAGTCGAGTCACTTGAAGGCGATGTCGGGTCAATCATTCAATTCGATTCAGTGCGATTTGTCCAAACGGACCAAGCGCCTATTGTCGGCTCTCCCATGATTACTGATGCAGTAGTCAAAGGAGAGATTATTCGACATGCGCGAACCCGGTCCATTACCATTTTCAAAAAGAAACGACGAAAAAACTATCGACGGACCAAGGGCCATCGTCAGGGATTCACACAAGTTCGAATCACTGAAATTGTGGCATCTGCTGAATAAATATTGGTCTTTAGAATTCTTTGGAGGTTTGACTCATGGCACATAAAAAAGGTGGCGGATCATCCCGCAATGGTCGCGATAGCAATCCACAATATTTAGGCGTCAAAGCCTATGCCGGCGAAAAGGTGAGCGGCGGAAGCATCATCGTTCGTCAACGCGGAACAAAATTCTTTCCTGGGACAAATGTCGGACTTGGTAAGGACTACACCCTCTTTGCCAAAGTAGACGGGATCGTTAAGTTTGAAGGAGGAATCGCCCGCCGCAAGGTGAGCGTCTATCCGCCCGTCTAGCTTCCCTTCCCATTTCCTGCTTTTTCAATTCATCGCCTTCATTTTTCCCTGGTAAGTCCGGTAGGATTTAAGGATCAGTATGTTTATTGATCAAGCACGAATATTCATCAAAGCGGGTGACGGTGGCACCGGACACTGCAGCTTTCGACGAGAAAAATTTGCCGAATTTGGTGGTCCCAACGGTGGGGACGGCGGTGATGGAGGAGACGTGGTCTTTGTGGCCTCCAATAGAGTCTCAACCTTGCTCGACCTGCGATATCAAAAACATTATGAGGCCACTTCCGGCGTAAGAGGCCTCAAGACCAACTGCCACGGAGCCAATGGTTCCGATATCGTGATTCCCCTTCCTGTCGGAACCCTCGTGAAAACCGAGGACGGTGACATCATCGCCGACCTTATTGCGGAAGGACAAACCGCCATTGTGGCTAAAGGAGGCAAAGGCGGAAAGGGCAACGCACGTTTTGCCACGTCAACAAATCGAGCACCACGTCAATTCGAACCAGGGACTCCCGGCGAAGAGCGATGGGTGAATCTGGAATTGAAACTGTTAGCCGATGTCGGCTTGGTGGGCTTTCCTAACGCCGGCAAATCCACTTTGATTTCAGCGATTTCTTCTGCACATCCAGAAATTGCGAGTTATCCCTTCACCACCCTGCGGCCTCATTTGGGAGTGGTGGAATGGATGGAACATTCGTCGTTTGTCGTAGCCGATATTCCAGGATTGATCGAAGGCGCTCATGAGGGGAAAGGGTTAGGAATTAAATTCCTGCGACATATCCAGCGAACCGCTTTTTTGTTATATCTGGTCGATATCACCGAATGGATGTCAGAAGATCCCGTCGAGATCGTTGAAACCTTACAACGGGAACTCCAGGCCTTTGACCCCGAACTTCTTGAACGGCCATTTGCCATCGTAGCCACAAAAATTGATTCTCAGGGAAACGGTCAGCACTTGGAAGCCCTTCGGCATTATTGCAGCGCACACCACTATC
>JBATLR010000270.1:0-3053 GCA_049289415.1 Nitrospirales bacterium
CATATTGTCTTCCTGGCCACATTGACTTTTTTGGGCTGGGCGATTTTTGAACTGAACACTTCCTGGCTGCAATCCCGTCTATTTCATACAATTTCCGCTCAACTAACGTTCCAAGTAAAACCGGGACCCTCCCCACTCACGGTATTTCCATCAACAGGACCCTTGGATGAACACCGTGGGTATACCCGGCTCCCCGTTATCCTACCAAGGCTTCAAAAGAAAGGATTCGTCATTCAGGCGCAAGCCCACCCATCGGCTGAACTCACGACCATCTCCGCTCTGGGGATCTCCCCCATCTACCGGGAAAAGACTCAGGGCGGGTTACATATTGTGGATAGTCATGGTCAGGTCCTGTATCACCATGCTGACCCCAAGCAAGTATTTCCTAATTTTGAAGCAATTCCCCCCTTGTTGGTTCAAACCCTCCTTTTTATTGAAAATCGAGAATTACTTGATCCCTGCTGTCCCTATGCCAATCCGGCCGTGGAATGGGACCGGTTAGGGCAAGCATTCCTCACGCAAGGCATCCGGTTGGTGAAAAACGACCAGAACGTTCCCGGGGGAAGCACTTTGGCCACGCAATTGGAGAAATTCCGGCATTCTCCCGGAGGCCAAACCTCCTCCCTTCTGGAAAAAGCCAAACAGGTAACGGCCGCCAGTCTCCGGATTTATCACGACGACGTACGCACGCAAGAAGCTCAAAAACATTTGGTCCTGGATTATATGAATTCATTCCCGCTTGGCGCGTATCCTGGTGCCGGGGAGATCCATGGATTCGGTGATGGACTATCGGCCTGGTTTCACATGGACCTCAACCGGTTTGACCAGATTCTGGCTGGTGCTGACCCGACATCTTTGGAAAAAATGGCCGTGGCGGCAGCCACCTACAAAAAAGGGGTCAGTCTCCTCCTCGCTCTCAGGCGACCCTCCTATTACCTCACACACATTGATGCCCTGAACGAGAAAACCAATACTTACCTTCGCCTCCTGACACATGCCGGTATTATTTCCCCTGCTTTGCGCGACCTCGCACTGATTTATCCCTTGGTCTTTGCGCCAGCATCATCCACGAATTCAAGCAATACCTCCTTTCAGGATCAAAAAGCACCAAATTTCATACGCGCCCATTTACAAAATTTATTAGGGATTCCAAGTCTGTATGCCTTGGACCATCTGGACGCTACCGTGGAAACCACCCTGGACCGCGATCTCCAATTCCGAGCGACCACCCTCCTACAACACCTGGCAGACCCCGCCTTTGTGAGCGACTCCCAACTGACGCAACCTCATCTGCTTGCTCAAGGGAATCCGGCGGATATCATTTATAGCCTGACGTTGTATGAGCGAACTCCTCACGGCAATCTCCTTCGAGTGCAAACCGACACCCTCAATCAACCATTGGATATGAATCAGGGCTCAAAAATGGATTTGGGTTCCACGGCCAAACTTCGTACATTGGTCACCTATCTGGAAGCCATTGAACGCCTCCATCAGGCGTATGCAGGGCAATCCCCGCAAAAGCTCTTGGAGCTCAACCAGCAATCCCTGGACCCACTTAGCCGCTGGGCATTAACCTATCTGCAAACTTCTTCAGACCAATCCCTCTCTGGGATATTAAAAGCCGCCCTCGATCGACAGTATTCAGCGAGTCCAAACGAACGGTTTTGGACTGGAGGCGGGCTTCACACCTTTGCCAATTTCAACAGAGCCGACAACGGGAAACGGTTTACTGTCCGGGAAGCTTTTCATCACTCGGTGAATTTAGTCTTTATCCGCTTAATGCGGGATCTCGTCCAGTATCACACTCTCGCCATACCCGGATCGACCGCGATGGTCCTCAAAGACCCTCTCAATCCCATACGCCGGCAATATTTACAAAAATTTGCCCAACAGGAAGGTCGAACCTTTCTCTATCGTTTCTACGACAAATACAAAGGACTTTCGCCGGAAGAAGCCTGGCAGCTGGTCCTTTCCCAGACTCGGCTCACACCGCTCCGACTGGCTGTCCTCCTGCGCTCGATCGAACCTGAGAAGGATGTCCGGGCCTTCACCACATCTCTTCGACACACATTTCCAACCATCAAGCTCTCCCCCGAACAAGCCGACAGGCTTTTTACGCAGACTGATCCCCGCGTGCTCAGCCTTGCTGATCGAGGCTATGTGGCCCGCATCCATCCACTCGAATTGTGGACGGTTGCATTCCTCCGGCAACATCCCGATTCCGGCAAATCCGAACTCGCCCACGCCAGTGAGCAGGAGTTGTTAGAGGTGTACGCCTGGTTATTTAAGACTCATCGCAAAGCCGCACAGGATAGTCGGATTCGACTGATTCTGGAACAAGAGGCATTCATGGAAATCCACAAAGCCTGGAAACGGGTCGGATATCCCTTTGCAACATTAGTCCCGTCATTAGCTACCGCAATTGGCAGCTCCGCCGACCGCCCGGCGGCTTTGACCGAACTTATGGGCATTCTGGTCAACGAGGGAAGAAAAATCCCCACGGTGACAATTCGGCAACTACACTTTGCGGAAGGAACCCCGTTTGAAACACTTGTCGCACCTCAAGAACCAGACCAGGAACAAATTTTGAACCCGCTGGTCGCTCAAATTCTCCGTCAGGAACTTATCGAAGTGGTGGAACATGGAACAGCGATTGGCGCGAAAGGCGCCTTGCCGCCCACAGAGGGTATGACCATCTCAATCGGTGGGAAAACCGGAACCGGGGATCATCGTCAAAAAGTGTATGAACGAGGCTATCGATTAATTGAATCGCGCCCTATCGCCCGAACAGCCACATTTGTGTTTCTCATTGACAACCGTTTTTTTGGAACCATTACGGCCCAGGTATCAGGTCCCCATTCTGGCGATTTCAGCTTCACAAGCAGTTTACCCGTCCGCATCTTTCGCTTATTCGCACCGCATCTCCACGCGTATGTCATGCCTCACTCCTTAGAAGCCAAAATCCCTCAACCCTTTCAACCACGGAGTTGATCATTCTGGCCGTCACCTGCGATCAGGCTGAACTTCAGACCTGCCCAAGTTTCTCTTTTCCT
>JBATLR010000271.1:0-2493 GCA_049289415.1 Nitrospirales bacterium
TATGGTCTGTCGCTATTTGGAATCCATGGCGCCAACCGACATGATGTGACCGAATACAGAAATTCGATGATGGTTGCCTGCGATCAGGTAGGTCTTTGACTGATGGCGTATGTGACCAAACAATGGCTGTTCGGGCGAAATCGGTTTGATGGAACCGTCGAGCAATATTGGTCTCTATTTATGCCGGTTCTTCTTGTGCCTACCGGCCTCGCGATGACCACTATAGGATTGGAAACCATCAATATGGGGGTTGGACTTCGGAAACTTCGATATGAAACGAGGGGTGGAGCGATGGTAGGAGCAATCTCTCGCCATCGTCTGGATGAAACCTTCTGACGGGGTATGTGGTCTATGGGATGTTGTGTGTGTGGTTCCCAGCGAATTGAAAGGTGAGGGGGAAGGAGTGAGAGGTAAGTCGAAAGGGAAGTTCTGACTGTTCATGCCCTTCTCTTCGCTACCCGCTCCCTCACTGGTGAAATTGGTGTAATTGACCATAAAGGACAAGATCATGACGGCAATGTTGACTGACAAAGAATTTGAACTGTTTAAGCATCTGATTTATCAGCAGGTTGGTATCAAACTTGATGAGCCAAAAAAAACCCTCTTGGTGTCTCGTTTGGGAAAACGGCTTCGGGATCTTCACCTTTCTTCCTATCAGGCGTATTACGATTGTGTAAGCGGGAAAGGCGGGGAAGAGGAGTTGATCAAATTGCTGGATCTGGTGTCGACGAATAAGACTGAGTTTTATCGGGAGCCTGTGCATTTTGATTTTCTTCGAGACCAAGTTCTTCCAGAGGTGCAATCGTCCAAGACCTTGAGAATTTGGTCTTCTGCGTCATCTTCCGGTGAGGAGCCCTATTCGATTGCCATGACCTTGTCTGATGCGATTACTGATATCAATCGATGGGACATCAAAATTCTTGCCTCGGATATTTCTACGCGAGTGTTGGCAAAGGCCTCCTCGGGTATCTATGAGGAAGAGCGGGTCAGTCAACTTCCTAATGATCTGGTGAAACGACATTTTCTCAGAGGGAAAGGTCCGCAAGCGGGGAAACTGCAGGTGCGCCCTCAGGTCGCGCGTCTTGTGGCCTTTCGACGGATAAACTTAATGGACCCGACATTTCCCATACGCAGTCAACTGGATGTGATTTTTTGTCGGAATGTCATGATTTATTTCGATCGTCCCACCCAAGCCAAGCTCATGGAGAAGTTTTTCCGGTACCTCCGGCCGGGGGGATATTTATTTATCGGACATTCCGAAAGTTTGCAATGGATCGACCATCAATTTACGTATCTACGCCCAACCATTTATCAAAAACCCGTCTGCGTGAATAGTAAGGCGTAAAGGGGGGTAAGAAGTGAAGAAGAAAACAATCAACCCGTTTCTCCTGCACCTGACGGTTTACTCCTTAAGGTAAGGCAATTATGTCATCGACAGGATTGATGGAATTTGGACATATACGCCGCATGCAGGATACCCGCTTTCCTTATGAAGTGGCCGTCATTCTCCCTGGTGAATATTTTGTGAGCCGGGAGCCCAAAGTCATTTATACGGTGTTGGGTTCCTGTATCTCAGTGTGTTTGCGAGATCCACTGGCCGGCGTGGGAGGGATGAATCATTTCATGTTAGCGGCTCCTTCCAATACTGAAGGGCACGATAATTGGGCTGATTCGGGACGATACGGCAGTTTTGCCATGGAAATGCTGATGAACGATATTTTCAAGCGAGGCGGAAAAAAGGAGCGGCTCGAAGCGAAGGTCTTCGGCGGTGGGAAAATTTATGATGGCACCATTGATATTGGGGCCCAAAATGCCGCTTGGGCTCTTGCCTTTTTGGAACAGGAGGGTCTGTCGCCTATCAAAGCGGATGTCGGAGATGTCTGTCCTCGGAAGGTATACTATTTTACCGATTCGGGGAAAGTGCTCATGAAAAAACTCGACCGTATCGTGGCAAGTGAGATTGCGAAGGAGGAGGGGCAGTATCGGCAGAAGCTTCAACATGCTCCTGTGCAAGCGGACGTCACGCTATTTTGAGGAAAGAGTAAGACGTTAAGGGTGCAGTCTCATTCGGGGAAGAGGTAAGGGGAAAGGCGAAAGGCGTGAAGAGGAAAGACACCCTTCGTCATCTCCGCAGGTGGTTTGCGGGTATCCATTCAAAAAGGGCTAAGGTGGCTTCCCGAGGAGACCTGTCGGTCATGACGAATCAGGTGCAAGGAAGAAAGGGTTGCACAGTAAGGAGTCAAGACAGGGGAAAGACGAGTTCAGGGACCAAAAGGCTGCGGGTGGTTTTTTTTAAACTTCTGACTTTTCACTTTTTTAGTAGGGAATAATTTTGTCACAGAGGGGAACCGTATGAATGAGAAAAAAATACGCGTGTTGATTGTTGATGACTCGGCGTTAATTCGAAATGTCATGACGGAAATTTTAGCGCAAGATCCTGAAATTGAGGTGGTTGGAACGGCTCCTGACCCGTATGCCGCCAGGGATAAGATG
>JBATLR010000272.1:0-5112 GCA_049289415.1 Nitrospirales bacterium
GTTATTGATAGTCCAATTGATATTTGAGGGAGAGCTTTTGCGACCCTCTGAATGAGGCCAACATGAAGGTATGGCCAATGCGGTATCCTCACTTGTGTATTGCCTCACATCCACCATCGTATAGGTAAACCATGAAAAAACTGTACGTCTCGCAGAGCCTCATCGACGTGGAATCCCGAAAAGAACTGTTGGATCAGGCCAAGATACCGGCCACGATTAAAAATCAACGCTCAGCGATGTTGGGCGGGGAAGTGCCATTTGTTGAAGTCTTCCCGGAACTGTGGGTGCTGAAGGACGAGGATTTTGACCGCGCCCGGACCTTACTCAAAGACTGGGAGCACGCTAAACCTCTCGAAACAACGAAATGGACCTGTTCCGAATGCGGGGAATTGCATCAAAAAGAATTCACCACATGCTGGAAGTGCGGGTTGGATAGACGGTAAAAGAATTCAGCCGGGTCTCACAAGACTATTCCATCTTGACCCAGATTCTTTACCGTTGGCTCAGGTGGCCGGTCTGGTTTAAGCTGAACCGAGGCTTCATGTGTGCCTCCAATCTCTACACGTGGATATCTGTTTTTTACACTCCCATGTCTTCCACAAAGGTCATCTGCAGCAGCATTCTTATTCTTTTGCTCCTTGGGCTGCCTCCTCTGGGTATTGTCTTATCTGGCCAAGCTCTTCCCCACGATTTGACTCTATTACCCATTCCCCTACAGTCAGGAAACGCCTCTCTTTCCTGGCCGATATTTGGACTCCTGGCCCTGCTCATCTCCGGAACGGTTGCCCCGTTTCTTTGGCGATACGGGAAAACCCGGTGCCACAGCACATGCAAACCCGCTTCTGGCGAAGAGTTTCCCTGGTGGGGTTGGATGGGAGTCGGATGGACGGCTTTCGCCTGGATATTAGCCTGGACGCGCGTTTCCTGGTTTCAAGAATGGCAACCACATACCTTCCCGCTCCTTTGGTTCGGCTTTATTGTCGTCATCAATGCCTTATGTTTTTCACGAACCGGCCAATGCCTTCTCACAAATCAGCCCAAATTTCTCGCCAAACTCTTCCTCCTCAGCGCCGTCTTTTGGTGGATATTTGAATACCTCAATCAGTTCGTGCAGAACTGGCACTACGTCGGGATGACGGAGGCTCAACCGGTTCTCACATTCTTTTGGACGACCATCGCCTTTTCAACCGTTCTGCCAGCCGTCCTGGGTACCTATGCGTATCTCTTTTCATTTGTGCAGATGAAGGCACCGTTTGAGAATTGGTGTGCCATCTCCATGGTCGATTCTCCACGAACCGGATGGCTCATATTCAGCCTTGGTTGTTTCGGGCTTCTGATGATTGGGATTTGGCCCATGCTGCTGTATTCTCTTCTCTGGGTGAGCCCGCTTCTGATCATGTTAGGAATACAAATAATACGGAGGGTTCCGACCCTTCTGTCCCCATTAACCAAAGGAAACTGGAGTCCCGTGGTTCTTTCCGCTCTGGCAGCCCTGGTCTGTGGAGGCTTTTGGGAAATGTGGAATGCCTACAGCCTTGTCCATTGGGAATATTCGATTCCCTACGTCCACGCATTTCAGATAGGGGAAATGCCGATCCTGGGTTATGCCGGTTATTTGCCGTTCGGCCTCGAATGTCTGACGGTCGCAGCCTTTTTTCTGGAAAATCAGTTCCGTCGAGGAGAGACCTGTCCCGAAACCCTAGCAAGCCAATGAAGGCCGTATTAGGCTGTTCCTCCTGAGGCTAAGACCCACAGAAGGAGATAAAACAATTTCTTATGAAAAAAATTCACTCGACTCCTGGCGCATCTATCCACAAGCCGTCGTTCCTCCCTCCCGTGATCGAATCGGCCTCCACCTCAATCGCGGCCATCATCGGATCATTTCCCAAGGGATCGATGACGTCTCCACAACAGGTCCGGACATGGACAGCATTTGAAAAGGAATACGGGGAACTGGAAACAGATGCTCTTTCCTCCTATTGCACCAAACAATTTTTTGACAATGAAGGAAAAGCCATTTGGGTGGTACGCATCGGAACGGGGCAGATCAAAGGCGTGGCTCCCTTTCTGCAAGGCCTTTCTCTTCTCGACCGCATAGGGAGTTTCAATATTTTGTTCATTCCTCAAACCGAACAGCTCCCGGATACCCATGCGATCAAAGTCATGCAAGCAGCCATTGCTCTTGTTGCCAAACACCGTGCGATGTATGTCCTGGATGTCCCTCAACGCGATGCCCCTCGACAAACGGTCAGGGCTCTGACAACCTGGTTTAATCAGCAATCAGGAGTTCGCCATCCGAATGTGGCCATGTACGTTCCGCGTGTCCAAGTTCCTCCGTCCCTTAAGAAGGCATTCCTGCACACCATCCCCGTCAGCGGAGCTATGGCTGGGGTAATAGCCAGGACCGATCAACAACGAGGAGTATGGAAAGCCCCGGCAGGAACGGCGGCCATCCTTCATGGCGTTCAGGGTATCGAGCAGACACTGACGCAACAGGAAATGGGACAACTCACTCAATTGGGGATCAATCCAATCCGGCAAACCTCTCCGTCACAGTTTGTCGCGTGGGGTGCACGAACCCTGTCATCCAACAGAGAGTGGCAGTATCTTTCCGTCCGGCGTCTGGCATTGTTTCTGGAATCAAGCATACAACAGGGATTAGGGTGGGTAGTAGATGAACCGAACGACGAACCCCTGTGGGCTCATATTCGACAAGCGATTGACGTATTTCTCCAATCACTCTTCCGGCAGGGAGCCTTTCAAGGCCAAAAATCCCAGGAGGCCTATTTTGTCAAATGCGGGCGGGATACCATCTCGTCCTCTGACCAGACTGCCGGTGTCGTCAACATCATGATAGGGTTCGCTCCACTCAAACCAGCTGAATTTATTATTCTTACAATCCGACAGAAAGCCAAATCTGTCCGCCAAGCGTGAACCCCATTTTCATTGAAATTGCCAAAGCCCCTGCTTTTAAAGCTCCAGTGAATGGGAAATGCCTGTCCATACCCACACAGGATTTATGCGGCAATCTCAACCGAATCGCCTATCGATAGGGCAAAACCAAACAACCCCAGATAGTGAGCAGTGAAAACGACCCGCCTTTCAGCATCACCTTCGGTATGAAAATGTTCAGAAACAATGAAGGGAAACCAGAAGCTGGTGGTAATGACGACTCGTGGATAGGCTTGTTGATCCGAATCAAAACGCAACACGGTATAGGAGGCATCGACCGCATCCAAAGCTCGACGAACATGATCCTGCCCCCGTTCCAGTTTCACAAAAAACGGCTGACTCGACATCATCACGTGGGAATACCAGAGCGTCGCATTCTCAAGACAGGCCCCTTGGCTGGACACATTGGACACATACCCGACCATCACCGCCACCAACAGCACGAGGATCTTACGCCACATTCTGATTCATTCTTTCTCGATATGTATTGATTACGGTAATCCCTAGGAGCCCAACTTGTCCCAACCCATGGCAGCTCAAGTCAGGTGAAATTCTCTTCAGGGATCTCTCTCGATTGTAACGGTCAGATGAGAAAAAACTTGATGGAGATTAAAATATCCAGGAGAGGAACAAAGACATGACCATTCACGATTATTTATTGAGTAACGACTGAGAGATCCCTTGCATGTCCAACGGAAAGCCCACTGAATATTCCTGAAACATCCCGGAGAAAGGATGCAGGAATCCTAGTGTGCCTGCATGGAGCATCACCCGTGGAATGTCGATCTCCGTAATCCGGCATACTTTCTGACCGCCATACTTCTCATCCCCCAAAATCGGACAGCCTAAAGACGCCAGATGAACTCGAAGCTGATGTGTCCGCCCTGTGCGTGGAAACAACGCAACCTGTGAGGCCAGGTCACCAAATACCTGTTCCACCCGATACTCTGTGACCGCTCGTTGTGGCTGTGCGGTGTTGGATGAAACCTTTTTCGGTTCTCCCCGATCCCGACCGATGGGCAACTCGATCACCCCTTGCTGCTGCCGGGGTACCCCCCAGACAAGTGTCTTGTAGATCCGGGTGATCGAGTGTTTTTCAAACTGTGTCGCCAGAGTACGATGGGCATGATCGGTTTTGGCGACCACCATCACTCCGGAGGTGTCCTTATCCAGTCGATGAACCAGCCCTGGTAGCGCCCTTTTCCCATTGAATATTTCTGCATCGGCATGGTTGGGAATATGGGCCAACAGCGCATTGATTACGGTGCCTTCCCAGTTCCCTGCCGCAGGATGCACGACCACACCCGCAGGCTTGTTCAACACCAGGAGGACTTCATCCTCGTGTAGGATTTCCAAAGTCATAGCCTTCCCGTCGACCAGGAGCGGTCCCGGCTGGGGAACATCCATCGTAATGTGATCGCCTGGTTTAATGGGGTGGCTCGGTTTGACCATCTTAGCATTGACACGGATTCGTCCCAACTCAATCAATCGCTGTAACCGTGAACGGGACATATCCCGTTCACGGTTGACCAAAAATTGATCAAGACGTTTGCGTGTCTCCCCCGCCGTCACGATAAATTCAGTAATCATCTTTGTGGATCAGATGTGGGAGAAAAGTGCAGGGTCAGACAAGGGTCCGTGGATAGCTTCCTTGAACTCCCAACATAATAATTGCATCCAGACATTCAAAAAACACGCTGTTGCTAGGAAGGTTCTCTCAAAGCATGTCATGTAGAATGACGTCATTTATCAGGACCTGCTTTATTTGTTGCTTGCTCAGAATTCTTTAGAGAATTTTTGAGGAATGCCGTATCAGTTCGACTAATTGGGCCTTGAAAGAAAGCTGTCATAGCCTAGGGGAATTGACCTGGGCAAGAGACAAGACCTCGCCTCACATCGACTTGACAGTATAGCGCTACAAAGACTGGATCCTAGCAATTCCAGATTTTGGGACTTCCGACACATTTAACTTTCCTTATGAATATACCCTTCGCCATACAAATAACCAATGATTTCCTGGCATCCTTACCACGATCCCAATACGCATCTTGTGTTCCATGAAAAATGATAGGTGGGGGAAAGCAGATATGCCTACATAAATTTATTATAGCCCCGAATGTCCTCGCGAGGAACAGACATGTTCCTAGGAATCATCCATGG
>JBATLR010000273.1:0-6377 GCA_049289415.1 Nitrospirales bacterium
TCGTGAGCGATAGCCGTTCTCACCCTTAATCTCGGGTTCTTTCATCGCGCATCCCCGAGTGTGACATGCCTGTTCCTGGAATGCGCCCCGTGGTGATTGGGGATGGCCATCGTCCGTTGACGCTCGAGACCCAACCAGAACCCCTCTAAGTAGTTCAAAACCTGTCGGACGCCGTCGTGAAAATCCTGTTGTTCCTGAATGGAGAGTGTACCCTGAGCAGAACCATGTCCTTCCATGGCCGCCACTGCATGCACCATGGCTTCCTCATGAGTGGATTCCAGTTCACGATGGAAGGTGAAATACCTCATATCAAGGCCGGGAAATCTTTGATGACGCAAAGACTGTAAGCCGGGAAGTAGGTGATCCCACATGGTAATGGCCATGTTTTCCAGGCCAAAGGACGCTCCTAGGGCTTGTTCATGGAGTCCGCTGCTATACAATTCTTCCATCCCCTCGATATAGGCCCGGGTAGAAGGCATCATCGGTGCAGTTAGGGCTTGATGAATATCAATGTCGATGGAACGCAAGAAATGCCGATAGAGCAACTCATGTCTGTTCTCAGGGTTTCCCTCTCCTAATTCCGAATACAAAACCCGTGTCAATTCCTCCGCGACGGATTCATCCTCGGTGTTGACCAGTTGTGCGACAAGAATTTTTGGAAAGAATCGGGCAAAGTTATAAAATTCCACCGCAAACGCATAGAGTTCTTCATCAGTTGCTAAACCCTTCTTAAACCAATTCAGGTAAGAATTATTGATGGCACCATGATGAAGTACGAATTTCCTCATCTCCCGGTAAAATCCTGACATGGTAACCTCCTTAATCGGAACATATAAGTAAGTCCCATTTTCGAGTTCCTTTATGGATAGATTGTCAGTTTAAAGTTGAATGATAAAATATTATTATCATCATAAAACTTTTAAAAGTAACAATCAATTACTGTTGATAATAAGGTTATCGTAAATGTCATTGTAAGTTATTTTTTACATAAAGATTGCAAATAATTATTTTTTAATGGTAAATTAAAATTAATTTTGGTGGCTATGCCTAATGGAGCGGAAGATACTGAGAAACATGAAAAGTCTGCAGGAGCCGTTTCGAATTTCTGATATGGAAGGAGGATCCAATGGGTGACACGGTTGGAATTGATCACATTACCCTTTGTGTGAATGATCTTCATGCTGCCGAACACCTGTTCAACAACATTCTCGGCTTCCGAACGATCTGGTCTGCCGATGATGTGGGATCCGATAGATCAAGCATGGATACTATTGTGGTTCAACGGAACAATATTCGAGTGGCCCTCATGCAAGGCCGGGATAAAACCGGTAAATCACAGATTACGGAGTTTGTCGAGCGATTTGGGCCAGGGATTCAGCATGTCGCATTGGAAGTGGACGACATCGAAACCGTGTGCCAGGAATGGGAAGCCCATGGCGTGAAGTTCAGCGGTCCCGTAAAGGAAGGTCGGGATGGATTCGGGCCGCTCCGTCAGCGTTTTACCTATCCACTTTTCCCCGGCAGTGGAATTTTCTTCGAATTGACTCAACGTAGACAGGGACAAGAAGAGTCAAAGACTTTTGTGAAGAGCACGGTCGAGTCCTTATATCAGGATATTGAGCGGGATCAAACGCGGGGCGTGGAACAGACCATTATTGATTTTGGGCATATCCCCTAAGCATTCATGGCCATGGCGGATTCATGCTGACAGAAAGGACCCCATGTACTTAACACGGAAAGGTCAATCACCCCGGCAAGCGCACGTCAATATTCCATCAGGTTTGTATGAAGAGGAACATGGACGCAAGGGATTTGCCGGTCCGGCTTCCCATCTCTATCGATTGCATCCTCCCACCAACTGGCTTCGAATCGATGGGCCTTGTCGGCCTCGCGCCTTCCAGTGCAGCGACCTGACCCCTCCAGATTTTTTCTCCGGGGAAAGCCGACCGGTTGAAATATTACGAAGTCCGGACGTCCTGCTGTCTATTTCCCGCCGGAAAGAAACGATGCCGTATTATTTTCGCAATGCGGATGGCGATGAAGTGCATTTTGTGCATAAAGGGCGTGGTCTGCTGGAGACTGATTACGGCGTGCTGACATATGAACCCGGAGACTATCTGGTCATTCCCAAGGGGACGACCTACCGGACGGTTGTGGAAGAAGGACCCGGTGTCATGTTGATCATCGAAACTTCTGAGCCTGTCATGCTGCCAGAACGGGGTTTGTTGGGACAGCATGCCCTATTTGATCCCGAGGTCCTTGTGGTCCCCGAACTTTCAGCGCCTGTCACCAAACCGCGTCAACATGAATGGGAGCTTCGCATCAAACGTGATGGAACCTATACCAAGGTGTTTTATCCTTTTCCTCCATTGGATGTCGTGGGGTGGAAGGGAGAGGTTTGGCCGACGAAACTCAACGTTCGGGATTTTCGGCCGGTGACCAGTCCCCGCTATCACTTGCCTCCGAGCGTGCATGCGACCTTCCAGGCGGGAAGGGTGTGGATATCGACATTTGCCCCCAGACCGCTGGAGAGTGAGCCAGGTGCATTGAAAATTCCCTTTTATCATCGGAATACGGATTTTGACGAAGTCCTGTTTTATCACGAGGGAAATTTCTTCAGCCGGTCGGGCATCCATCCGGGAACGATGACCTTGCATCCTCAGGGCATCCATCATGGACCCCATCCAGGCGCGGTTGAGGCCAGTAAAACACAAACCCAGACGAATGAAATTGCGGTGATGGTGGAGTCACAGCAGCCCTTCTCCGTGATGCTTGAGGCTGAAGCTGTTGAATTAAAAAACTATTCCATGAGTTGGAGCACACCATGAAACTCGTCACCTTTCAGGTTCACACACCAGTCGGAAGATTTGCACGGGTCGGAGCATTCCACCATGAGTCCATCGTGGATCTGAACATGGCATACACGCGGATGCTGGCGGATCAAGGGGAGGCGCAACCCTACAGGCTGGCCATCTCGGAAGTCCCGTCCTCTATGCTGGAGCTCCTTCAGGGGGAAGTGTCGGCCATGAATAGAGCCCGGGAGGCCTTTCACTATATCAGTGACAACGATCATGTGGTTCATGGCCCTGATGGTGAAACGATAGTCTATAACAGGGAAGAGGTCTCCTTGCTTGCGCCGATCCCTCATCCCCCTCTTCTTCGTGATTTTATTGCCTTTGAGGCACACATCGCCGCGACTTCCAAAAAACGAGGTCAACCGATACCCCCGGAGTGGTACAACGCGCCGGTCTATTATAAAGGCAATCCACTGACCATCATCGGACCCGAAGATGTTCTGGTGTGGCCGTTACAGACACAAAAACTCGATTATGAGCTGGAGTTGGCCTGCGTCATTGGTCGAAAGGGGAGAGATATTCCGGCAGATAAGGCGTGGGACTACATTGCCGGCTATACCATCATGAATGATTTTAGTGCCCGGGATATTCAATTCCAGGAAATGGCCTGTCGGCTCGGACCCGCGAAGGGGAAGGATTTTGCCACGGCGTTGGGACCCTGCCTGGTGACGCCGGATGAGATTCCAGACCTGAAGCAGCTGGCCATGGTGGCTCGTGTCAACGGAGAAGTCTGGTCGAAAGGGTCGTTTGGAACCATTTACTGGTCGTTCGCTCAAATGATTGAACATGTGTCCAGGGGAGAAACGGTCTATCCCGGCGAAGTGTTCGGCTCCGGAACCGTGGGTGGGGGATGTGGATTGGAGCTGGATCGGTTTTTACAGCCGGATGATGTCGTGGAGCTGGAAATTCAGCCTATTGGAAAATTGAAAACAAAGATTACCAAGGAGTATTGAGCATGAATCTGGTGCTTGAGAAACACAAACGCATATCGGAGTTGGTCGATTATCAGCGAACGCTCTACGCGGATTCAACCGTCGAAGAACGGCTTCAATCGATTGTCGGAGAGTCCCCAACTTCTTCATTGTCGAAACACGAGGTCATTCGGATACTTCGCGACTCAATGGCGGTTCTGTTCGATACGCATGTATCAGTCGTGTCGGGTCACCATACCGCGACCTATTTAGGATTTGAGTCCATCGCACGTGATGCGGATCTGCTTTCCATTATCAGTGCGGATATGGGGCACTGGGTTTTAGGCCTGAGCCAACACCATCGAATCGACGGACTCCTCGTGCCGGCTTCGGATGCACGTTTGTTGGCAGAGGGTATCGCGACAATCCTCAGCCCTCAAATGGGGATGAGAGTGGTGTCTGCGCCTTTCAATCACGATACAGGAAAGATTGGGGTGGAGATTCCCGAAGGCTCGATACATAAAGGGGATAATTTTGTGGTGATCAATGACGTCACCGCGCGAGGAAGTTGCGTCAACAAACTCCAAACCATTGTGAGCGAACATGGGGGCCATGTCGTAGGGATGATGGTATTTGCCCGTCGGGACAGCGGGCAATTCCCTTTAATGGACGACTTGATGTCTCGTTATCCATTTTACTATGGGACGAATGTGACGATGCCTCAATGGGAAATTCAAGACTGCCCGAATTGTCGAGCCGGAGAGGAATTCTTTTCCTGGAAGGAGATGCCGTCCGATCTCAGGGCAAGAGGGGATGATGCTTGCTGACCGCCTGGCCGAGTACGCGGAGTTTTTGACCTTTCAGAACCTTCCTCCGGACGTGATCCATGAAGTGAAGCGACGGGTATTGGATAGCTTGGCCTGTGCCTATGGTGCCACCACCGCACCTCCATGCAGTATTGCCAGACGCCTGGCGACCCGGGTGATGGTCAAAGAAGGCGCAACGGTATGGGGAACCCGGCATCGAACCAGTCCGGATCTGGCCGCCTTTGCGAATGGCACGGCGGTGCGGTATCTCGACTGCAACGATACCTACCTTTCCAAGGAGCCCGCTCATCCGTCAGACAATATTCCGGCCTGTCTGGCGGTTGCCGAAAGTCTTCATGTTCATGGCCGGCAATTCATTCAATCCATCGTGCTGGCCTATGAGGTTCAGTGCCGTCTTTGTGACGCAGCCGCGCTTCGCCCCCGAGGATGGGATCACGTCACCTACGGAGCGTTTTCTACCGCGGTTGCCACAGCCAAGCTGCTCAAGCTTCCCAAAAAACAGATCGTGCATGCGCTCAATCTGGCGGGTATTACGGCAGGAGCACTGCGTCAGACCAGAGTGGGGGAAGTTTCCCTATGGAAAGCCTGCGCGTTTGCCAATGCAAGCAGGAACGGAATCTTTGCAGGATTTGCGGCTCGGGAGGGTATGACCGGTCCGGAGGCCATGTTTGAAGGAGAAAAGGGGTTTATGAAGGTGATTTCCGGGCCATTCTCTTTACCCGAAATGGGAGGACGTCACGGCTCTTCCTATAAAATTCTTGACACCTACATCAAGCCCCATCCGGTGGAATATCATGCTCAGTCGGCGGTGGAGGCGGCATTCGCCATTCGGGAACAATTGATTGCTGCGTGTGGGGAATGTCCTGTCTACCGAATCAAAGCAATTATTGTCGGCAGTGGTGATGTGGCCATCGAAATTATTGGACGGGATCAGGAAAAGTGGCATCCCAAAACCCGTGAGACCGCTGATCATAGTCTCCCCTTTTGCGTGGCAGTCGCCCTGACGGATGGGGAAATATCTCCCCGGTCATTTTCTCCGCATCGCCTGAACGACACCGTTCTCTTAAATCTTATGCAGAAAATCCGTGTTGAAGAGGTTCAAGAGTTTTCCGAGCGTTATCCAGATGCCATGGCCAACAGAATTGATGTCATCCTGATGGACGGCAGGACGTTCACGGCTCAGATTGACCATCCCAAAGGTCATCCACGACGCCCGCTCACCGATCGCGAACTGGAATTAAAGTTTCAGAAGTTGTCTTCACGGAAAATCGGCCGGAAGGATATGACCCACGTAATCCAAACCGTGTGGGAACTGGACCGTCTGAATGACGTGAATGTCCTGGTGTCGGCATTACCAGTTATGGATAAACGATGAGTGGAAAACAAATAACCTCCCAGAGTCGGGCGCGCCGCTTTCGAACCGAGCTTCAACGGGACACGTTGGCGGTGCCGGGTGTATTTAATGCGTTTTCGGCTCGATTGGTTGAGGATGCCGGTTTTCCGGCAGCATACCTGTCAGGAGCGGGTCTGGCGGCTTCCCGGGCACTACCGGATATCGGGCTGTTAACGATGACGGAGGTGGTGACAGAAACCCGGTACGTGACTCAACTGGTTCAAATTCCGGTCATCGTCGATGCCGATACGGGCTTTGGAGAGAGGCACCAGGTGTATCGCACGGTTCAGGAATTAGAATCAGCCGGAGCGGTGGGAATCCAATTGGAGGACCAGGTGTTGGCAAAACGCTGCGGCCATTTGCCCGGAAAAACCCTGATTTCGTGTGAGGC
>JBATLR010000274.1:0-2842 GCA_049289415.1 Nitrospirales bacterium
ACGATCTCGACGGGAAAAAATCTTGGCTATGGCTCTGCCGCTCCGGCGGAACGCGGGCAGGTGGTGCTTGATTTGAAACGGATGAACCGCATTCTCGAAGTCGATGGAGATTTATGCTATGCCCTCGTCGAACCAGGGGTGACCTATAGACAATTGTACGACCACATCCAAAAGCACAGCCTGCCATTATGGCTCTCTGTGCCGGCGCCCTCCGCCATTGCCGGACCGACCGGTAACACCTTAGACCGGGGCATTGGGTATACGCCCTACGGCGAGCATTTTCTCAATGCCTGCGGCATGGAAGTGGTGCTGGCCAACGGCGAGGTTCTCCGCACCGGCATGGGTTCGTTGCCCCAATCCAATACGTGGCAAGTGTTCAAATGGGGATACGGTCCATATTTGGACGGTATTTTTACCCAGTCCAACTACGGAATTGTTACCAAATTCGGGTTCTGGCTCCAGCCGGCCCCGCCGGTATACAAACCGTTCCTGATTCAATATCAGGATGAAGAGGATGTCGTGGAGATCGTGGAGATCATGAGGCCGTTGCGCCTCAACGGAGTCATTCCCAATTCAGGGGTGATCGCCCATGCGCTGTACGAAGCGCCGTTGAAGGCCAAACGCAGCGACTACGTCTCCGGGCCTGGTTCGATCTCGGATGAAGGAGTCCGCCGGCTGGTTAAGGATCATAACATGGGCATTTGGAACGTCACGGCCGCGCTCTATGGGACGAAGGAACAAGTAGACGTGAATTGGAATATCGTGACTAAAGCCTTTGGAAAGTCCGGTAAAGCCAAATTTCTCACGGAAGAGGAGGCGGGTAATGATCCGCAATTTGCTTACCGGGCCGCCTTGATGCGCGGTGGCATGGATTTACGAGAATTCAATCTCTATAACTGGCGCGGGGGAGGCGGGTCATTGTGGTTTGCCCCGGTCGCGCAGGCCCGCGGGAGTGAAACACTCAATCAGATGGCACTGGCCAAACGCATCCTGACCAAATATGGCCTCGACTACACGGGTGAATTCGTCGTCGGGATGCGTGATATGCACCATATCCTGGATATGCTGTATGACCGGACAGATCCAGAGATGACTAAGGCTGCCTATCAATGTTTTGATGAATTGATAACGGAGTTTTCCTCCCGCGGATACGGGAGCTATCGCACCAATACGGCGTTCATGGATAAAGTGGCCGACACCTTCGGCCCGGTGCAACGATCCGTAAATCGGACATTAAAAAAGGCGCTGGATCCCAACGGAATTCTCGCACCGGGTAAGTCAGGCATCCGTCTTTGATGATCGAGATCAACCTGGCTGAGGGCTGAAAGAAATGATGCACATAAAGGGGTACACCTATGACCACGAGGCAGAATACTCAAACACAGGAAATTAAAGCAGCGGTGGTTCGTGAAAAAGGGGGACCGTTTCAGATCGAGACATTAACCTTGGAGGAGCCTCGCCCGGATGAGGTGCTCATTCGGATTGTCGCGACCGGCATGTGCCACACCGACATGGTGGCACGCGACCAGCTCTACACGGTCCCGCTGCCGGTTGTGCTCGGGCATGAAGGGGCCGGTATCGTCGAACGAATCGGCGAAAGAGTCAAGAAAGTCACGCCTGGCGACCACGTGGTCTTAACCTTCATGTGGTGTGGCCATTGCCAACCGTGTTTGCACAATGACCTCACGTACTGTGCGAATTTTTATGCGCTGAATTTCGGCGGAGCCCGTGAAGACGGAAGCACGGCAACCTATGATTCTCAGGGAGCGGTTCACGATCACTTCTTCGGACAGTCGTCGTTTGGAACGTTGACACTCGCTCACGAACGCAATGTCATCAAAGTCCCACACGATGCCCCGTTGGACTTGCTGGGTCCCCTGGGGTGTGGCATTCAAACCGGCGCGGGAGCCGTAATGAATGCGCTTCAAGTCAAGCCGGGAAGCAGCTTCGCAGCCTTCGGGGGAGGGGCTGTGGGTTTGAGTGCGGTGATGGCGGCCCGGGTGTGTGGTGCCACGACAATTATTGCTGCGGATGTCGTTCCCTCGCGTCTTGAACTAGCCAAAGAGTTGGGAGCCACTCATATCGTGAATAGTCGAGAAACCGATCCAGTGGAAGCCGTTCGCACAATCACGAAGGGTGGTGCCGATTACACGCTCGAATCAAGTGGACGGCCTGAGGTACTGCGGCAGGCGATCGATGCTTTAGCAATCCGGGGCATCTGCGGTATCGTGGGAGCGCCGGCTCTTGGGACTGAAGCCAACTTCGATGTGAATGGCGTGATGACCACCGGTAAAACGATTCTCGGGATTATCGAAGGCGATAGTGTGCCGGATGTCTTTATCCCGAGCCTTGTGGAACTCTATGTCCAGGGACGTTTTCCGTTCGACCGGCTGGTGAAATTTTACTCCTTCGACCAGATTAACCAAGCGGCAAAAGACAGCGAAAGCGGGCTGACCATTAAACCGATCGTGCGCATTGGGTCATGAACGCCAAAACAGAGGAGCTGTGAGATAACATGAGCACATTACCCAATAGCCAGACACCTTCACGGTATACCGGGTTTGACAAATTGTACATCAATGGCCGATGGGTGACAGGGCATTCATCCCATGTCGTGCGCGTATTGGACCCCTATGATGACAGTCTGCTTACCGAAATTCCTGGGGCTAGCGTGGACGACCTCAACCAGGCCTTTGAAGCTGCTAAATCTGCACAACCAGCCTGGGCGGCTGCTTCACCAGGAGAGCGGGCACAAGTGTTACGAAATGCATACGATATCGTAAAGGCGAGAAAAGGCGAAATCGTCGATTGGCTCATCCGAGAGTCGGGGAGTGTGCGCATT
>JBATLR010000275.1:0-4658 GCA_049289415.1 Nitrospirales bacterium
GGTAAGCGCTCCCGCGACATCTTGGGCACTGCTGTCAATATAGTGCCGCGCCCCCAATTTCTTCGCCAATGCCTCTTTATCTTTTCCTCTAGCAATGGCTACCGTCTCGAATCCCATCTTGTTGGCAAACTGGACCCCTAAATGTCCAAGGCCGCCGATACCCAGAATAGCGACCACGTCACCAGCGTGCGCGCCGCTATTGCGAAGGGCATTGAAGGTCGTAATACCGGCACAAAGGAGAGGGGCCGCTTCAACGTCGGAGAGATCCTCTGGTATGCGAGCCAAGGCTTCGACGGGAGCGACCATGTATTCGGCATAGCCTCCGTCATAGCTAATTCCCGGAACCAATCCACGTTGGCAAAGAACAAAATCCCCTCGGCGGCATGGTTCACAGCGACCGCAATGTCCTCCGTGCCACCCCACGCCAACCCGTTGGCCCTGTTTCCATCCCTCCACGGCCGAACCCATCTCCTCAATAATACCGGCAATTTCATGTCCAGGAATACGGGGATACTCAAGCCCGGGCCATAGACCTTCCTTCGTGAATACATCGCTATGACAGATGCCGCAGGCCTGGACCTTAATGAGAACCTGCCCTCTGCCAGGCTTAGGCACCTCACGCTCCACGAGTTGCCAAGGCCCCTTTGCTTGTCGGACTTCCACGGCTTTCATCTTTTTCATGTGTATTCTCCTTTTCAATCACAATGGAAAATTCTCACGGCTTGAATCCGATCGAACCACAAGCCTCCGACGGTTACCGAACAAAGGCTCGCCACATATCGTGACAGATTGGGAAACTCAAGGAAAGGGGATATAAGCGGAACCGGCCATTTGTTTATTCACATTCACCGTTGCCGCCGACACAGCCACAGGGGCTTCCGGTATAACTTCCTGTAAACCACACTGATGGTGAGCCAACATTATTTACACGCGCCAGCTAAAACCAAGGGTTCTACAGAGGTCAGGCTTAAATTCATCACTGATACCATTAAGTTACAGCGCAGGTTCCGTGCGGTCGCGGCTTAATCCTTATCCAGCTTTCAAGTGCAATGAGATGGGGGATTGCGGAGAAGCATGAAAGAAAAGAGGTTAAGAAAGGAGAAATCTATGGCACACTTTGTCACTGCCGGAAGTAAGGGGACGGATGATCCAACAATGGCCACCCTTCCATTTATCGCCTCACAGACGGCTCACGAACAAGGGCATGAGGTCGTTCTGTGGCTTCAGGCCGAGGCCGTCGTCTTAGCAAAAAAAGGAGTGGTAGATGTTGTCCAGGATGTTGGACTACCTACGTTGAAGGTGTTAGCTAATACCATTCTGTCTCAGGGTATTCCTCTGTGGGAGCGTTGAATAATAATTTCCAAGGGCATATTGACCCACAGGCACGTTGCATATCTGAGGCCTCGGGGCGGTTCAAAAAAGTTCGTCCAGCAAGGCCGCAGTCATTTTTGCGCGCAGAGCGTACTTTCCAGTACGTGAGCACAGAAAAATGGCGAGAACGCCGCTGGCGTTTTTATCAACAGCCCCTTTGTGCGTCTGTTCAGCCTTTGCGACGGCCCGACAAATAAACGAACCCGATCTCGAGGTGGGTGCGGTAATGAAGGGCATGCAGAATTATGTGAAAGCCGTTGCCGAAAGTGATCGCAATCTTTCGTTTTAAATTCCTTCCCGGAAAGAGCCAGAATGCCGTTGAGGGCGTTGGGGTTACTCTGGACGAATCATCTGTTCCGGACGAATCAAGGTGTTGAATTCTTCTTCAGTCACAAATCCACTGGCGATAGCTTCTTCTCGCAGGGTGCGTCCATTTTTTAAGGCCCCTTGAGCAATTTTAGCAGCCTTATCGTAACCGATGTGAGGAACCAATGCCGTAACCAGCATCAGGGATTGTTCCATCAGCTCGGAAATACGGTCAATATTCGGCTCAATGCCCACAATGCAGTTATCAGTCAGGCTCATGACAGCATCGCCGAGGAGGCGGATGGATTGAAGCACGTTGTACGCAATGACGGGTTTGAACACATTGAGTTCAAGATGCCCCTGTGCGCCGGAAATCGTGACAGTCGTGTGATTCCCGATAACCTGCGCACAGACCATGGTCATGGCTTCGCATTGAGTGGGATTCACCTTTCCCGGCATGATGGAAGAACCCGGCTCATTTTCCGGCAGGAAAAGTTCTCCAAGACCGCAGCGCGGACCGGAACTTAACAGGCGAATATCATTGGCAATTTTATTCAGACTGACGGCTAGAACATTGAGCACGCCGGAGATTTCCACCATGGCGTCATGCGTGGCCAACGCTTCGAACTTATTGGAGGCCGAAAAAAATGGCAGCTGCGTATACCTTGCGACTTCTTTGGCAAACTTCTCACCAAACCCGGGCTTTGCGTTCAATCCCGTACCCACAGCCGTACCGCCTTGCGCAAGGGGATACAGTCGTTTAAGACTATCCTGAATACGATCAATCCCCAATTGCACCTGGGCCGCATATCCTGAAAATTCCTGACCCAATGTGAGAGGAGTGGCATCCTGCAAATGGGTTCGTCCGATTTTGATAATGCCTTCCCAGGCTTGCGACTTATCCAACAAGACTTGGTGGAGATGTGCCAAGGATGGAATCAGGACATGGTGCAGTTGCTCAACCATCGCGATATGCATCGCGGTCGGGAAGACATCATTGGAAGACTGGCTGCAATTGCAGTGATCATTCGGATGAACCGGCGTTTTTGATCCGAGCGTCCCGCCCAGACGTTCGATGGCCAAATTAGCAATCACCTCATTGGCGTTCATGTTGGACTGCGTGCCGGAACCGGTTTGCCAGATCACAAGGGGAAAGTGATCGTCCAACTTACCGTCGATCACATCCTGTGCCGCATCAGCAATAGCCTTGCCGGTTGCTTCATCAATGGCGTTCAGGGTGACATTCGATAGGGCCGCGCAACGCTTGACGATACCCAACGCCCGGATCAGAGGGCGAGGCAAACGCTCCTGGCCTATTTGAAAATTTTCCACGGAACGTTGGGTCTGCGCACCCCAATATTTGTCGACTGGCACAGGAATCGAACCAAAGGAGTCGGTTTCAGTGCGAACGTCGCTTGGCTTTTTGTTCATTGCTGACCTATTAGCTTGTAAGCTGTTGATGCGTGCATTCCGACAATGGTCCAACTTTGGTGAGACTCGACTCTTCCGAGCCTCCATGCCTTCCGACCACGCTGAATGAAACGTCAGGCTCCATGATAATCACTCTAAATTTCTACCAACACCTCAACCGCAGCGTCCTGCATTTACGCTCCCATCTCATCCTTGGGAACTGCTGCAACCGTCCCCCGATGCTCACACTCAAATGATCGACTTTGCGTTGAGGCAGAGGAGCAAATTTTTTCAGCAAGCCGACTTCATTAAGGATCTCAAGCGTCGATGGATGCACGGTATCCCCGCGAAAGTCACGCAGAAAATCGGCATGCTTTTCCAGAATGACGACGGGAACCCCGGACCGGGCCAGCAAAAATCCGAGCATCATCCCGGCCGGACCACCACCAACAATGCAGCAACGGGTGTCAGCAATTGAAGGCGTCATCGTCTCCCATACCCAGTGGCTGGTTTGACTGTTTATTGGATTACCTTGCCTTCAAACAAATAGAGACCCAAGGTCGCGTACTCACCAATAGCAGCAAGACTCTCATGGCCCTGTCATTTTGGGGTCGCTCCTTCGTTCCAAAGAAGCGCGATCCCACTTTGCCAAATTGGCTGCTGCTTCATACGTCGTTTGCAGGAATTCAAGAAGGGTATCATCGGGCGATACTGCCTCCCGGACAATATCGTAGGGAAGAATAAATTCATGCAGATCGTTACTATAGAATGCCCCATCCGGCTTTACCGATGCTGCGGAGAAGTCCGGCGGGGTCGGATAGGCATAGGAATAGAAAGCCGCATAGGGAATCGGACCTCCACCTGGCCAGAACCCGCAACTACTGACTTCCTCCGAATAGGCTTCCCGCGTGACCCAATCCGGCAAATTGGGAATCCCGCCGGGATGCTTCGGCGCCGGTCGTCCCGAAAATCTGGTAACGGCCAGATCCGGCGCACCCCAGAAAAAATGCACGGGGCTGCATTTTCCGATAAAGCGTGCACGGAACGTTGCAAAGACTCGATCGGCCTGTACCAGGACTCGCCAAAACCGGTTGGCATAGGCGGCATCGTAGGCTCGATGCGTTTCATCTGCATCGAAGGGGATTGGATCAGAGACTTCATTCGGTATGCGGTGTATATGTACCGGCACACCCAGCTTTCTTAACTCAGCCATGAGAGAGGCATAGAATGTGGCAACCGACTGCGGTTGAAGTGGAATCCGACCGCTGAGGCCATCACTCGTCTGCACGATCAACTGATGGTCGATAAAGTCGAAGTCGATTTGGAACGTGCGGTCTCCATAGGGGATAGGAGATGTGCTCAGCCCTCTCGTGGTCACATAGAGCGTGACATGCCAGGAATGGTTGATCCAGGGGCTCTGGGCGAGGCGAACCTTACCGACGATCTGTGTCCACATGTGCAAGGTTGCATAGGTATCCTTCCACTCATCTAAAGGCAGGGACGGCCATGCTTCCGATTTCGGCGAAGCAGTCATAAATCCTCCTTCCACATAACACCCCCTACACCCGAAC
>JBATLR010000276.1:0-4414 GCA_049289415.1 Nitrospirales bacterium
ACCCAATTGCCGAAGAGTGTCTTCGAACATTGCCTCCGCCGACTGCGTCCCCAACTCAGCGCTCTCCACACGAAATCCCCGCTTGCCGGCCACTTCGAACAGTTGACTGATCCCAGGCAAAATACCCCGGCAATCGCTAAAGGTACACTTTTGGGTGAAGGCGCCGAAACCGGTAATAGAGAGTTCGGGATTTGGGAACAACCCGGCTGTAATTATTGCGGCTTTAGCGGTCTCAATTCCATATTTGGCGATCAGGAGGTCCTGGTTCTGACGAAGAAAAATGGCCAGGGCATCGTCCAGGCTCAAACGAAGCATTGTGGGATTCTTCTCCGCCCCGTTCCCTTCCCCTGTGGCAGCAAGGGCTTCCCCCAGCATCAAGAATCCCACAACCAACATCATGATCGTCAGAAACCCCACCACTGCATTCAAGGCCCACGATCTATAGTTTCTCAATTGGCTTGAAGATTTTACAGCCAATCTCTTGGTCATGACCCTTCGTCCTCCTCACGCATGTCTGAGCAAATAGATGACCGCCGGCCAGGCCCCCTCTGACGATGAATCTGGGGTTACGAAAACCGGGAGCACTTTAACAGGCAAGCGACAAAAAATGAATTCCTATGGCGCGGAGCATGCTCGATACTCTTTTCTTTTCTGGTGGAGTACAGATTCCGTGCCAAAAATTAAGGACATGTCCTTGTAGCTTTAGTCACAAATTTCTCTGGAAATATTTGGGCCAGCATTGCGCTCAGACTACCCCCCTCAAGCTACATAAAGTAAAGAGAACCTAAAAATTTGAGGATTAAACGTCTAATTTAGTAATTTAGCCATTCCCGATTTTGACCGATACTCCCGAGATTGAAAATTTTGCAATAGAGAAAAGATTGGCATCGTACATTAGCAAAATCTCAACCATGAAAAAACCGCTCAGGGTCTTCTTTATGTATTTGGATTCGGAAGCCCGGGGCAATAGAGGGACTCATGGTTGTACTGAATCACAGCCCTGCGCCTTCTCAGCACGTTCATGTACCGCAAGATCCCGTTCCAGGTTTTCAAAATTTTCATGGAAATTTCATGAAATATTTTTAATGAATCCCTGGAAAGCCGTTGAGGTCGAAAATATGTCTTGCATAGATTAACCGTAATGGTGTTTTCCTGCGGATGGACGGTATAACGCTGCCCCTTTTTGTGAGAATTGCACTATCTTCTCATAGGTAAGAACGAAATTTTCCTCTTCTCACTTCCTCCCATTTCATCATCATAAATAATCTTATTAAGGCTTCGATTCATGACCATTTCATTGTATGGGGTGGCTTCTGTGCGCAGCATTGATCATCCTTTGGGGCTGTTTCGTCTTTACCAACCCTATTGATTGGCTGGTGAGACGGACCAGTACGTCGGAAAGTGCTGTGGGTAGGATCTTTGCGGTGTTGGATACGACTCTAGCGCAAACGGCCATTCCTGTTAGTGCATTCTGTTTACCCACTGGTGTCTCAAAAACAGATTTGGGAATGGGCGCAATTCTTGCTGCTCACTTCACACAGAAGACGCTGATCTTGCCAACCCTGGCGATCTTGCTATTGGTATTCTCCCGATAAGGCAGACGTCCACCAACCTTCAAGCTGAATGGGGTACGAACCGAACTGAGTTGTTGTCTTCTGGCATTAAGTACATCCCTCCTTCAAAGAGATTTCAATCGAGGCACACGAAAATACTGTCTTATACCAAAGACAGGTAATGAATAGTGTGGTCGGTATTTAGTACACTGCCGAAATTCTTGGTTCTCTTACCCACTTCAGCAAGAGGGCACCAATGGGTCTTAATCTACTCCTGGTTTTTATCCCCATTGCAATAGGATTGGACTGGCATGAAGCCAACCCCATTCTAGTCTTCATCGCCTCGGGCCTCGCCATTGTGCCATTAGCGGGTTTGATGGGGCGATCAACGGAAAGCCTGTCAGTCTATATCGGCGCGACCCTTGGCGGATTACTCGCCGCCACGATGGGGAATGCCCCGGAATTGATTATTTCGATTTTCGCCTTAAAAGCCGGGCTCTACGATGTGGTCAAAGCCTCCATCACCGGATCCATCGTGGGGAACCTGCTGCTCGGGATGGGGCTTGCGATACTCCTCGGCGGCCTTCGCCATGAACGGCAAAAATTTAATGCGACGGCGGCAGGGATGAGTTCAGGACTGTTAACCCTTGCAGGTGTCGGGCTTATGGTCCCTGCTCTATTTCATTTCACGTCAAAACAGGAAGAGGAACTCAGTACCGAAATCGCCATTGTGCTCTTCATCGCCTATGTCCTGAGCCTGGTGTTTACCTTAAAAACTCACCAGCATCTATTTCGCACGGAAGCCGAAGAACCGGTGGAAGCAGGCACGCCCCGAGAGGAGGAACAAGAAGAGGCATGGAGTAAAAACAAGGCCATTGGAATGTTGGCGGCCGTCACCATTGCGATTGCCTTCATGAGCGAAATATTAACAGGAGCGATTGAGCCCGCAGCCGCAGGCATCGGCCTCACGCCTATCTTTGCCGGTGTGATTTTTCTCGCCATATTCGGAAATGCGGCAGAGCTGATGAATTCCATACGGTTCGCCAGAAATAATCAAATGGATCTGGTTATGGGAATTGCCGTCGGAGCGAGTACCCAGGTGATCATGTTTGTGGCACCGATGCTGGTATTCGTCAGTTACCTTCTCGGTCCCAAACCGCTGGATCTGCTTTTCGTGCCATTTGAAATCGCGGCCATAGTCATCGCGATTCTCGTCAACGGGAGCCTCACGAAAGATGGCGAATCCCACTGGATGGAAGGCGTGATGCTGCTGGGGGTCTATTTGATTTTAGGCATTGGATTTTTCTATCTCCCGATGTAACCGGGCAAATTCATGGCAAGCTTTGAAACAGTCCTCTCTGCCCACTTTCCGAAGGCGATACCACAAGGTGTTTTTGTCCAACGCTCCTATAATCTTCTGCAGGCTGAGGGCTTCCGCGCTGAGAACACGATTGCCTTCGTCAGCGTGTGCCGGGATGAACTGACGTTGCCCCTCGTCGAGGAAGTGAAAACAACCTGGGGAGAAGCCTTTATTTTTTCCAGCCTGGGCGGCATGCTCTTTCTCGGAAAAACCGGATTTTTGGCGGCGCAGCACCATGCACCGAATGAGGATGGGCGTGAACGATATGTGTATTTTGCCCTGCCCCACATTGGCGTGGATGCACAAGGCGAGATTGGTCGCCATGATCGTCCGGGGCGCTTTCAACCGTCCCATGCCTGCGGGGCATTGTACGGATTTCAGACGGAACTGGCCAATCGGTGCGTCTCTTTGGGAATCGATCCTGATGACATCGAGCAAAGCCTGCTGAAACAACACCTGTTTCGCAAACTCACCTATGGTGACATTCCGGATCTGTTGAGTCTCACGAAAATTGCGTATGCCGTCATTCTTGAGGAGTTGGAAAGAATGATCCAATTAACCGTTGACCCGGTGCATAATGACTATGCCGTCCTGACAGGCATCCAAATTCACGGTCCCCAAGGCATGGAGTACGTCTGGCCAGGAGAGACCTATTGGGTTCGGGAGGGAAATCGACATAGCTTTGTCCTGTATTAAGTTGATATTGTAGGCGAAAATTCATTATAGGTGGAATTCCTCAGCCGGGCCCTTTAAAAGGAGAAGTCCCATTTGAGGGTATCCCCCATTTGTGTGATGAATATTTTCATAAAAATTGACCTATTTCATTGATAAATGTCTTGCAAATCAATTGATGGATATTTTTAATTCTGAAGTCACACAGGTGTGAATAATCATTTCTTGAAGGAGGGCTTGACAAATGGAAGCTGTAATTGGTGGTGCTGTGGTTGGAGCTGTGGCGGCAGTGGCAGCCCCTTCGCTTATTTCGGGAATTGGAGGGATGCTTCGGCCCTTGGCGAAAGAAGTCCTCAAGGGGGGAATTGTGGCCTATACCGCTGTTTCAGAGATGGTTGCTGAGACCGGAGAACAATTCAATGACATTGTCGCCGAGGCAAAAGCAGAAATTGCCCATCCCGCGAAAGCCAAACCTTCAAACTAAAGCAGATTGGGCCGAAACATGTCTCATCCCGATAAAGAAGATCCTGAATCAACGGGCAACTCCCAAGCCGAGAGCGGTCCCGGGGGAATTTCTGGAGCGTTCCGCCCTTTAGTCAAAGAGCTCGTGAAAGCCGGGCTCGTCGTCTATGAAACGGTTTCAGAGAAGGCATCGGGGTTTGGAAAGCAATTGAATGATCTCGTAGAAGAGGCACGCTCGGAAACTATGAAAACGCCCTCCCCTGACGGTGACCACGAAGAAACCGAAACAAAAGGCAGAGCGAGAAAATCTGGAAAGGCGAAGGATCCACACACAAAAGCCTGAGGAAAGCCCGGAGAGGTATAGGGA
>JBATLR010000277.1:0-9558 GCA_049289415.1 Nitrospirales bacterium
CTACCAACTGAGCTACCGAGGAACGAATATTTGTTAAGTGCGAGCTTTCTCTTCTAAAAAGATGATCATAACGGGACTGGCGAATTTCTTCAAGAAGCGATGAAACCTTTTCAGTATTTTTATGGCCTAAAACTGAAAATCGGCAGAATCCTCTTCACCCTCATCGGCCTCTGACGCACCCCCATCAGATAACTTCACGTAGTGGCGGGCCCAGGATAAATAGATATTGGCACTATCCTTCATCGCATCGGTACCCTTGATAAGTTTACCGACAATTTCCTGGTCTCCCCCACTGATTTCAATCTCTCGTGCTTTGGTTTCCAACGCATGATGAAAATTTTCCATCTGTTCGGTCAACGTCTGCACATATTGTTTCAAATCGGTACTCATTTTATCTACCCCTACATCCTGTTCATCCATTAATGGATGACGGTTCGTCAAACAAATAAAAAAGCCCTACGACCAATCACAAGAAGGAGATCGTAGGGCTTTTCGTCTTTTAGAGTTACCCCTGATAGGCTTGACCCAACTCCGCGGCTTCTCCAGCCTTTTCCATTAAGGTCCCATCTGAATTCACGGCGACCATTTCAATGGCTTCATGTTTAGCGGCGTCACACACGACTTTACACAGCTCACAACCCTTGCACCGTTCAATATGCACTTCGGCTATCATTTTGTCTGAATTAAGATCCAAACAATTAGCTTCCGGGCAATACATGATGCAGAGCCGACAGCCTTTTTTCGCCACACACTTTTCTTCCGTCACTAGGGCAACATTATACATCTATCTCTTTCCTTCGATGATGAGGTTCTGGGTATTACGCAGCAGCGGCTTCTCCAACCATCAACTCTACGTTGTTTTTCTCTGCCCATTCTGCAGCAATTTCATAAGATCTAGCCACCGTATCCAGATTCTTTTTTAACAACATTTCTTTCTTCGCAAACTTCTTTTTAATGGCTTCGTCCAGTGTTGCCGTACCACCAGATGCCACAAACTTCTTACCAAACCGTTCTTGTAAGGCCAGGTCTAATCCATTCATGGATACACACTTCGTGATTCCGGCTACCGAACCAATCATGGTCATGTTTGTCGCCAATTCAGTCCCTGCAACTTCCAGGGCAATATTCGTCCCTGGGATGTTAAAGACCGCCACATTGAGATCTTTGAGTCGCTTCACATCTTCGTCTGACAAAAGGGGCATGTCGGTATTAATGATCACGAGCCCACCCTCTTTAATCCCTGAATAAAATGGCATCGTGTAACTCTTACCCATCGTAATGACTTGAGGGTGAAATACTTGAATCACATCTGGAAACACAAGTTCGCCCCGATCGTAAATTTTTCTAAGTCCAATTCGACAATAACTTTCGGCCGGCGCCATACGTTTTTCCGCTCCAAAGAATGGGTTTGAAATAGCAAACTTGCCATCTTTGGATGCCGCCATGGCCATGACATGTGCCGCAGTCACGGCGCCCTGCCCTCCCAGACCTGACATTCGGATATTGATTCGACGTATAATCATGGATTAGCTCCTCTCACATATCTCTCTGTTTATGCCGTTTGGCCGGCGAGTTGCTTTTTGGCTTCAGCTTTTCGTTCTTTTTCCTTCGCAGCCAATTCGGCCAATAATTCCTTAGCCGGCTCGCTTACATACTCTTTATAAGCAAACCGTTCCGTTGGCTTTTCAGAATCACGCATTTCCTGCAAGCCTTCCATGCTGTTTTTCCCAATTTCCAGGATACAGGGCGTATACAATTGGAGATAAGTCGGTCCAATTTCCCGCGCAATATGCACAGCATTTTTAATCACTTTTTCAATGAGATTTGGTTTGCTGACCGTGCAATTCACCACATAGTGGCAGCCGGACTCCCTGGCAATTTCTGGAAGGCGAACCTTTTCAAAGGTTTTGCCTACCGGGGCCATCTTGGCAACAAAACCCTTTTGCATAAGCCCACTCTCTTGACCGCCTGTATTGGCATACAGCTCGTTATCGAAACAAATGGTGGTAAATTTTTCCTGGCGGAACCAGGCCTGCAAGGTCATGTCTAAGCCAATATCCACCGTAGCCCCGTCTCCTGCTAACACCACGACGTCTTTATGACGATCAGGAAAACGAACCGTCAACGCCCGCTTTAACCCGGACGCAATAGCATTTTGATTGCCGAACAATGAATGGATATTGTGGACCGCCACATGTGGAAATACCAAGCTGGTACATCCCGTTGAGCCCACCATGACAGTATCCTCTGGATTCGGCAAAGACGCGAGGATATAGCGAAAGGCCATAGACTCCGGACATCCGGCGCAAAGAGAGTGCTCTTCAATGAGTTCCTTCGCGTTACCGATATCTTTCCATCCTCGTTGTTCATTCCCATACGTCGCCCGTTTGACCAAATCCTGGTACTCAGCGGGCATGATGTCAAACAACTCCTCTGCGATTTTTATTCGTTCTTTACTCATGAGTTTCTCCTTATAGTCGTGATCTGCTTGAAAGCCATACTCTCACAAAGTGCTTTCCGTTGTTGCATCAACCCCCACGCCCAGCCAACGAAGGTGCCTTGACCCCTAACACAGTTTTGATTTCCGCGGCGATGATTTCAGGCGGCATGGTCATTCCACCACACACATGGGGACCCGCATGAATCCGTTCATTATTCGGAACCGTTGCGCTCACTTCACGGGCTAACCATCCAATAACATTAAATTCAGGAACAATAATGTGCTTGGCATGCTTGGTGGCCTCCCTTATCTCCTCTCCAGGCCATGGCCTCAAGGTTTTGACCTTCACCAAACCGACCCTAATCCCTTCCTCTTCCAATATCGCGATGGCTTCCCGGCTTTGCGAAACTGCGGTTCCCGAGGCCACCACAATCACATCTGCATCTATATTTTCGGTGTCAATCAGTCCATCCATCCAACGGATGGTGTGCTTCCTCGACCGCTCAACAGCGGCCCATACCTCCTGCTGCCAGCTTGCATGGGTGGCGTAACTAATATAGTTACTTTTCATTACAAAAGGATCTCGCATCATGCGAACAGGAGGACATTCCATATCCATACAGGGAACCGGTGACCGATAGGGATCGTACGGTGGCAAACACATGTCGACGGGAGTCAGATCAACCATATCTTTCGTATGGGTCACAAAAAATCCATCGCAGCACAAGGCCAGTGGCAAATGGACATCAGGTTCTTCCGATACCATGTAGCCCTTGAGGATCCAGTCATAAAAATCTTGGGCGGTTTCCGCATGCCACACCAGCATGCCCGTTTGCATCAAATAGGATATTTCTAGAGTATCCGGCTGAATGGAGAGCGGAGAGTTGATGCCACGGCAGGTCACAATCATCTGAATAGGCAACCGCGCTCCGGCCCACATGGGGAAATTTTCCATAGCCCGCATGGTGCCTGGTCCGGCCGTGGTGGTAAATACTCTGGCGCCACCAAAAGCGGCTCCCGCGCATTGAGACATGACGGCAAATTCGCTTTCCCCTCGGAAGTAATCACCAATATAGCCTTCAGCAAAGAGCTCTCCGCACAAGGCCGCAGCTTCACTTTGAGGGGTAATGGGATACGCGACCATTATGTCACAGGAGGCTCGCCGTACGGCCTCTTTTATGACTTCACTCCCGGTAAAGAAAGACGGTGTTCTTGGCGCCTCATTCATCATGTGCCAAGGGTCGGTATACACCTGCTCTTTTTTGTTTTTTTGTCCTATGAAAGAAGCTTGAGCGGCCATGTTTTGACCTCCTTTGTCTGCTTCAGGGTGAAAGACTTCCGATTTTCTTAAACGATAATATGAATATGGAAAACCATAGATGAAAGTTTCTCAGAACAAGTCATTCATCTCTTTCATGTATGATGAAAACCCAGAACAATTACACTGAATGTTTCGCTGGAGGGGCGACCGATCCCTTCAATTTCTTCACCCAATCAGCCAATCTGATTATCTTATCGGCTGTCGCATCACGAACGGATAACATCGCATCTTCATGACCAGCTTGAGCACACATGGCAATCGTATAGCAGTTCGTCCCACCACGAATGATCTTGAGAGAAAGATTGGCCTGATGGCAATGAACGCCCACAAACATGCAGGCATCAATTTTATTATGCCAGATAGTCAAATTTGGATGGTTTGGATTTATTTCGATTTCAGGATTAATTTTGGGATATTTCGGTCTATAGTCCGGCATGGGAATCAGCATGGCATGTTGACAAGAGGAATCCACGCAATCTTTTATGGTTTCATACAAATGACGGATTGCTTTGGCCTTCTTGGCGGCCTTGTCATTCCATGCCCAAAGAACCAATGGTCCAGGAAAGATCGTTGGCACTTTTGCCGAAAGAAACTGCCTGGCCGCCTCCTCCAACGCTTCCTCTTCAGAAACTATGCTACCGTGAATATGTCCTTGTCCTGGATCGGGAAGCCTAATCCCCATTGAGGCCGCAGACGGTGGCAAAAAATGTTCGGGGCCTGGCATTACCCTATAAGAAGTTGTCATCGTACCCTCATGTCTCCATTAAAAAAAATTGGACAAATACTATCCGCTCCACCTTCCTACTGTAAGAAGGCAATAATGAAATCTCAAGATCGAAAAAGACCCACCTGTCCAAAATATTGGACTTTTTGAGAATATATCTATGAGTCTTTTGCCCTATAAATCAAAATTTTCCTAGATAGCCTAGGCTAGTATAAGAAGGCGCTATAAATTTTGTCAATTTGAATATTGTTGATAACAGACGGAAAAACGGATTTCTCAGAGTGTCCTCATGGCGGTCAACCTGTTCATTGGTCCGAAAAAGAAATGACCTAAAAAGAAAGAGGAGAGAGAAAACGCACGGCAGGCAAAACGGAATACATGGTCTATCTGGCTCTGACTTTCAAAATGGCATACCGCCACCTCGCTTCTCCAATAATTTTTGGAATCGTGGGAAAAGGCATGGTTAAAGAAAAATCTCTCGCCTGGTTCGGAGGAATTTCCAAAGAGATCTCTGCGGCCTCTTGCCCAACGATTTCACATTCTGTCATATGGCAGTCCTCAATCGTAGCCTGGATAGTCAAGGAAATTATGGTAAAGATTTGAGCTGAATTTTCAAGCCTCCCGGTCAGCACAAACGACCGGGAGTTCAGTCCAGATCGAACCTCCATGTGAGAAAGTTGGGCCTGGCTGGGAGGAATCCGCTGAAATTCCAACTCCCGTTCCTGCGTATCCTGCCAAATAATGAACCCGATAGCTCCAAACATGACCATCAGGCTCATCCCCAGAACGCGACGCAATTTTGGCAAATACGTCGCCATCATAATCATGATTAATATCAATAGAATAATGGCAATAGGCAGCATAAATTTTACAGGCAGTGGGTGGGAGAAAAACCCTTCTTACTCTCTACTCCTCTTATCGGTTTCCTGAATCCCCTTCTTTCACCGGAGGAAGCAATGCCAGATTTTTCTCATGAAATTGAAATCGCCTCTCACCTGGCTCGGAAGGCAGGGGAGGTTATCATGAACATCTATCAAAATGATTTTGCGGTCATGTACAAAGGCATTGACGATCCCGTCACCAAGGCCGATCAACAAGCCAATACCCTTATCGTAGATGAATTACACGCACATTTCCCACAGGATTCCATCGTGGCGGAGGAAAGCCCCCTCCCCTCCAAATCTTCGACGACAGGCCGAGTCTGGTACATAGACCCCCTGGATGGAACAAAAGAGTTTATTGCACGCAACGGGGAGTTTTCCATCATGATCGGACTGACCATTGATGCTCACACCAAACTTGGCGTTGTCTACTGGCCTACCCGTGACCACCTCTATGCCGGCCTGACGGATCAGACGGCTTGGATGGAACACAACGGGGTTCGCCTAAAACTCTCAGCTCTCGCATCCAAAAGCCCCACCAACCTCTCACTAGTCACCTCTCGATCCCATCGATCCCCAATTCTTTCTATCATTCAACAATCATTGCAAATCCATAATGAACAACAGTTGGGAAGCGTGGGACTGAAAATTGGCCAGATTGCCCAAGGAAACGCTGACCTCTACATTGAACCGAGTCCGTATACCAAGGCATGGGATGCCTGTGCCCCTGAAGCCATTTTGCGAGGAGCCGGCGGGTGTTTTACCGATATCCACGGGAAACCCATCCAATATGGACTCAATAATTTTCGTAATCTTCATGGGTTGGTCGGAAGTACTCCAGACATTCATAAACGCGTCATTCAAGCCTTGACGGGTCGATGTTCCTCGTGTGAAAGTTGACTCCTTTTTCCGGCAATTCTTAGAATTCGTTCCTTAATACTTTCTCAGCGCCTTAGGCCACTATCACTCTCACACAATCATGAGAACAGACCTTGTCATTATCGGAGGCGGCCTGGCCGGATCGGAAGCGGCCTGGCAGGCGGCCAACTCTGGAGCCAGAGTGACCCTGTATGAAATGCGGCCTAAGGAAGAAACAGCCGCACATAGGACCGAACACCTGGCCGAGATTGTCTGCTCAAACTCTTTGGGGTCGAATGATCCTCTCAGCGCTCCTGGAATGTTGAAAGAGGAAATGCGGCAATTGCACTCCTTGATCATCCGAATTGCCGACGAGGTGCGGATCCCGGCAGGAACGGCATTGGCCGTGGATAGAGACCAATTTGCCTGCAAGGTGACCCGGGCATTAGCCGAACACCCGAATATCAAAATTCTTCGAGAAGAGATCCATGAAATTCCCGATGATGCGCTGTGCATAATTGCCACCGGCCCCTTGACCTCACCCAAATTGTCTGAGGCAATCATCCAGTTCACCCAATCGAAAAACCTGTTTTTCTTCGACGCCATCTCCCCAATCGTGGATGCGGATTCGCTCAACACAGACCGGACGTTTATGGCATCACGATATGAAAAGGGAACGGCGGATTACGTGAATTGCCCTATGGACGAAGAAACCTATAACGCCTTCTATAACGCATTGATCGAAGCTGAACGCGTCCAGCCAAAGTCTTTCGAGAACGTGCCGTATTTTGAAGGATGCCTTCCGATTGAGGTCATGGCCGACCGTGGTCGCCAAACCTTATTGTTTGGTCCCCTCAAGCCTGTGGGATTAATTGATCCCAAAACCGGCCAACGGCCCTATGCTGTGTTACAATTACGTCCAGAAAACGCTCATGGCTCCTGCTATAATCTGGTAGGGTTTCAAACTAAACTCACCTACCCGGAACAACGTCGAATCTTCAGAATGATCCCTGGCTTGGAGCAGGCTGAATTTTTACGATGTGGAAGCATCCATCGAAATACGTACATCAATGCACCGATCCTCTTACAAAACACCTTGCAGGTAAAAAAACAGCCACGCATCTTTTTTGCCGGACAATTGGTTGGGGTAGAAGGTTATGTGGAGGCTGCGGCCAGTGGAGGGATAGCTGGGATCAATGCCGCTCGCATCCTATCAGGGCGTGCTCCAGTCACCCCACCGCCCTCTACCGCCCATGGAGCACTGCTCCATTACATTACGACTTGTGAGCCAAGGTACTTTCAGCCGATTAACTCAAACTTTGGGCTATACCCGCCACTTGATACACCGGTGCGAGACAAACAGAAAAAAAGACAACTCATCCAAGAACGGGCCACTACCCATTTCAAAGCATGGATGACGCAATCCGAGCTTTTGTAATGTACCTTCAATTGGAACGGGGAGTTTCGCCTGAAACTCGCCGCAGTTATCAGTCCGACCTCAAACAATTCATGGCGCACATTCGACACACGCTTTCCGGGAACGATCTTTCAGAGCCTGGCGCCATTGACTCACTCCATATTCGATCCTATCTCAAGAGCCTCAGCGATCAAGGGTTAAAAAAAACCTCACTTGCCAGAAAACTGGCATGCCTCAAAAGTTTTTTTCGTTTTTTAGTTGAAGACGGACGGATTTCGCGTAATCCAGCATCCACCGTTCGTTCCCCTCGACAAGGGACACGTCTTCCCACCGTCCTCACCAAAGACGAAGCCAATATCCTGTTAGATTCGTCAGTATCCCCGCAATGGATTGAGTTAAGAAACCACGCCATTCTGGAAACTTTGTATGCAAGCGGGGCTCGGGTATCAGAATTAGTCGGGTTAAATTGGGCGGATGTGGATCTAGAAACTCGATCGATTCGACTGCGGGGAAAAGGGAAAAAAGAGCGGATGGTGCCTATTGGCACAGTGGCTGCTGACGCCATCTTGGAATATCAACGTCATCCGCCCCACAAGAACAAGATGATACAACCCGGAACCTCGGCCCCACGGGTGCCCTACTCAGGATCGCAACCTCTTTTTCTCAATGCTCGAGGAGGACGGTTAACCGCTCGAAGCGTGGAACGCATGATGAAGCAAGAGACCGAACACCGTTTCACGAAGACGGTCACTCCCCACACCCTGCGCCATTCCTTTGCCACCCACCTCCTCGATGAGGGAGCTGACCTGCGAGCCATCCAGGAACTCTTGGGGCATGCTTCGCTCGCCACAACCCAAAAATACACCCATGTGGCAACTGACCAACTCATGGCCGTTTATGACCGGGCACACCCCCGATCCGGCTCTTCTCACTCCATACCCCCGGAAGGAGACCCTCTCAAACGATGAAGATTCGATCCACGACGATTCTGTGCGTACGCAAGGGGCCTACAGTGGCCATGGGCTGTGATGGCCAAGTCACCGTCGGCAGCACCATTATGAAAAGTAACGCCAAGAAACTCCGGAAAATGCATCAAGACAAAGTGCTCACCGGCTTTGCCGGAGCGACCGCGGATGCGTTTACTTTATTTGAAAAATTCGACGCAAAGTTGGAAGAGTATCGAGGGAATCTGACACGAGCCGCCGTTGAACTGGCGAAGGATTGGCGAACTGATCGGGTCCTTCGACGATTAGAAGCGCTTTTGGCGGTGGCCGACCGCGAGCATTCATTTATTATTACCGGCACAGGTGATGTGGTCGAACCGGAAGACGGGATTTTGGCCATTGGATCAGGGGGACCTTACGCGTTATCTGCTGCTCGCGCCCTCCTGGCTCACACCGAACTGCAACCGTCCCAGGTTGTCGAACAGAGCATGAACATCGCCGCCGGAATCGACATTTATACCAACCATCACATTGTTATTGAGGAGTTATCGTCATAACGTATGGAACAAGAGACTTCACCAACACCCAAAAACTTGGACTCCCTTACTCCACGCCAAATCGTGGAGGAGTTAGACCGCTACGTCATTGGGCAACGGGACGCCAAGCGCATGGTCGCCATCGCATTACGAAACCGCTGGCGGCGCCAACAGCTCAGCCCGGAACTCCGTGATGAAATTGTCCCGAAAAATATCATCATGATTGGCCCTACAGGGGTCGGAAAAACAGAAATTTCCCGACGAGTCTCAAAATTAGCAGATGCGCCATTCATTAAAGTTGAGGCTTCCAAATTTACCGAGGTGGGGTACGTCGGCAGGGACGTGGAATCTCTGATTCGTGATCTCACCGATCTATCCATTAATATGGTCAAGACGGCTTATCTGGAAAAGGTTCAAAAAAAGGCTGAAGACATGGC
>JBATLR010000278.1:0-2252 GCA_049289415.1 Nitrospirales bacterium
AGTTACTGGAGGGGACGATAATGCGAGTTTCCTTTGCGCACAGCTGCCGGACTAATAGATTATGTCTGTGGGCCTCTATGGTGGTCCTCCTCAGCCTGCAGGGCTGCATGAACTTCGGGGCGTTGACGCTCGACCGTGACCGGATGGACTTCACGCAAGCCGTGGCGAATTCTTGGAAGCAACAAACCCTGCTCAATATCGTCAAAATGCGGTATGCGGATACCCCCATTTTCGTCGGTGTCGGACAGATCGTCAGCAGCTATTCGTTGGTCAGCAGTGTGCAGGCCGGCGGCACGATCTTCCCCAACCTCGAGGGGGGACCAAGCAGTGGTCTCAATAATTTCTTCAATTTTGGCGCGCAAGGACAATACACGGATCGGCCCACGATTACCTATGTGCCTCTGACCGGTTCCCAATTCATTCAAACGCTCATGACCCCCATTCCACCGATACGGCTCTTTGAGTTAGTCGAAGCCGGATGGCGGGTCGATATGTTGTTTAGCGCCGCCGTGCAGACTGTGAATGGACTGTCCAATAACAGAGGCGGTGCGCAAATACGATTGGGGGATTCGGAATTCGCTCAACTGGTCAAGTCCCTTCGGCGGATCCAGGTATCCGGTGCGGTGGGATTACGCCTCGACCCTGATAAAGACCTTAAGGGTGGAGGCCTCGTGATGTTTTTTCCGACGGAAAAGGTTCCACCGGAAATCCAGGAGGAGCGAGAGACCGTGAAGCGCCTGCTTGGTTTGAACCCGGAGAAGACGGCGTTTTCGGTAATCTATGGTGCGGCGCCAGCGCGTGATGATGTCATCGCCTTGCATACTCGCTCGGGATTCCAGATCCTGTACGAGCTTGCGACCTTCGTAGAAGTTCCCGAGGAACACGAGAGGGAGCAGCGGGCATATCCGCATCTTCCAGCCCCGCCCGAGGGTCAGGAAGCTCCCCCGCCGCTGATTCACATTCTAAGCGACGTGACGAAGCCCACGGATGCCTTCGCCAAGGTGCTTTATAACGACCTATGGTTTTGGATCGATAATCGTGATCTTGCCTCGAAGGGATTATTCTCATTCCTCCTCGTCATGTTGACCCTGGCCGAAACCGGCGAGAAGGCGCCGTCACCGTTCGTCACCATTCAGGCCAACTGAGGGTGGGCCGCAGGCATGGTCGAACATTGGGATTCATGCTGATGAACGTAAGGGGTCCTATCAATGAAAGTTGCGAGTATCGGAGCCACGGGGTTTTGTCGGGTCGGCGATTCTCAAGGAAGCCTTGGATCGTGGGCATGCCGACACGGCCGTCGGATGCGGCGTGGACTATCTGGAATGGGGGGTAAATGCCGATGAAACTATTCAACAATATTCTCTACGTATCCGAAGCATCCGTTGCACAGGAATCGTCGATAGCGCGGGCCGTGTCGGTGGCGGAAAACAATCAAGCGGATCTGACGGTCATTGATGTCATTCCTGCCCTCACGGCGGGCATCGGGATACTGCCCGGCGGACACACCTCCCGTGAATTACAGACAGCCCTGGTGAGCGAGCGCCGAAAAGGACTGGAGTCCCTGGTTGAGCCTTATAAGGAACGCCTCAGCATCCGGCTGGACATCCTGCAGGGCAAGACGTATCTTGAAGTGATTCGTGCCATTTTACGTCAGCAGAACGATCTGCTGATCAAGCCGGCTGAAAATCCCAATTTCATCGAACGGCTGTTTGGCAGTGACGACATGCAACTGCTGCGCAACTGCCCTTGTCCGGTATGGCTCACACGCTCAGAGGAGAAGTCGGATTACGCGTGCATTCTGGCAGCCGTTGACATCGACCCGGATATCCCTGACGAAACAGAACAAAATCTCAACCGGCAGATTCTTGAACTGTCCAGTTCGCTCGCGATATCAAAATTTGCCGCACTGAATGTCCTTCATGTTTGGGATGCCCCATTCGAGAAAAAGGTGCGGTCATGGAGCGACAGTGAAGCTGTCATGGCTTATGTTGAGGGTGAACGTTCACGACATGACGGCGCGTTCAACCGCCTTGGCAAGGAGTTAAGAGACCAGATAGGCCCAGAGGCCTATGACCAACTTTCCCCGCAATTCCATTTGCGCCGTGGTGCACCCTCCACGGTCATCCCGCAAACGGTGAAGGAGTTGCAGGCCGATCTGGTGGTCATGGGAACGGTCGCTCGGACTGGCATCGCCGGATGGCTCATTGGAAATACCGCGGAGGCTATTCTCGAACAGTTGCAATGTTCCGTGC
>JBATLR010000279.1:0-2166 GCA_049289415.1 Nitrospirales bacterium
TTGTCGTTCGGACGGCTCCGTCCGGTGCACACCAATGGCGTCATCTTCGGGTCCTTCACGACCGCCTTCATTGGACTCCTCTATTACTTTGTGCCCCGGCTATGCGCAACGCCTCTATACAAAGCCGAATGGGGATGGTGGCTCCTATGGATGTGGAACACCTTTCTCATTGTTGGCTCGCTGTCGCTCTTGATGGGGTACGTCGTCGGCGTAGAGAATGGCGAGTTTGAGTGGCCCTTAAATATCCTGCGCTACCTGGTGTTTGTGGGGATCACGATCCAGGTGCTTGGTACGATTTTCCGTCGTCGGGCCCCGCGGTTCTATGTCTCTCTGTGGTATTCGATGGCCGCCGTCGTCTGGACATTACTGAATCTGCTCATCGGGAATGTCGTCCTGCCTTATGGCCCCATATCCGGGGCGAATAATGCCGCGATGCACGGATTGTACATTCATTATCTCGTGGGGCTGTGGATGACTCCGGCCGGACTGGCGACAATTTACTACTTCCTGCCGCTCGCCGCCAAGAATGCGCTCTTTAGCCATAAACTCTCGCTGTTAGGCTTCTGGTCTCTTGCGCTCTTCTATCCGCTCGTCGGCACACATCACTATCTGTACAGTCCAATCCCGCAATGGACGCAAACCGTCTCCATCGTCCATAGCATGTGGATGATCATTCCGGTTCTGACCGTCATCGTCAATTTCTTCGGCACTATGCTGGGGCGGTGGGGCACCGTCTTAGGCGGCGGGGGCGGTGATAACTATGGGGCGAAATTTCTCATGATCGGGGTGGTCTATTACCTCATCGGCAGTGTTCAGGGTTCGATTGAAGCCCTCTACCGTTTTCAGGAACTCACCCATTTCAACGATTTTGTGATCGGTCATGCCCATCTGACCGTATTCGGCGCCATGATCCTGTGGGTCGTCGGCGGCCTGTATTACGTGTGGCCGCGCCTGACCGGCAGGCAAATCTGGAGCGATCGACTGGCGAGTTGGCATCTGTGGCTGACGGTGACCGGATTTACGACCATGGTGCTTGGGTTGACCGCGCAGGGCTTCATTCAAGGCACGATGCTGGAAAACGGTGCGAATTTCGTGGATTCGCTAAAAGCCATGCAACCCTGGTGGGTGGCCCGAACCGTCGTGGGGCTGATGATGGATGTGGCCCTCGGGTTGATGGCGTACAATTTTTATAAAACCGTGCGTGAGGGCGTGCCGTTTGAGGCGGAAACGGAGGAGGTAACGGGAACCCTCAGGCAACCGATTGCCATGGAGCCCGGCAAGAGCTGGCTTGAAAATCCGTCTACGGTCGGCATCGTGGCCGGCATGGGATTTTTCTCCATTGCTGTATTCATTCTTGGCGTCATCCCCTGGCTTCAGCCGGCCACTCGGGTGACGACCGTGCTCGATGCCGTGACCAATGTGTCGGTGAATGTGTCCGATTATACGCCTCTCGAACAACATGGACGACAGACCTACATTGAGAACGGGTGTTGGCATTGTCATTCCCAGTATATCCGTCCGGTCACCGGCGAATCGTTCCGATGGGGGCCCGTGTCTCAGATCGGTGAATCAGCCTACGATCGGCCGCATCTGTTCAGTACGCGCCGCATCGGTCCGGATCTCTCCAGAGTGGGGCGCAAATACGGTGACGATTGGCACGTGGCTCATTTCTGGAATCCGTCCGAAGTGGTCCCAGATTCGATCATGCCCCGGTTCACCTGGCTTTTCGACGTGAATCCGGAGGAAGAAGGGCTGCCGCAACTGAATGAGGAGGGAAAAGCCCTGGTGGCCTATCTGCAGCGGTTGGGGATGTCAATCGGCAATTGGCGCGCCGGGTCGATTTCGACCAGGATATCCAGTCCGGGAGCATTTCTCGGGAATTCACAGGCTCCTGAGGAACTCTTGTCTCTCGGCCAAGAGGTCTATGAACGGCGTTGTGTCGGCTGTCACGGAGTGAAGGGCGACGGGAAAGGCCCGTCCGCGAAGTTTCTCATTCCGCGGCCTCGTGATTTCACTACCGGGCTCTTTAAATTTCGATCAACTGCCGGCAAGGATTCCTTGCCGACCAATGCCGATCTCTATGCGTCGCTCACACATGGTCTGTGGGGAACATCAATGCCATCCTGGCAGGAGATCTCCGACCGCGAACGATGGGCTGTCGTGCAC
>JBATLR010000280.1:0-13537 GCA_049289415.1 Nitrospirales bacterium
TCCCTACGGCATCAAAAAAAATGACTTTTATGGGGGAGGAATTCATACAAAAAATGAGGTAGAAAGAGGATCAATGGCGTAGGGACCGATGACCTGTTCTCCGCCAAAATATGGCCTTGTTGGTGGGTTCGTTCGATCAAACGAAAATCATAAGGAAGGAAACTCAAGAAGAAAAATGAGCCTCTTTGGAATGAAGGCCACGGCCTCAAAAAATCAGGTTCTTATTTCTTTTTGCCCTTTTCGCGCCGGGCCACTTCTAAACCTTTTACCCGCTGTTGATTTTTTCGATGTTTTCTTCGCAAATCACGATCTTTTTGCCGACCACGTGGCATGGATGATTCTCCTGAGTGAATTGAAAATGTTAAAAATTTAACGGAGGCTATTTTTACCACAGGCATCATAGGAGGAACAAGAGGTCGTATTGCAGGCCTGTAGGGCCCGTGATAACATCGGAGACTTTTTTGCCAACTCCGAAACAGCATCTCAACGATAGTATGTCATCTTCACAGTTAGAAAAAACGTACAATCCTAATGAAGTCGAGCAGCGGTGGGGGTCCTATTGGATGGAGCACCAACTCTTCCAACCTGACCTCGGCAACCAGTCTCAATCATTTTGCCTGGTCATTCCTCCGCCCAATGTCACCGGGTCACTCCACATCGGCCATGCCCTCAATACGACCATCCAGGACATTATCGTTCGATGGCGACGCATGCAGGGACTAAAGACTCTTTGGGTTCCTGGGACAGACCATGCGGGGATTGCGACCCAAAATGTAGTCGAGCGGCAACTCGCGCAGGAAGGTCAGTCACGAGAACACCTCGGGCGCTCAGCCTTCATCGACCGGGTCTGGAAGTGGAGACACCAATCGGGAGATACTATTATCGAACAATTAAAACAGTTAGGAGCCTCCTGCGATTGGTCTCGTCTCCGGTTTACCATGGACGAAGGACTTTCCCAGGCGGTTCGAGAGGTGTTTGTTCGTCTGTACGAGGAAGGTCTTATTTACCGAGGGGAACGTTTAATAAATTGGTGCCCGCGCTGCCTAACAGCCCTGTCTGACATTGAAGTCGAGCACGAACCAATCAAAGGAAAACTTTATCACATTCAGTATTTCCTCGCTAACGATCCAACACAATTCCTCACGGTGGCCACGACCAGACCAGAGACCGTTCTGGGAGATACCGCAGTGGCTGTCCACCCTGAGGATTTTCGTTACCAGCAGTACATTGGCAAAGAAGTTCGCGTCCCTTTGACGACACGAACCATTCCCATTTTAGCTGATCCAATATTAGTTGACCGGGAATTTGGAACCGGAGCCGTCAAAATTACGCCTGCGCATGACTTTAATGACTTTGAAGCAGGCGAGCGACACGGTCTTTCACGCCTGGCCATACTCGATTTTCAGGCTCGAATGAGCCCATCAGGACTTCAAGAAGCTCAGGCAGATTCCAGACTTCGAAACATACTCAACCTCAAGTCAGTCCAGGAAGCCCGCGCCATGGTGATCGAAGCCCTGGAGAGGGACGAACTTCTCTTAAAGGTTGAAGATCACGCCATGGCCATCGGGAAATGTTATCGTTGCAAAACCATTGTCGAACCCTATCTTTCACCGCAATGGTTCGTCAAAATCCAACCTTTGGCAACTCCTGCCATCCAAGCGGTTGAAACCGGACACATTCGAATTATTCCCGATGGATGGAAAAACAATTATCTGGGCTGGATGCGCCAGATCAAAGATTGGTGCATTTCTCGCCAAATCTGGTGGGGGCATCAAATCCCCGCCTGGTACTGTCGAACCTGCAACAAGGACAAGTTACTCAAAACTAGCCAGGTTGGCGAAGTCCCTGACGATAAAAGCATTTCTTCCAAACAGCTCACAATGAGCTGCTTTATCACCCCCGATGCACAACCCATCGTCTCGAGAACTCCACCACAATTCTGTCCAACATGCGGCGGGACCAACCTTTTTCAAGACCCTGATGTTTTGGACACCTGGTTTTCATCGTCCCTCTGGCCATTTTCTACCCTCGGATGGCCAGAAAACACAGAAGACTTTAAATCATTTTACCCAACTGCAACCCTAGTCACCGGACTGGACATTCTCTTCTTTTGGGTTGCCAGAATGATCATGATGGGCCTGAAATTTACGGGGCAGGTCCCATTCCGTGATGTGTACATTCATGCCCTGGTTCGAGACGCCGAGGGTCAGAAGATGAGCAAATCCAAAGGAAATGTGATTGATCCCCTAACCAAAATGCGACAATATGGAACGGATGCCCTGCGGTTTACCCTGGCCTCAATGGCCTCTCCTGGCCGGGACATTAAATTGGCCGAGGAACGCATTGAGGGGTATCGAAATTTTGTCACAAAACTCTGGAATGCCGCACGCTTTATTCATCTCTATTCGGATGGACCACGAACATCACTCGCAGCAGAGTTCCGACCTTTTCCAGATCGATGGATTCTCAGCCGACTGAACCATACGATCCGTGAAGTGAGCAAAGCCTTTGAAGACTATCGCTTTGACCAAGCCGCCTCTGCTCTCTATCAATTCATCTGGCATGAATATTGTGATTGGTTCATAGAACTCGCCAAACCCTGCCTCCAACAAGAAAACCATCCTGATGCGCCTGCCACCCGACAGACACTTTTGGAATCTTTTGAAATCATCCAACGGCTGTTACACCCCGTGATGCCATTTATTACCGAAGAAATATGGCAATCCTTCCCGCACGAAGGGCCATCAATCATGACGCAACCATTTCCCACTGAAAAGCCGGAGTGGGTCAATACCGAAGCCGAACAGGCTTTTTTACTTCTCCAAGCGTTTGTCAACACGGCAAGAACCGGGCGTGCCTTCCTGAATATTTCCTCCGCTCAAACCCCTTCAATCTATGGAGCGAGCACCCAGGTCAATGACACGGCTATTCTGGCCTTTCTTGCGCCCTATATCGAGTCAATTCTGCGCTCATCGGTTATCACAGACCAGGGCATCCCACCTCTCCGTACATTACAATTGCCTTCTGGTCATTTCAGCACTATTGGCATCCCCGTTCCCAATGAGATTGACCTCCATGAAGTTGTCAAAAAAATCCAGAAACAAATTGGAGAAAAAGAGAAAGAAGTGCAGCGCCTTGGCAGTCGGTTATCCTCTCCTGAATTCAGGGAGAAAGCGGAGCCTTCCGTAATCCAGGAATCAGAAGACCGCCGTACCAAGCTGATCGATGAGTTGGGAATTCTGAATATGACCGAACAACAATTGGTTTCCATGACGACCTGATGGGTGCACCTTCTCTCGCCTCGCCTCCTCCTCTTTTCTCCATGCGGCGCATAATCAGCGCTGCGCTGGAAGAAGATCTTGCCTACGGAGACCTGACCTCAACCCTTCTCATTCCACCAACTCTATTAGCTCGCGCCGACATCATCGCGAAAGGCCACATGATCGTGGCAGGCGTGGCCGTTGCCCGGGAGGTGTTTCAAGCAGTCGATTCAACCCTTGAACTTACCACTCATGCTGGCGATGGAACCATGGTTTGCCCGTTAACCACCATCCTGAGAATGAAAGGGAAGGCGCAATCGCTCCTTCAAGGCGAACGAATCGCTCTGAATTTCCTCCAACGGCTTTCGGGGATCAGCACGCTCACCCATCAGTTCTGCGAGGCTGTCCGTGATTATCCAGTCGCTTTGGTGGACACACGAAAAACAACACCGGGACTCCGGGCCTTAGAAAAATGGGCCGTTCGCCTTGGCGGGGGCAAAAATCATCGCTTCTCACTTCATGATGGCATTCTCATTAAAGATAATCACTTGATGGTGATGGCATCCCAACGGTTGAACATCACCCAGACTTGCCTGTTGGCCAGACAACATGCCCCGCATGGCCTTCGAATTTGCGTGGAAGTCGAAACGATTGCTCAGGTCCGACAGGCCTTGAAGGGAAAAGCCGATATCCTTTTATTGGATAACATGACCCCCGATCATGTCAGGCAGGCCATAGACATCATCCAAAAGCAGGCCTTGGTGGAAGTATCAGGGGGCATAACCTTGGACAATGTTCGAGGTATGGCAGAAGCCGGACCGGATTTCATCTCGATTGGGGCACTCACACATTCCGCCCCATCCATGGATCTTTCCATGGAGATCGTTCCTCTCCGAACAAAAAGACGTCCTCAAAAGCGCCAACCACGAGCCTGATTTTCCTCTAACCCTCTGACTTATCAGTGGTATCCTCCACAAAACTAGCCGCCCTTCTCCCCACAAAAAAGTTTGGCGAGACCCTTTATATTTTTGAAGAATTAGCCTCAACCAATGCGTTTGCCATGGAAAAAGCCAAGAACCAAGCACTTTCTGGAACTGTCGTTCTGGCCGACAGACAAACCGCGGGTCGAGGTCGATTAGATCGGTCTTGGTTTTCCCCAGGTAAGTCCAATATTTACGGATCTCTCCTTTTTGTTCATGAGACACCCATTCAATATTTAGGATGGGTGCCTCTTATGGCCGGGGTGGCCATTGCCCAGGCACTCGAACAACAGGCATCTATTCGTATCGATCTAAAGTGGCCCAATGACTTATTAATTGGAGGACGTAAATTGGGTGGCGTTTTATGTGATTCCTTTCGGAATCCAAGACACCATTCGTGCGTGGTAATCGGATTTGGGATTAACGTTAACCTCTCTCAATCGGAATTTCCTTTAGAACTTCAAACTAGTGCGACTTCTCTGCAGATCCATTGTCATTGCGCTGTGAACAGAGAAGAGCTCATTATGAAGGTAATCACATCCTTGGAAAAAAATTGGGAAAACCTGAGGTCCAACGGGCCTTTGTCTTATCTTGTGGAATACACACATTCGTGTGTCACCATTGGACAAACGATTCAGGTTCAGTTTCCTGATGGAAGCCAACTTCAAGGGCTGGCTCATTCCATAGGAGAACATGGCCAACTCCGAGTCATTCCCTCCCCTTCCGACTCAAACGATCAATCAGCTAGGATTCGAGATATTCATTCCGGCGAAATCCTTCATCTTCGCACAACTGCCCAACAATGACCCATCTCTGAAGGATGGCTCAAAAGGAGTGACTCTTTTTTATGCTTCTGGCCATCGACATTGGGAACTCACATATTGTCTGTGGGGTTTTTCAAGACAGCATATTGATCTCACACTGGCGCTTATCCACCGACCATTCCAAGACTCCTGATGAATATAGCATTGTTCTTCGCTCCCTCCTTCAATTTCATAAAATCCTGCCAGAAGACATCTTAGGCTGTATCGTCACTAGTGTGGTCCCCCCTCTCACACATATTTTCGACATGTTGGCCCAATCATTATTCGGACAACAACCTCTAATAGTCACCAGCGCATGTCCTCATGGGCTCATCCTCCGATACAGTAATCCAGAGGAAATCGGGACAGACCGTCTCGTCAATGCGGCTGCAGCATTTGCCCGCTATAGACGATATCTGATTATTGTGGATTTTGGGACTGCGACCACATTTTGTATCGTCACCCAACAAGGCGAGTACCTAGGTGGAGCCATTGCCCCTGGCTTAAAAAGCGCAGCAGATACCCTGCATACCAAAACAGCAAAACTTCCAAAAGTTGATCTGGTTATCCCGGCATCCGTGATTGGCAAAGACACGACCTCCAGTATGCAGGCAGGAATCATGTATGGATATGCTGGATTGGTTGATGAAATCGTGAGGAGAATTCAACAGGAAATCGGAGAATTTCCACTTGTCATCGCGACAGGCGGGTTGGCTCAAACAATTGTTCCAATTTCGCACACTATTCAGGAGGTTAGACCCAACCTTACATTAGAAGGCTTAAAGCTCCTCTATGATCGCATGACCCCTTCCTGTGGATAACACCTCTCCAGATTATTAAATACTTTAGGTTAACCAAAAATCATAAGAAATTTAAGAGGATGGGTTGACTTGCCAGATGAAGTGACTATCTAACTTGCGATAACCAATTTGAAATGTCTCTCTCTTCTTACTGGTCATTTATGACGCAACAATCGGGAAAAGGTAAAACCATGTCCTCAAGAGAGGAAACTACTGGAGAAGTGACTACAGAAGAAGTCAGTCCTCAAGCACATTCAACCGAGGACACATCAGAAAGTACTTCTGAAAATGGCGGAACGCCAGAAGAAGAACTGCAAATTTTCCAAGATAAATATTTGCGCCTGGCCGCAGAATTTGAAAACTACAAACGCCGAGCCCAGCGGGATCAGAGCGATTCTATTCGATTTGGCAATGAATCATTATTGAAAAATTTACTTCCTATTATTGATAACCTTGAGCGAGCCATTCAATGCGCGAAAGATGCAGGAACGAGTGGCCCATTACTGGAGGGGGTAGAGCTTACCCATAAACAATTCCTGGAAACCGTGGGCAAAGTTGGCGTTCGACAAGTAAGCACCACAGGACACTCTTTTGATCCTGCTATTCATCAAGCAGTGACCCAGGTGGAATCTGAAAATGTGGAGCCGAACACTGTCATCGAGGAATTTCAAAAAGGATATTTATTGCACGATCGCATTTTACGTCCGGCTATGGTAAGCGTGGCAAAAGAAAAATCAGAACTGACAGAACCTGGTTCGACTGAAGAATCTGGTGAAGAGGGAGGAATACACGTATGAGCAAAATTATTGGGATTGACTTAGGAACAACAAATTCTTGCGTGGCGGTGATGAGTGGTGGAGACCCAACGGTCATTGCCAATTCAGAAGGCGGACGGACAACCCCTTCGGTTGTGGCTTTGACCGACAAAGACGAACGATTGGTCGGACAGATTGCCAAACGGCAAGCCATAACCAACCCGGAAAACACTATTTATTCGGTGAAACGCCTGATGGGTAGAAAGCATTCTTCTTCCGAGGTCAAAAATGCCGCCAACCGGCTTTCCTATAAGACAGCCGAAGGTGCTAACGGGGATGCCCACGTCATCATTCGAGGGAAAAGCTATAGTCCAGCAGAAGTTTCTGCCATGATCCTTCAAAAAATGAAGCAAACAGCTGAAGATTATTTAGGGGAAAAGGTGACAGATGCTGTCATTACGGTCCCAGCCTATTTTGATGATAGCCAACGCCAGGCGACGAAGGATGCAGGAAAGATCGCGGGCTTAAATGTCTTGCGCATCATTAATGAGCCGACTGCAGCGTCACTCGCCTATGGACTCGACAAGAAAAAAGATGAACGTATCGCGGTCTACGATCTCGGTGGTGGAACCTTTGACGTTTCCATTCTAGAAATCGGAGAAGGAGTCTTTGAAGTCAAATCCACAAATGGTGATACCTTTTTGGGCGGAGACGACTTTGATCTTCGGGTCATGGATTGGTTGGTTGAAGAATTCAAAAAAGATCAAGGAATCGATTTACGAAATGATCGAATGGCCCTGCAACGACTGAAAGAAGCAGCCGAACGGGCAAAAATCGAGCTTTCCTCCTCACAAGAAACCGAAATAAACTTACCCTTCATCACCGCCGATGCCAGTGGACCAAAACATTTGGTCCTTAAACTCACCAGGTCAAAATACGAGCAATTGGTGAATGATTTAATTGAGCGAACAATCGAACCTTGCAAAAAAGCTCTTGCCGATGCTGATATGACCACCAGCGACATCAATGAAATCGTCTTGGTAGGTGGAATGACTCGGATGCCAAAAGTGATTGAACGAGTTAAGCAATTTTTCGGCAAAGAACCCCACCGTGGCGTGAATCCTGATGAAGTCGTGGCAATCGGTGCAGCTATTCAGGGTGGAGTCCTCAAGGGAGATGTGAAAGATGTCTTGTTATTAGATGTCACCCCGCTTTCACTCGGCATCGAAACATTAGGGGGAATCTTCACGAAACTCATCGAACGCAACACCACCATACCCACCAAAAAGAGTCAAATTTTTTCAACCGCCGCCGACAACCAAACTGCCGTGACCATCAGAGTCTTCCAAGGTGAGCGGGAAATGGCCAATGACAATAAACTATTGGGGCAGTTCGATTTAGTGGGCCTTCCGATGGCACCAAGAGGTGTTCCGCAAGTTGAAGTCACATTTGATATCGACGCTAACGGCATTGTGCATGTCTCAGCCAAAGATATGGCCACGCAAAAAGAACAATCAATCAAGATCACGGCATCTAGCGGATTAAGTAAGGAGGAAGTTGAGCGTCTGGTTAAGGAAGCTCAAAGTCATACCGAAGAAGACAAAAAGAAACGGGAATTGGTCGAAGTCAAAAATCAAGCCGATACCCTTATTTATAGTACCGAAAAGAATTTGAGCGAACATGGAGACAAGATTGAGGAAACGGAGAAATCCAACATCACCCAGGCGGTTGACGCCCTCCGTAAAGCTATGGAGGGAACGGACCTCGAAGCGATTAAAACCGCCATGCAAAACCTCACCACCGCCTCTCATAAATTAGCAGAGGAAATGTACAAAAAGGCTTCTACGGATGCCTCTGCCAGCGGTTCGGGACCAGATGGCGGCCCCGGAACCACTGGCGGTGAAAGCGCCGGCAGTGAGGAAAAAGTTGTAGATGCAGAATTTGAAGAAGTTGATAAAGGCAAAAATTAAAAACTTTTGAACAGATTGATGCACATAGGCATCCATTATTCCACCTTTGGACAACGCTGATGGCACAGACCCAAAAACGAGATTATTATGAAATTCTCGGGGTGGACCGCAATGCCTCGGAAGAAGACATTAAAAAAGGCTTTAGAAAACTTGCCAGGCAACATCACCCGGACCTGCATGCCGACCCAGTCCAGAAAAAAGCGGCTGAGGAAAAGTTTAAGGAAGCCGGGGAAGCCTATGAAGTGCTCAGCGATTCAGATCGCCGAAAAAAATATGACATGTTTGGTCATGCAGCGGCTGGCCAGGGAGGAGGAGCCGATGGATTCGGTTTTGGAGGTGGCGGCTTCGGAGATATGTTTGGGGATATCTTTGAAGACTTTTTCGGGGGAGGCAGAGGGCAAAATCGAGCCGAACAGGGCAATGATCTTCAATATAACTTAGAAATTTCATTTGAAGAGGCCATTAACGGTAAGGAAGCCAAACTCAAAATTCCTCGTTGGGAAGTCTGTGAAACCTGCCATGGAACTGGCGCGAAATCCGATCAAGCCGTCAAACCCTGTTCCGCATGCCGTGGAGCCGGACAAATACGGTTACAACAAGGTTTTTTCACCATTAATCGGACCTGTGGGCAATGCCAAGGATCAGGTCAAGTCATTGCTGACCCGTGCAAGACATGTAGAGGACAAAGACGCGTTCACAAGGAACGGCTCTTAGCAGTCACCATTCCAGCTGGAGTCGAAACCGGCATGAGACTTCGACTTTCCCATGAAGGCGAACATGGCATGAATGGCGGACCTCCTGGAGATTTGTATGTGGCACTCAATGTACGGCCTCATCCGCACTTTCAACGGAAAGGCCAAGAGATCCTCTATGACCTTCGCTTGGATTTTGTCACAGCGACGCTTGGGGGAAAAGTCGAAGTGCCTACATTAAGTGGAACCACCATGGTGAAAATCCCTGGAGGGACCCAACACGATCAAATTCTCCGCCTCAAAGGGTTGGGCGCTCCTGGACTTAAGTCCCAAACTCGTGGCGATCAACTGATTCGGACTAAAATTCAAATTCCTACAAAATTGACTCCAAAACAACACGAGCTCCTTTCCGCCTATGCCGAGGAGTGCGGAATATCTACGGACACGCAAGGAGAAGGCCTGTTCGATAAAGTTAAAAACATGTTTGATTAACCTGCCTCTTTTACTTCCTCTCCATCCTCACGGAAACAGATGCCCGTCTTTTTCATCCATTCAACCCAGGTTGAGGATGAAAGGGTCACGATCCCCGACCCCTTATTCACCCATCTTTCAAAAAGTTTACGAATGAGACCGGGAGACCCGCTGATTCTTAATGATGAGCGAAATCGTCGATACCATACAACAATTCTTCAGATAACCAAACAGGCTATCTACTCGACGGTTCTGAGTATTCAAGAATCCCCGCTCTTCTCCACTACCCCCATCACCCTGGCGCAGGCAATTTTAAAAGGAGAGAAAATGGCCTGGGTCATCCAAAAAGCCACAGAACTTGGGGTCCATGCGCTTGCACCACTGATTACCGAAAGAGTCATTCCACGCGTGCCTCCAGGCCACGCAACGAATTATCAGGAGCGATGGGATCGCATTGCCTTGGAAGCGGCACAGCAAAGTGAGCGATGGAGCATCCCCAAGATACTTCCCATCCAGACATTTCAGGATTTTCTACGGCAGAAAAATAAAGGAATACAAATCATGTTGGCTGAGCGACAGGAGAAGGCTTCTCTATCGACCATGGACTTACCGTCGGATAATCCAAACGGAATTACGGTGTTCATCGGCCCAGAAGGAGGTTGGACGAAGGATGAACGAGAGATAGCCAAAAACCTGAATGTTGTTTTTGCCACGTTGGGACAGGGAATTTTACGAGCAGAAACTGCCAGCCTGACTTCATTAGTCATTCTGCAGGCCAGACTCAACTATCTGTGAGGAAAACAACGGAAGCGCCCAGCACTAGGGATGAGATGGCGAAGAATTCAAATGAATGATCGTCCCATGGTCTCCCACAGCAAACCCATTAGAAAGTTCAAGGAATGATTGAGCGTATAGGGTTTCAGAGTTTAGGGGTTCAATTTCCTGCCACGTAAAGCCGGCGTCATGAGTCTCTAAAATGGTCCCCCGCTCCCCAACGATTCGACCAACCAGTGAATTTATAAAACTAATATTCACCAAATCAGCGGGTTTAATGCATGGACTTCCACACGATCGAGTGTGATCCACCCATACTTCCCCTCCATTCAGGGTTTGAAACATTGTTCCCTGCGTCCCAACAGCCCATCCAGCCACATTATCCGTAAACACAATATCAAAAAATGTTGCGGGATTATTTGTGGTCTGTAGCCCCCAACTCTTTCCCCCGTCAGTAGTCGCCAAGATGACACCAAGGGCACCAACGGCCCAACCACGTTTTTCATTAAGAAAATGGACACCAAAGAGATCTGCTGTCGTCCCACTGACCTGATCCGCCCAGCTCTCTCCCCCGTCTTCCGTGTGTAAAATGACGCCACGGGAACCAACCACCCATCCATGATCGGTTGTAAGAAAATCAGCCGCGTAGAGCGTTCCATTTGTCCCACTCTCCTGCGAAATCCACTGTTTCCCACCATCTACAGTATGTAATACCGTTCCGTTTTGTCCAAGAATCCATCCGTGCAGGGCATCCGCAAAGGTCACCGCAGTCAATAAAACGTTGGTGCGGCGAGGGCTCGAATTCCAGGTAGCTCCACCGTCCTCAGTGTGAAGAATCGTCCCTCCTGCTCCTACGATCCATCCCTTCCGGGCATTCTGAAAATGCACACCAAGAAATGTCACCTTGGTAGGACTGGTCTGAAGTGAGAGAGCAGACGAAGTGGATTGAGGAAAGGTTGGATGAGGGTTCAAAACTAAGCTTATACCAGCAAGGATTCCCAACACACACAGACCTTTCACCGTTCGATTCCAGGCAGGGCGATTTTTCATTAGATCATGGTTCCTAATTGTGCCAAAATTCATTACTGTGCTCGCCCTTTTTCATTCCAATAATCTTTGTCAGGAAGGCCTCTCTGTAAAATCGTAAATGGCCCACCCACGATCGTGATATACTTTTTGGGCGTACAGCATTCGCCGGTTTCGAGCATATCCCATGACCCTCGCTTCAAAATCAGTTCCCCTTTAGTGAGGTCAGGCTCAAAACCTTCGGGGTTTCCAAAGCCAAAGGCCGGACGGCGAGGGACACGGATCCTAATCTCCGTATCGGTCCATGATTCGACATGGGTTGCAATGCCGTTCACCAGCACCTCACTGCGAGACACATCCTGCCCTAATCTATAGTTTTGCCAGTCATGGGCATCCTGATTGAGAGATAGACGAGTGGCTTCGGAGATTTTCAGAAATTCACCAAATCCCTTACCAGTAATAGTCACGACTTCGTCCAGGCCGGCTTCTTTCGGCGAATAGGAGTGAATTTCCGGCTGAACAACAGTAAAATCTCCGGCCTTTAGGGTCACAATCTCTTGTCGTTCACAACAGGTGCCATCAATTTTAGGAGTAGCTCCTCCTCGTTTCACAATCACTGGCCCACTTTTTGCGCTGAAGGGCACCCATACATCGATTTGTTCATCAAGCCAACGGTGAATGACAGCCGGCACTCCCCCAATCTCCACACCGTTGCCCCCGGAAAGAAAATCAAAGGCATATGCCGTGCCGCCGGCTTCTGAATACACACCGAAATTTATTCCCTTAATCGTCAAGAGTGTCCCAATTGGTCCTTGGGGGGGAATCATTCCTGATATCTGACTAGTCAATACGGTAAACGTTCCAATCTCCCGCTCATTTCCTTCTCGATGGAGCATCAGGGAACCTGATTTGGCATTTAACGGCACATGGGCCACGATGGTTCGATCGGACCACTGCGCAATGATCGCAGGCTTTCCTCCAAAAAATATTCGTCCATCTTCAGGTCGGCTTTCTCCAAACCCCTGACCAGACAGTACGACCTTACTCCCGATTGGGCCCTCAGTAGGATCAAAGGCAATAGAAGGAATGACCGTCAGAGGGACGGCATTACTGATCGCATACTCAACAGGAGCACAACATGATCCATCCGGTAGTGGGTCGCTTGACGCCAAGCGCACTTCCACATCACCGGACTTGGCATTAGCCGGAATGAGAACTTCAATTTTGGTAGGCCGCCACCGTCGCACCTCCGCGCGAATCCCATTGATCATCACTTGATTGACCCCGAACATGGTATTGGGATCACGAGACCCAGCCGTATTGCCGAAATGTTCACCAACAATCGTGAGCAAGGAACCCGCTTCGGCTTGCGAAGGATTCAAGCTCGCAATACGGACATTGGTAACGGAGAAAATTCCGGCTTCTCTTTTGGCCGATCCGTTGATAACCATCACAGGGCCGGAACGAGCCTGCAAAGGCACTTTGACCAGAATGAAATCAGGTTCCCAGGATTGAATGAGCGCCGAGACACCCTGAAATTCCACTCGATTAGCTTGCGTATTTTGGAATTCACCAAACCCTTCCCCACTAATTGTCACTGTCGTGCCCGGAGGTCCATCAGAAGGAAACATTTCAGCATGGGCCACTGATGAAAAAAGAAAAAAACCTAAGGCAACGCTCATGAGACTTCGAACTCGTTTCATAGGTAACAAACCTTGCTTATTGATTCAAAAAATGAATTAGGTATGAACAATGGACTTCTTCATTAAATCGAACTGGAAAGAGGAGCCAACCCAACTTCGTGGCTACCAACACAGGGGATGGAACCAAGTCAGAGCGGGTTTCCAAAATGACTATATCAAGCGATCTTTTCATGCGTCAATTTAGAAGAACTGCACAGACAGTAAGATGAACATTCACAGCCATTTCGTATTATAAATTTTCAGGAAAACTCTCCGTTTCCCCAGTGCCCCTTTAGGACCAAATGGGTGAGAAAAAAGTCCCAC
>JBATLR010000281.1:0-5881 GCA_049289415.1 Nitrospirales bacterium
CCTCGGGGCGGTTCAAAAAAGCATGCCCTGAGCTTTTCGAAGGGTTCGTCCAGTCCTGCCCTGAGTCATGTCGAAGGGAAGGCCGCAGTCATTTTTGCGCGCAGAGCGTACTTCCAGTACGTGAGCACGGAAAAATGGCGAGAACGCCGCTGGCGGTTTTTTTCAACAGCCCCCTCTAGGTTTCTTCGTTGCCTTCCAGGCATTTGATACATTCATCCATTTGCGGGTCCCCATGAAAACGACAAAAATGCCGGGAGCATTGTAAACACACCAGATAACTTAGACTTTCCGATCCTGCTTCCTTACACAAATAGCAGGGCTTTTCCCGTTTCGCATTGGGCATATCTTTCCTCCTGCAATGGGATGGAGATGAGCATATCTCCAGACACCCGAGATACCCGCTAATCTACAGAGAGGACTGGCATCCCACCAAAGATCAGAGTGAGTCATATCCAAGAGAAAATATGGAGGGCATGACTGAATGCACGTTCGGAGAGAAATAGCATCGTGATAGGACTGGACAGACCGGAGTCTCATAAAGCCGAAGGCGGATTGCCTGAGACTCAGTGGTCTCCTGTGACCTTCATGGAAATCGCTATTCAACATGATCGTCTCAAGCGAAATCAGAGAAAAAATCCATACAGAATTCTGGACGAACCCCTCACTCTAACTTTCCATCATCTCCAAGCGGGTATCAAACTCATGGCCGCAGGACACGCACCGGATACAATCGGATTCAACTACCGGTTCCTCATCCCGGATGCCCATACCACCACAATCCGGACATCGTGCCAGATGCAACACTTCGTCCTTGACGTTTTCATAGCGGGTGCCACGTAGGCAAAAAATCGGTTGGCCATCGAGCAACCACGGTTGACAGTCTTTATTCACCACAGGGAGCACAAGATAATGATGAGCAGCATAATCCTGGATCGACTCAGGGGTAGGAAACCCATCCTTAATCAAATTCCCGGTTTTCGCATCATAGATCCCACAGTCTTTTACGACAGCTTTCGTTGGCCCCATACGATACCTCCTTCTGACAGGATGAATCTGTTCGTCAACGGTGATCACCGACAATTAGGCGCTAAAGGCCTGATGAAAGATTATGAGGGCAAAAGGCCTAGCTGCACAACCACGAGCATGCAATGAAACGGATACGCAATGGAAGGCAATCTAGACCTCACCCCTTAGAGATCAGAAAAATCACGCATTGCCCGGCTCGATGCCAGTTGAGCTGAAGAACAGGTCACCCTCGCTTCTTCTTTTTGGACTTGCCCCACGTTTCACTCAAGACCGATTTCCACTCATCGCGGGATACCGCCGGCATCGTCTTGATGCGAATATGTCCCATTGAGGCATTGAGCACTCCGGCCTTCATAGCCGCGCGATTATTGGGAAACTCTAAAATGGCCACCACATCATATTCCCCAAGGCAATAAAAGGCATGCAGCATTTTCCCGCCCAAGGATTCGACATTTTTCTTTACCATGTCTGACCGCTGCACACCCTTGGCCTTCATGGTCATCAGCCCGTCATGGGTAAAATTCACTAAACTCACGTAGATCGGCATGATATACCTCCCCGGGAAAAAGTGAATAATGAAAAAGATGTTTTGGCCTAGAGACGAGATACAACCATCCTAAAGGAAAGAGGCAATAAAAAATAGCCTTGCTCTGATTACCTGGCAATGACCACGCGCGACTTTTGGGCACATGATGTCATCGTGTGGAAAAAACCGCATTGAATCCAAAAGGGTTCAATCCTTAAACATCATGAGGCGGAGAAAGCTCCTCAATGGCATCCATCTTCTCGGGATAAAAAGCCACGTAATCCTTGATGTCGGCCACAGAAGCGAAGGGAGTCTCATACGTCCAGACAGCATTCTCGGCTGTTTTGCCATCCACGCTCACGCTGAAATACGACGCGTCCCCCTTAAAGGGGCAGTGCGTGGAATGAGTCGTGGGGCGAAGGAAGGACATGGTTACATCTTCACGCGGGATGTATTGAGCCGGTGGCACAGGCCCCTCCCGCAATGTCAGCGCTCGTCTGGTGTCCGCAACGACGGTTCCGTTAAACGTCACCTTAACCCGATTCGGATTGGGCGAAATGGTAATGGCATGGGGATGGCTTTGTGCAGTCATGGTGATCATTCCTTTCTTGGTTCATATTTTCCGGCGGAAGCAAAAGCGGTGAAAGGAGGTGGCAGACAATCTCTGATGTTAAAAAAAACAAGGTCCGGTTTCCTACTGAAGCTGTTGAGCAACATCCAGGAATGTGTGAAGATTCGCAGGGCTGCTAAACCGATGATCCCCGGTCTTCAAAAGCAGTTCGATAGGATATTGAGGATCTTGTGTGAGCAGGTGTTCGGTAAATTCCCAGCTTCCTTTTGGAAGGATTACCACGTCCTGAAGTCCATGCACAATGCGCGTGGGCACCCTCTTGGGTGAATCTGATCGCCTGGCCCATAAGGTCTCGCTTTCTTCCACCCATTTCCACGAGAGCGGAAAGTCTTTATGCAAGGCGTCATCGTCCCAGGGCATCCATCCGGTCTCCTGCCACCGTTGGCGTCGTTCAGGCGAAATATCCTGCGCGCGTTTTCCCATCATATTAAACGCCGGAGCCAGGAGCACCAATTGTTGTACGTGAGGAAATTCCTGTCCAAGGAGCCATGCCAGCCAGCCACCTAAGGATGATCCGATTATGGTTACGGGGGGACCATCGGCGAGCATCGTTGTCACGCATCGCGCATCTCCAAGCCAGTCGAACAACCTATAGTCAGCGAACGCACCCTCTGATTCGCCATTACCACGAAAATCAAAACAGCAAAATCCCCAGCCTCGCTCTTTACACAAATCGGCCAGAGCCTTGCTTTTATTGCCCCACCGCTTGGAAAGAAAACCAGTCACAAAAAGTAATTGTCGTTCCTGCCCGGAAAGGCGGTCACCGACAATGCGTTTAGAGTCCGCTCCGGGTATTTCAAATCTCGTCGATTGATTCATCATGCTCCATGTGATGTCAGGTGAATAAAAAATTAACGGGTTATTGAAGAACGTGAACGGAAAGATCCACAGAAGGAGTGGGAACAATCATCGTGCAGATGCGCAGGAAGGAGCCTCGACGCAGGTGAAGGGAGAAGCGCCATTCCAGTGCGGAACCACCGGAGTGATTCCCAGAGCGCTCGCCCCTTCCATGGCCTGCCCGACATGATCAACCAATACAAAGTCCACCCCACGGGCGAACAGATCCCCCAGGTCTTGCCTGAGCTCGCTCTCGTCTTCATCCCCGAGCCACGAATAGTTCACACGGATTCCTGCCTGCTTCAGTTGATCAATGGTCTCAACGCTGGGACGCCCACGAAGAAAGGACAGCTGGATGAACTCGTCACAGGAATGAATGGTGGTATCAACGTACTGGGAGCGAAAGATCTCCCGGCTCATGTTGGCGACCCAGCTCTCTTCGTCGGCCTCCTCTGCCACACGGCGCACGGCCGGATCGGTATCGTCACGCGCACCAAAGATAATCTGGTTGAAGCGTTGGGCTTTGGCCACCATCTCGGCGACGAGCCTTCCAACCAGGGGATTGTTCTCTTTGATATCCACATTGATCCAGATATTGTGCGGCATAACGGCAAGAGCCTCTTCGAATGTGGGAATACGCTGTCCTGCCACCTCGCCTGCACACGCCTCGAGCCGCAGGTTCCGGACTTCGGCGAGAGTCGACTGGGAAATGCGGAGCGTTCGCCCCTGCTCGTCTGTCACGCGATCATCATGTGAAACAACAAGTACCGCATCCGCAGTCGATCGCACATCCAGTTCAATCTGGTGAACGCCAAGGCAGATTGCCCGCTGAAAAGCACCGTTCGTGTTCTCCGGACATCCCAACTGTCCCCCGCGGTGAGCGGAGATCCCCCGCTCAGGAAGGTCGGTTTTCTGCAGGTGAGAGACCTCACAGGAACCCGGAGCCACTCCGGACGGCGACGAAGCACATCCTAGGCAGAGTGTCATGCCGGCGAGTGCGGCTCCGCAGAATCGCCAGGTGGCTTGCGGGGACTTCGGGCGGGGCAAGGAGCATGTCATCACGCACCTCTGGTCGGTCGACCTTTTCAAAGAAATCTGTTGAAAGAAGTCACGGTTGTTCCAGCATGAGTTCAGGAACCCCGCCCATAGTGGTCACAAGCAAGGCGAGCAAAACGGCCTGAATAATCCATCCGATAAGACACACCCCAATGGCGCGGTAGGTGCTCTGATAATCCAAGGCTTGGCGCACCGCAATGATCATGGCCACGAGCATCCACACACCGGCCAAAAGATTCACAAACCCGCTCAGGCCGGGAATAAGACCGAACACTCGAATGAGGCCAGGAGCACTCGAAAAGCCGATCGTCCGTAAGAGTTCACCATGATCCGCGTGGGTTTGCGGTTCGGGAAGAAGTTTCGTGCCAATAAGGTAGGTCATGAATGCCCACACATACCATCCGAGGAGGGACCCGACCGTACCAATGACCAGTCCCATCAGACCGGCCTCTTGCATAAACCCGATACCACCGGCCAGGCTGGATAGCAGAACGACGCCCATCGCCTGGCCCATCGAACGCCTATCCGCTTCCACCTCTTCATAGAGGTGAACATCCAGTTTAGCCGCGCGTATCATTCGTTCAACAAACAGACTCATATGGTCTATCTCCTTTCCCTGAATTGGGATAAATGTCATTCAAATCAAAAGAGATTGTGCCCGAGGAGGAAGACCACAAGCAATTGTGAGGAAAAATTGTGTTTCCCTCTTTACTAAGTGGGGTGAGGAATATTCGATTCTCACTTCAAAGTCTGATGTCGCACTTATTGAAGATGGTGGAAAATAGGCTGGCTTATAGAAATTCAGAAGAGGAGATCCCCGTAAGAGGAGAGAACATGCTCATTCACGATCCGGGAGATGAGCCGGAGATTTCGTTTGTATCAAGTAAGACTCCCTTGTTTTCAAATGGCAACTTGGCTCCTTGTACATATAGGATACCGTCGACCTGATAGGAGACTTCCTGCCGTTGGGAGAGCTTTAGGAGGTGTCGTATTACATCGAGTGTGGAGGTCGTTGTCTCCACGGAAATGACGGCATCCCCCAGCCTCGGAATGGTCGAGGTCTTATTTGTCAGGCCACGGGCAAGTCGTTGATCATTGAGGTGCAGAGTAAAGTCAAGGCCGGTGACCTCTAGATCAAAATCATTGGGATTCCGAACGCGCAAGTCGACTTGCAACCGTTGTTCAAACATCGTGGCGTCTAACGGAGTGATATTGACCAACAGGACTTCCGGCGATTCAGGCTGGACAGACAAAGCCGGAAGAGAAGTACACCCGATGAGAAAAAGGATTCCACAGACGAAAGGGAGTGCTAGAGAAAATCTTTTCATGATCATAACAAATCATACCTCAATCCAGAGGGCAAAGCGATGCCAAGGGGACCAGCATGTTAGTGTCGCAGGGCGCATACTCCAAGCAGCCGCCAGTTTTAGGTTCTCAGTTCTTCGATACCTAAAGACATTTCCGCTAAAGAATAGCGGGCATGATTCAGAGAGAGACGATGAATTCCAGATTGTTAACGTCAGAAACGACCCATGCAAGGGTTATTGCTGGGCAGCTTGTTGAATGAACTGTTTCGCTTCCTGCAACTCAGGGAGATCCGAATCGGCCTGACTCCATATGCTCAGGAAGGTGGCATAGGCCTGACGAGTAGCCTGGATGTGTCCCATTTGAGCTGCCGCTCGTGCCAGACCCAGGAGTGAACGTGCCCGATTGGGATGCCATAAGAGCGATCGTTCGAATTGTTGTTGCGCCTCTTTGGGCAGGTCGATGCCCAACAGTATTTCGCCATACAGTTCATGGGTGGG
>JBATLR010000282.1:0-10195 GCA_049289415.1 Nitrospirales bacterium
CCCGGTGCGGGAGATATCACCTTCAACAGCGACCCCGAGCCCTATTCCTTTGTCGGCGCTGATTTCGCCTCGTGGAAAGCCTTTAAGGTTGAGGTCAACGACAATCTATGCAACGGCTGTCATCGCATGGGGGTCAACAACGTGAGTAACACCGGCATCGTCGGGAACAATGGCACGGCCCTCGATCTAGGTATCAAGGCTACAGCCCTTTCCCAGGAGAGTAAGCACCCCCACTCAGCCACATCGCCGATATGGATGACGCCCGGGCAGGTCACCTTTGACCAAGGGACTGCTGATGCTGCGCTTGCCATCAAGAACTGCGCCGAGCAGTTCCGTGCAGGAATGCCATTCCTGCCCAATTCGCCAAGTTGTAAAATTACGCAGTTTACTACACCGTAGACGCCATATCGTTGACGATCGAACGGAGGGTACGAGTACGGTCGGGGAAGGCCTGGATAATTCTTTCCTGGTCTGTCCAGACTGGTAAGGGACAGCACCCATTCTACTCCCTGTATGGGCCTACAACCCGCGAGACACAATGCGGTTATGACATACGATCAGCTCCTTTTTCTTTTCCGCATATGACGTGGTTTCGTTGGGTTGGTGCCGAAGCGGACTGTGAATCACCCCCGCTAAGCGGGCGCACTCATACATAGAAAGCCGGGCAAGCAAAACAGGGAGAGAAAACGAAAATGTTTATGAAGTCGCCTTGATTATACTCAGGGACTTAAGAGTCTTTCCGATAGACCAACCGAATTGTCACTCTAGACAAACTTTCCTTCTGACTGTACAGTAATCTGTACATATAGGAGGATCATAACTATGGATGCCGTGACGTATACTACTATTCGCGCAAACCTGGCCAGTGCCATGGACCGGGTGTGCAACGACCATGAACCTCTGATCATCACCCGCAACGGAGAGCAGTCTGTCGTGATGCTTTCGCTGGAAGATTATAAGGCGTTAGAGGAAACCGCCTATCTCTTGCGTACGCCCGCCAACGCCAAACGCCTCCTTTCGGCCGCCGCCCAATTGAACGCCGGCAAAGGTGTTGAGCGGAAGTTGGCCAAGTGAAGCTGATATTTGCTGACGAAGGATGGGAAGACTATCTCTATTGGCAGAAGCAGGACAAACGCATGGTCGAACGAATCAATAAATTGATACGGGAGACACAACGCGAACCCTTCAAAGGAATAGGTAAACCCGAACCATTGAAGCATGCACTTTCAGAATTCTGGTCCCGCCGCATAACTGATGAGCATCGTATGGTCTATCGAATAGAGGGAGACGCACTCCTGATCGCCCAGTTGCGCTTCCACTACTAACCCCCCCGTCAGAGTCCATGGTGTGCCTTCCCCACGGTAGTTTCGCAAATTCTTGTCTAGTTATCGCACTGCCATGCGACGGAGGATGAGCTCTTTTTTCTTTTCCACATATGCTGTGGTTTCCGTGGGCTGGTGCCGAAGGGGGCTGGGAATAACCGCTGCCAGGCGGGCGCCCTCATCCATAGAAAGCCGCGAGGCCGGCTTGTGGAAATAGCGTTGGGCGGCGGCCTCAATACCGAACACGCCCGGTCCCCATTCAATGATATTGAGGTAGAGTTCCAGGATACGTTTTTTACTCAAGGTCGATTCCAACATCCAGGTGATGAGGAGTTCTTTGCCTTTGCGAATCGGATTCCGGGAGGTCGAGAGGTATAAATTCTTGGCCAATTGCTGGGTTATGGTCGAGCCCCCGCGAACAATCCGTCCTTTCTCCAAATTGGTCTCAATAGATTCCAGAACCTCATGCCAATCCACGCCGGTATGAGAATAAAATGTTCCATCCTCGGATACCAGAATGGCCATTCGAACGTGACGCGGAATACTTGAGAGGGGCGTCCATCGGTAATCGATTTTCAGCGTGGTGCCTTGAGCGTGTGCTTCGTCGATGCGTTGCCGCATCAGCGCGGACTCTGTGGGATTCTCCGTGGGCAACCTGGCGATCGAGAGAAACGGAAAGGTGAGAAGCTCAAATACCACATAAAGGCCGAGAAGAATAAATATCGCTTTAAACGGAATGATGCGAATCCACCGGAAACGCCGAACACGAGGCTTTCTCTGCGAACCGATATTCCAGAGAGGTTTGGGACGACGGGTTTTGGTGACTTTCGGCCTTGATCGCTTCATGCGGTGTTCTTGACTGCCCTTCACCTGTCCCGACATATACGATATGATGAGGCCCTGGTGGACAGAACCGACTCGATGATGCCCGAAGTACGTATCAATTTAGCGAGACCGTTGTCCAATGATTTTTCGAGACAGCGTGGTTCCATCTAAAAGAAACCAGAGTGATTTAAAAATAAGACTACAATGAGGATTGCGTTTTCTGATGCGGCGGCTTCACCTGGGCACAGATTCTTCGCCATGGGCTCAGAATGACAACTTTGCCGTCATCTCCATAAATTGTTGGCGTCAACACAATTGAAAATTGGTCAAGAGGGATTCCCGATCACGAATGTCGGGAATGACCAGGAGGGACAGGAATGCAGAACTCGATCCACAAAGACGACTTTGTTCTATGAGGCGGCAGCTTCACCTGGGCACAGATTTTTCGCCGTGGGCAATTCTGGAGAGATTATCATTACCAGTTCGTCCAATGCCTGAATGTGACAATCTACATTTTTACCGCATAGGAGTGAATGATGAATGCCATGATCTTAGAACAGGACGCCGATGTCGCGACGGGTCCCTTACGGGCTCGCGATATCCCCAAACCTGAACCAGGTCCCGGCCAAGTTCGCGTCAAGGTTCATGTCTGCGGGGTCTGCCGCACTGATTTGCATGTCGTCGAAGGCGAGCTGCCACCATCCACCCGCCCCATTGTCCCTGGACATGAAACCGTCGGCATCGTGGATCGAGTGGGACAAGGAGTCAAACAGATCAAAGAAGGTGATCGAGTAGGCATCGCCTGGCTCCAGGGAACCTGCGGGGCCTGTGAATTCTGCAAGGCAGGGCGGGAAAATCTGTGCGCACAGGCCACCTTCACCGGTTATCACGTCAACGGTGGGTATGCCGAATACGCACTGGTCTCTGAACAATTCGCCTACCCTATTCCATCCGTGTTTACGGACGAAGAAGCCGCCCCGCTATTGTGTGCCGGCATCATCGGCTTTCGTGCCCTACGCCGCAGTCAGGTGAAACCCGGACAGCGACTGGGCTTGTACGGATTCGGTGGCTCCGCCCATATTACGATTCAAATCGCCCGGCATTGGGGTTGTGAGGTCTACGTGTGTTCCTTACGGGAAGAACATCGCACCCTGGCTCGTCAACTGGGAGCGGTGTGGGTCGGGACGGCCTCAGAGATGCCACCAAACACTCTTCACTCAGCGATCATGTTTGCCCCGGCGGGTGAACTGGTGCCCCCGGCACTTCGGGCATTGGAAAAAGGCGGCACCCTTGCCTTAGCCGGCATCTACATGACGCCCATTCCATCCTTGGACTATACACTCGATCTGTTTCAGGAGCGGACAATCCAAAGCGTCACCGCCAACACCCGCCAGGATGGATTGGACCTGTTGGAGGCCGCCGCTGCCATTCCCATTCACACCCATACGGTTCCCTTTCAATTAGAAGAAGCCAATCTGGCACTCCAACAATTAAAAGCCGGAACCATCCAGGGCGCGGGAGTCTTACATGTGCTGTAAAGGCCTAGGAGTCTGTCGGACTTAGGGGATCGAAAGCGAAACAGCGGCTGAGCGAGGCCAGATTTTGACGATTTCGCAGGCCCATAGCGGGGACTATGGGCCAAGAAAGCGGTGAAATATGGACCGCTGAGACACTGTTGCAGCCGATTCTTCCTAAGTCCGACAGGCTCCTAACACCCACGCTCGAAAAACAGGCCGCGATTGATATCGCCGATGCTGACCATTCCCATCAGTTTGCCGTTTTCCGCGACGGGGATTCTCCTGAAATTCTTCACACCCATGTAGGAAGCGGCCTCTAAGATCGGCGTGGAGGACGAGACGGTCAAAGGATTCCGGCTCATCACATCTTCAACATTTTTTTTCAGGACGTCCGGATATCCATCCTCCATTTCGGTGAAATCCCGGCTGTGAACATTGTCATGGATATAGTCACCAAAATTTGGGAAAAGTGGTAATATGACGTCTCGAAGCGCCACCAACCCGATCAGATTCTCTTGTTGATCAATGACCGGGATCGCTCCGCAATGTCGACTCAACATTTTGATCACAACCGTTCGAACCGGGTCCGTCGGGAACGCCGTCAACACTCCTGTGGACATCACTTCACGTACAAGCATACCCACCTCCTGCGTTGAGGGTGATTCAGATAAATACTGTACTCCCCTCAAATTGACATTGTCAGCTTAATACCCGGCGGCCAGGGAGTCCGGTTTGCGAGGATCGGATGCCCCATAGAATCCCTGCGGCCCCTTAAGAACGCTTTGAGCCCCGCCCATGGTTTCCCCGACCGCGATGGTGTGACCCCATTGCTCAAGAAGGGTCAACGTGTCGGGACTCAATCCGCGTTCCACTCGCACTTCGTCGGGCATCCATTGATGATGGACACGGGGCGCTGCGGTGGCAGAGGCCAGGTTCATGTCATGATCAATGACATTTACAATAAGTTGAAGGGTCGTGGTGATGATATGACTTCCTCCCGGGCTTCCGGTGGCGAGAAACGGTTTTCCTTTGCGCAGAACCAGTGTCGGAGTCATTGAGGAGAGGGGGCGCTTTCCGGGTTCAATCGCATTGGCCGCCGATCCCATCAGGCCATAGGCATTGGGCGTTCCGGGTTTCGCCACAAAATCATCCATTTCATTGTTCAACAGAATTCCGGTTCCCTCAGCCACAATGCCGCTGCCAAAGGTGAAATTGATGGTATAGGTGTTCGACACGACATTGCCGTCTTTATCCATGACCGAAAAGTGTGTGGTATTCCGCCCCTCGTAAGGCAAAGGGTTGGAGGGCCGAATACTTGATGAAGGACGAGCCTTCTGCGGATCAATGGAGGCATGTAACTGTTTCGCATATGCCTCGGAAATCAGACCTTGGACGGGCACCTCGACAAATTCAGGATCGCCCAGCCATCGGCTCCGGTCCGCATAAGCCAGCTTCATACTCTCAACCAGCCAGTGAATAGTCATGGCGCTATTGTGGCCGAAAATCTTTAGTGGCTCGTGTTCCAGGATTTTCAGCATTTGAATCAAATGAACGCCCCCGGAACTGGGCGGTGGCATCGACACAATGTCATACCCACGATACGTTCCCCGCAGCGGTTGCCGCCAGACTGCACGATAGCGACCCAGGTCTTCTTTGGTCATCAACCCTCCGTGGGCACGCATCTCGGCGCTCACACGCTCCGCGATTGGACCGTCATAAAAAGCACCTGGTCCCTGCTCGGAAATTTGTTGAAGCGACCAGGCCAGATCGTTCTGGATCAACCGATCCCCGGACCGGTACGTCGTCCCATCCGGCTGAAAAAAAATGCGTCGCGTGGAGGGCCATCGAGAAAGCTGTGTCGCATGCTCTTGCATCGCTGTGGCCAAATCAGAGGAGACGATGATTCCTTCCCTGGCAAGTTGGATTGCCGGAGCCAGCGCGGCCTGCAGAGAAAGGGTGCCATATGTTTCAAGCGCTTCAATCAAACCCGCGACCGTGCCGGGAACGCCGACAGATTGATGGCTGTAGCGAAGGCGTGACTGGTCGACCGTGCCTTCCGCATCCAGAAACATCTGTGGCGATGAGGCAGCAGGAGCCACTTCGCGGTAGTCGAGGGCCATAGCAACAGGCTTCTCTGCTGTGTAGATCAGCATAAACCCGCCGCCCCCGAGATTCCCGGCCTGGGGAAGCGTAACAGCCAGCGCAAATCCCACTGCTACCGCAGCGTCAATCGCATTCCCTCCGGCTTTTAATATGGCCACACCCACACGGGTTGCCATGGCCTCTTGACTGACGACCATTCCGTGTTCAGCATAGACGGGATGAAAGATTTCCCGGTGGGAAAAGATGGGCGTCTCTTGCGCCAACCCATTATCCAAAACACTTCCCAGCAAGACACAAGAACACACTATCCATGCCAGATAGGCCCTGCCTGCCAGTGCCCAATGAGATGTATGGTTCATGTGGGGAATCTTAGACTTCCTCATGCTGGATATCCTTGAATACCTTTCACCGAGCCAACAACAAACCACGTGAGATGGTGGGACGCCTCCATCTTGTTTTGCACCTTCAAATTTGTGGAGAAACCGGATCTCAGAATACCTTGAAAAGTTCTGAAAACAAAACCGGGTCTTTCACCCAACCAAGTACCATTTCCCCTGTCCCCCGAGGCATTTCCTATTGAGCCCGCTTCTTGCTTCTCACATCATATTAAGTGAGTATTGGGTGAACATCTGATAGATGAATGCTTCTCAACCGTTTACCCTTAATTTCCTGTCTCAATAAAACCTGACCATGATGACTATTGAAGAATCCGTTCTTGGCTTTCTCGTGGCCCTCGCCGCAGGGGCTTTGATTGGCTTGGAACGGCAGCAGAATCTGGGCGCAGAGCGCAAAACCGGCATCGGTGGCGTGCGGACCTTTCCCTTGATCGCCCTTGCCGGAGCCATGTCGGCGTTTATCTCCCAGGTCCTTGGCGTGTGGCCCATTATTGCCACACTCCTGATTCTTGGCGCGCTCCTGGCTGTGGCCTACGACAAGGAATGGGGTCGCAAGGATCCACCCGGGATCATCACCCCACTCGCAGCCCTGATCACGTTTCTACTAGGCGTTCTCGCCTTACTCCCTGCCCTCCCGATTGATGCTCCACATCGGTATCTCCTCATTGTCGGCAGCGCAGGGGTCGTCATGGCTTTGCTGTCGGTAAAAGAACGACTGCATCATGTGGTGCAACAGGTCTCCGATGATGATATTTATGCGACAGCCAAATTTGTTATTTTAGCCCTGGTCGTCTTGCCTCTCCTCCCCAACCGCACGTTCGGTCCTCTAGATGTCCTCAACCCCTTCCATACCGGCATCATGGTCGTCCTCGTTGCGGGCATTAGTTTTTTGGGTTATCTCTGCACTCGAATCATCGGACCAAATAGAGGCCTTGCAACCACGGGCATCCTGGGAGGATTCGTGTCATCAACCGCCGTCACCATGAGCATGGCTAATCAAACCCGGGAGAACCCACGTCTGGCCCTACCGGGAGCGATGGCCATCCTTGGGGCGTCCAGCACCATGTTTGCCAGGATGCTGGTCATCGTCAGCCTTCTTCAGCCGGATCTGTTCCTGATGCTACTCGTGCCGTTGGGAGGCATGGCCCTCTGCGGGTATGTCATGAGTTTCATTTTGTATGGCAAAGCGCAACGCACAGTGTCCGATGGTCAAGACATCTCCCATCGTAATCCATTTGAATTACGTCCAGCTCTGGGATTTGGTCTATTGTATGCCGGAGTCCTGTTCATCTCGAAAGCTGCCCAAACCTACCTGGGCGATCAAGGATTGTATGCGTCCAGTGTGTTAGCGGGCACCACCGACGTCGATGCCATCACCCTGTCGGTCATCCGGTTACAGCAGGATGGACTCCTGGCCTGGACAGCCGCCACGGCCGTCACGCTTGCTGCCATGACGAATACCGTGGTGAAGACTCTGTTAGCAGGATGGTTTGGAGGAAAACCGCTTATGAAATATGTGGCGCCGGGGATGATCGCCATTTTGGCAACCGGCAGTCTCATCCTGATCGTTTTTGGCTTCAGGCACCCTTAATTGTTTGAATTGGTAAAAATTGTTCATGCACCCTCAGCCGAACGATCGCACGCATACGATCCTCAAAGTTCTCGTTGGGTCTCATGCCCATGGGTTAGCCTCCGACGAGAGCGATCGGGATTACCGTCGGGTCTATGTCATCCCGACGGAGGAGATGTTTCAGTTGGGATTTAAATATCCCGCCTCGCAGTGGACCAAAGGCGATGGCGATGAAACGGCTTGGGAGATTGGACAATTTCTTCTGCTGGGAACACAGGGCCATCCGCTTATTCTTGAGACGTTGGTGGCCCCGGTCATCACAGCCGATGCCTGGGGAGAACAATTGCGCTTGCTATTGCCGTTGCTTTGGTCGCCTCAAAAAGCCTTTGAGGCCTTTACCAACTATGCCAATAATCAACGCACCAAGTTGCTGAATAAGAAAGATGGCCGTCCGGCAAAGTATGCAGCTGCCTATATCCGGGTTCTCTATAACCTGTGTGAATTGCTCGAGTCAGGAAGTTTTCACATCCAGATTGCGGACACATCGGCAGGAGAACGGCTGTCTCGCATCAAAAATGGACAATACCGATTAGGAGATGTGATGGATTGGGGGGAAGAACTCACCGCACAGGCAGAGCAATTAATTGCTGTATGCGGAAATGAACGTGATTTACGACGCATTAATGAATTTCTGGTGGCCATTCGCCGGGCATTTCTGATCCCTTAGCCGGTAGGTGAAAAGCATGTCCTTGTCATGGGCAGTATTTCAGCTTCTCGTGCCTTTCGTTTATCCCTCAGAAAAAGAGGGGATCATTTGATCCCCTCTTTCACTACCCCTGTTCCTGACTCCGGATTGATGGTGACATGGGTGATCGTCATGCCGCCATTTACTTTTTGCTCTTATCATTATTAGCCGATCCCGTAGGGACAGTCTTCTGCTCGTCATGAACGACATTTGGTCGAATCTCATGCATGGGGTTGATGGCATGAGCATCATGAAACGCTGCGGCTTGTTTCAATGACTCTTCCAGTGATGGTGGGCTCTCTCCCGGGTCATTGGCCGTCGGCATACCTAAGACGGGGTCTTTGAAATTACCCATGGGATAGCCCGGATGCTTCGGGAGTATGCCGGGATTTCCGAATGCCAGTGACCCAATCAACACCAGACTTATAACTACTGTTGCAAAAACGATCAATCGTTTCATAATTGACATCCTCCTTTCTCTCTTGGCCGAAGCAGGAACAGGAGCGAGAAAAAAAGGAAATCATTTAAGGCCCGCTATGAAGCAGGCCTAAGAATCTCTGCGCTAGGCCGCAACCCGCTCATCACTGGGGAGAATGGTACGGGAGTTTCGGTAAGACCCATTCAGCTCCGATGAGCTTGGAGCATCTCCAACTACCAAAGCCGTGAGGGCTACGATCACACCCGCCGTTAGTCCCATGATGGCAAGCACGCCTTCAATCATACCACCCATAACATTCACCTCCTCTCATCGTAACTTTTCAATCATTCCGATTGATATTTTTAAAATAATCTCAGGTCCAAAAAAGTCAAGAGGCAGGAAAAGCGCCTAGGTTACGTCCGCAACTGGCCTGGTGTTACTGCCGCCCTGCCTCCTCCCCCACTCAGATGGCTTGACTTTGTCGAAACCTGAATTAGCTCTATTATATATAAGAGATATTTCGTCAACGGATGTTGGTGGTACTGAGGGAATATGTCTCGGATACAGAATGTGATTACCGGGACACCAGGCAGGAAAAACCCTTCTTATTGAAATTATTCAGACGAAAGGAGGACACACATCATGGAACTTAAAAATCTTCTTACCCCCTGGAATTGGTTCAAAAAGGAAGAAGAACAATCTCAATCAGCACGAAGTCAGAACGCATCCAGATCGAGCGACCATCCACTGGCTCGGTTCCATCGTGACCTCGACCACCTGTTTGACAACGTCTTCCAAGGATTCCCTCTGTCGCCGGGACGAAGTGAAAACGGAAATTCGTGGGGAGGCTTCATTCTGCCGCACGTTGATATCAGTGAAGACAAGAAGCAGTACACCATCACCGTGGAAGTGCCAGGCGTTGCTGAGAAAGATATTCAAATGACGCTCGCGGACGGGACCTTGATGATTCAGGGGGAAAAACGATCCGAGCAAGAAGACAAGAATAAACATTATCATCGAGTCGAACGTTCGTACGGGTCGTTTCAACGTCTGCTGTCTCTACCAACGGATGCGGATGAAAATAACGTCGACGCAAAATTTAAGAATGGCGTCTTAACCATCACCATCGCCAAAGACCCTCAGGCAAAATCACCTGTGCGCCACATTGCCATCACCTAGGATGTGAAAGTCTGTGGCAGGTCCTTCTGACCAAAGAAATAGGGATTCCCTCTCTCTCAAAAACCTATGAGAAATCGAAAGGGAGGTGGTTATGTTTGAGTTGCTCATTATCGGTTGTATT
>JBATLR010000283.1:0-29320 GCA_049289415.1 Nitrospirales bacterium
GGTTTGAGCACCATCCAACGACCGGTGCCAGGATTCGCGGGCGCCAGGTGCCGATGTGGAGTCAAGTCCTCGACCTGGCGCGCCAGGTCCATGCGGTGTTCGCCGACCAGATTGCGGTCGGTTGGGACATCGCCGTGTTGGAAACGGGGCCGCATCTGATCGAGGGCAATAAGGGCCCGGACCTCGACATCATTCAGCGAACCAGCGGGGAGCCCATTGGCCCCTCGCGCTTTGGTGCGCTGTTGGCGTATCATCTGCGCCGTACGCTGGAGACAGAGAACTCCGTTTCAATTCCCGCCGCCCATCCAGGGGCGGAATACGTCCACTGAGGAGAGAGAGCCATGGCGATCAGAACACATCGGGATGCGATGGAAGGATTGGTCGAAATGGACCGGCAAATTGACATAGCTTCTGGCTCGGTGCAGGCCGAAGCGATCGACGTGGTGGAGAGTGGCCGCATCCTCCTGCTTCGGGATGTTGGCTTTGAGCTCACCGCGCGGGAGCGCGCACTGATTCTGGATAAGGCGGTGATCCTGCCCGGGCAGAAGGAGAAGGACAGCCGAACCGGACGCCCCACACTCATTTTTGATCCGGAATGCGGAAAATTCGAACGGACGAAAATTCAAGGCGAGGCTCGCCGCGAGATCGAGGCCATGATGCAGCGCTTCACGGCATGGGCCGACGGCATCATCTCCACCCTGTTTCCGAGCTACCGCCCCGTCCTGGAGCGCGAGCGCGCCACTTACCGCCCCTGCGCTCGCAGCACCCCGCAGGGCATGCATATCGATACTAGCTACAAGTATCCGAGTCAGGGCCGCGGGATGTTACGCCTCTTTTGCAACATCAACCCCAGCGGACAGCCACGCGTCTGGCAGATCGGCGAGCCCTTCGAGCCGTTCGTTTCGCATTTCCTTCCGTCCACCAGCCGCTTCAGTGCGTGGCGTGACTGGCTCCTGAACCGCCTGCTCGCGGCACGGGTACGGCGAACACGCACCGCCTACGACCGTCTCGTTGCGGACATCCGTCGCCTTGCCAAAGGCGACGATCAGTATCAGACGACGGCCCCGCGCCAGCTTGTCGAGTTCCCGGTGGGTTCCAGCTGGATCGCCCTCACCGATCTTGCCGTGCATGGCGCGATCTCCGGCCAGCATAGTCTGGACCAGACCTTCTTTCTTCCCGTCTCGGCCATGCGGGAGCCGGCACGCTCTTCGCTCCGCATCCTTGAACGGTTGACCGGGCGCACCCTCGTCTAGGAGGCGGTTCAATGTTTGTTCACCATCACATCCGCATACAACGATCCCAGTCGAAGGGTCGGTGTGCTCACGTCTCGGCGCAGAGGCCTGCGGTATTGTCCAGCCGGAGATCAGTCATAACCAATCATGCATCGTGATCCCGGTCCGCCTCAGACGACTGAAGCCTCTCCTTCCAGCGCTGGCGGTGGCCGCACGGCGGCGATCGGCAAGATCCTCTTGATACCCGGACGAGTGAAAGTGTCCGATATGATGGGGCATCACGATTATCTGGCCGGATGTCGACTGCTGGCGTTCCTGCTCGAACAAACTGCCGGAGTGGAAACGGTGGTGGGTCGCGACGGCTGGCTGACGGACGAGGCGAGGTTCGAGGACGCCCAAACCGTCATCTTCTATGCCGGCGGCAGCAGAATGAAATCTATTCTCGAATCACCGCATCGCCTGGAGCGCATTCAGCAGTTGGTCGACCGTGGCGGAGGTTTGGTGATGATTCATCAAGCGGTGCGCTGTCCACCTGAGTTCCAAAATCTGGCAACGAGTTGGACCGGTGGAGTCTACGTAGATGGCCAATCCAACCGCGGGCACTGGCCCACTCGCCACAGCGAGTTTCCTGAACACCCGGTGACGCACGGAGTCGAGCCGTGGGAAATAACAGATGGCTGGCACAATCGGCTTCAGTTCGTCCATGGAATGCGTGGGGTGACTCCGCTGCTCTGGTCGAGCGCTCAGCATCGCGGATCGAGTGCAGGTGGCGACGCGGATGTCGTTGCGTGGACCTATGAACGTTCCGCCGGGGGACGGGCATTTGGCTTTACGGGACTCGATGCCCATTCGGCTTGGGCGGTGGGCGGCGTACGCCAAATGCTGGTGAACGCCATTCTCTGGTCAGCAGGGTTGACGATTCCGGCGCAGGGGGCGCCTTGCGCGGTCAGCTCTAGGGAGTTGGAGAGTTATCTCACCCCACGTAGCCCAGGGACGGCACAGGTGTTGAAACATTGGGGACGGCGACTGCTCGGTTGGGAACGCAACGACTAAGGTCCGACCCCGGTTGCCTTGGAGAATCTGCAGTGCCGCCTGGAGAATACAGCGATCCGGCACCGACGGATTTCCCAGGAGACGGGTGTCTTCATCCGGTTTGAGGACATTGATCCGGTTTACCGGATACGGTATATCTGTCTCCCAGATGGGCGCGAATCCTTGGCCAATGCTGCCTCAGGTGCGCCGATATTCGGTGAACCGTCATCTCATCCACCTCGGCCAGTCCCGTGGTTCCCCTGTGCTCGTCTCACCGCCTGTTGGATCTTGCTCCACTCCCAGACTGCATCCATCACTGGTCACCCATACTAGGGCATTTGCCACGCCGGTGCGTCGCAACCGATTCGATCACTCCAATGAGGCAATCACATCATCAAACGGCAGGTGCGACTATATTCGCCCTTGTCTTGCTTCTTGTACTCGTTGCCGTTCAGGCGCAAAGTCCGATATGCCGGATCGCAAATTTCGATTCGAACCCTCTGTTCACACAAGTTCCTTCATGTAAGAGCACTGCAAGTGGATACCAAAGGACCTGAACCCCTTCTTTTCCCTCCGTCCTGGTTGGAAGACGGTTCTTGAATTCGTATAAAAGGGGGCCGTGGTTACCGTGCTCAATGAAACATTCAAAGTGGGTGGGGTCAAAAGGCAAGTGGTCGAGGAACAAGTCTTCGAGAAAGACGGAGAGGATCTTGTCCGGAGAGAGCACTCGCACAATTTCTATGCCATTTTCGAGCAAACCGGGTCGGCTTTCTATTTTGGCGAGGCCTCCTCAGAATTGGATGAGGACAGCAATGTCATCGCCACTACGGGGTCTTGGTTGGCCGCCACCAACGGAGCTCGTCCGGGATTCATCATGCCGGAGACCAGACTCGTCGGTGCGGCTACTACGAAGAGATCGCCCCTGCTGACTCAGCGCTGGACAAAGCACGCATCCAGGAAATTACCGATGGCTGCGAGGCAGGAGAGTTTAATTTTGACAAGCAGTGCGTAAAGACCTTCAACACCAGCGATTGCGATCCGGATGCGGCGGAGGAGAAAGGCTATGCGGCTGGCATAGGCAACGTTATAGACGAAGATCTGGAGGTCACGAAGTTGGGTTTTGTGAAAGGCCATCGGCATGGTCATGACCACGATAACGACTGACGCGAGTGCAAACCGGCGAGAGGCTTCGGCCCTCGCCGGCCCCCCGCAGTGTGAAGGCCCCTGATTCTGTGCATCAAGGGCTGCGGAGGGCGGTTGTAGCTTGGACCTTTCCTGGCCCCCATGAGCTAATCTATCTCCAGCTCCTCTAGCATGCCCTTCAATGGGCATCAACTTAGTTCACGAACCTACCAAAGCAAGCGAAGAAAAACCTGATGAAAAGTCAAAATATTTGAAATAATCAACAGCCTTGCGCTCCGTTATTTTGTCCGATAACGGTTCAATTCTGACAAAATTGTCATCTTCTTGTCATGCTGCTGTTGGGGATGGACTGTTATCATTCCTAACATGCACGGGCTATTCTCCCCCCTGATGATATGTAGCCTATTGAGCTTGTCGCTCACGGGCTGCATTCAATTCCAAGGTTGTCCGCCAATGGCCACTGAATCTGCTTCTCGGATCGAAATGCGCACTCTCTCTAGCGGAAGCCTGCGGGAGTTTATCGAATTTGTGACTGGACGGGAAGCCCGTTGGCCTTCCCAATCGTGGAATGTTGATCAGCTTACACTAGCGGCGACGTATTACCATCCCGATCTGGTGCTGGCAGGCGCTCAAGCTGATTTCCCAGATGCCGCCACGATCACGGCAGTTCTGCGGCCCAACCCCAGCATCACGATTTTACCTACCTGGGTTAACAATGTGGGGCAGGAATTAATCCTTGGATTATCGCCAGCGCACTTAAAATTCCCATCGAATTCGCAGGCAACCACCAAATTCGTATGGATAAGGCGGAACATCTCGCTGAAGCGGCATTCTTGCGAATATCGGATGGGGCTTTGTAGCGGGTGGGCGAGTGCGTTTAGCGATGCTGGAAGCTTACGCTTCACAGGAATTCGAGCGACTGCTTCAACAGCAACTCACGATTCAACAGGTGATGACCAAACGGCTTGAGCAGCAGCGTTCGGTGAGAGAAATTGCGCACCCCGAAGTCGTACGTTTGCATCTGGCATTGAACCAACAGCAACTCAACATGAGCGCGGCACGAAAGAGAGTTGCGGAAAGTCGGGAGATGGTCCCTGTCGCGATCGAGGTACCGGTGAATGCGCTGTTAGAGATCGCACTCGACTTGACGAATTTGTCCAAGCCGCCCGTATTTCCTGCCATACCCGTCCAAAACTTCAAAGAAATTACATTACGTGAGCGTCCCGATGTGTTGGCGGCGTTGGTGAATTACGAGGCTGGCCAATCCGCCCTGCAACTTGAAATCGCCAATCAGTATCCCGACATTCAAGCCAATCCTGGGTACGCATGGGATCTTGGGGAACATCCATGGACCTTGGGCGCAATCCTCCCCGTACCTGTCTTCCATCACAAACAAGACTTCATTGTCGAAGCCGAGGCCGCGCGTTCCTTGGGTATTCATCGTTCACAGCTGCATGTCAAATTAAAAGAATTAGGGATCGGTCTGGAAGAAGGGGTCCCACTTCCAGAGGAACGAGATCATTCGTAGATTCCGATGTCCTTAAAGGGAAGCGTTGCGTTGCTCGATCCATTCTTTCTCAAAATGAAGTCCAGGTTGGCACATCTGCTGAGGCTTTTCATGGTAGTGGTTCTGTTCGTCCCTGGATGTGCGATTGCTCCCACGGATTATTCACAAGTGAGCGACCGCCTTGAAGAGCGAACCGGTTACCGGTTTGACATGAAAGAGGATCCTAATAAGGCCGTGATTCCTGCTGCGGTTTCCCTGAAAGATGGAGTCACGGTGGAAGAAGCCATAACGGTGGCCTTATGGAACAACGCCGCTTTCCAGGAAGCCCTTTCGGGATTAGGCTTATCGCAAGCCGACGTCATTCAAGCCAATATGCTGCAAAATCCCGAGTTCTGGGGAATCTTTCCAACTGATCCGAGCCGTCATTTTGAATATGCCTTGCGGTTTCCATTGGAATCTCTCTGGTTACGTCCCCAACGAGTCGCATCCGCGCAACGTAAACTGGACCAGGCTATCGAGGGGCTCATTCAAAATGGGTTATCCCTCGTGCGTGATGTCAAGGTCGCCTTCGCCAATGTGCTTCTCGCTGAACAACGTCTGTCCTTGACCGGGAAGCAAGTGGAAATCCTTCGGCAAATCGCGCAAATAAACGAATCTAGGTGGCAAGCGGGTGAAATCAGCGACCTCGATGCCGGAACGTCCAGGATTGATGAGTTGCAAGCCGAAGAGCAGATTCATCAATTGACACATGACCTCGCTCTAGTTCGGGAGCAATTTCGAGTTCTGATTGGATTAGGATTCGAAGACGCTTCTATCGTCTTGCAAAGCCCATCACCCTTACCAACAACGCCACGGAGTGCCGAAGAATTCTTGGCCGATGCCCTCGCCTCCCGTCCCGATCTGCGGGCAGCGAAATTGGAGGTCGAAGCGGCTGGTATCCGTGCAGGATTGGCACACAAGGAAATTTTTTACCTGGTGGGAATTTATCGGGCAGACCAAAATTCCACCACGCCTTATGGCAGCCGTCCCGGACTTCGATTCAACATCCCGATTTTTGACCAAAACCAGGGCGGAATTGCCCAGGCGGAAGCCCGGTTTGATATGGCTGCTCGCCGTTATGTCACTGTACGGGATCAGATTGCCCTGGAGGTCAGCCAGGCTCGCACGCGCTGGCTCCAAAACATGGCGATCTTACATAACTGGCGACAACGCATTCTGCCGGCACATCGTACGGCGACCCTTCAAGCCCAAAAGGCCCTGGAGGGAGGGGATGTCACCCCCTTGTTACCATTGACCGCTCAACGGACCTGGATTCAAGCGCAGATCCGTGAAATCGAACTGATCGCCGGCCAACGCCAGGCCCTTGCCGAGCTTGAGCGTGCCATTGGCCATTCGCTTCCTTCCAAACCTCATCATTCTCCAGAACCTCGGCTGGCGCCATCATGAACTCTGCTACCTCGACAGCGATCATGGCCCCAGTGCAATCGATCAAATCGTTCGAAATATTCAAAAGCCATCGATCGTACCGGTCCAAGTTTGCCTGCATTATATTCATAAGCCTGCTGATCGGTATGACAATTCCGAAGGTCGTGGAGTCCGGTGAACAATCCAGCCCGGCACAAGTGGAGCACATCGCCCAGGAAACGGCCTTCAATACCATTCATTTGACTCCGAAGGCGGAACAGCGACTGGGGATTAAGACCGTGGCCATTGAACGTCGAGCAGTCAACCAAACCCGCCTGTATGGCGGTGAACTCATTTTACCGCTGAATCAGTTGGGTGCCGGCGCGGAACAGTTTTCAACCAAAGACACACAATCGGTCTTCACAATCCTGCCGTTGATGACGCCTGCGGATCAAATTCGAGTGGCGGAGGCCCAAGTGAATGCCGACGGGCAGGTCCAAGCGGCCAATGTCCAGGTTCATGCCGCTCAGGTACTCTTGGCGCGTGCGCAACGTCTCCTTCGTGACCATGCAGGAAGCCAACGTGCTGTCGATGAGGCCAAGGTCCAATTTCGATTGGCGCAGGCGGCCCTGGCAGAAGCGCATGCCAGACGTCAGTTGCTAGGACCTCCACTTCTCGCGATGGCGATTCCGGATCGATTCTGGATACGTGTCCCGGTGTATGTGGGTGTTCTCAACGACATCAACCGCCGGGAATCTGCTCGAATGGAACCTCTTGGCAATTTCAACGGACAGTCGGGGGTTGAGGCCAACCCTGTCTCTGCCCCTCCCTCTTCCAATCCGATCGCGGCGACAGTTGATCTCTTCTACGAAGTCGCCAATTCAAATAAGGAGTGGCAACTTGGTCAAAAGGTTCAGGTATTTCTACCATTCATGCAAACCGGAGACAGCCTGATCGTGCCATGGTCAGCCGTCATAGTGGATATTTATGGCGGGACCTGGGTATACAACAAGCATGCTCCACACAGGTTCGTTCGTGAGCGTGTGCAGGTCAGTTTTATTCACGGGGCAGAAGCCGTGTTAGCTTCCGGACCGACTCCTGGTTCGGAAATCGTCGTCCAGGGTGCGGCCGAGCTTTTTGGGACAGAAGTCGGATTCGGTCAATAACGCGCTTCACCATGGCTTGGCTTATCACCACATCATTGCGATTTCGTGTGCTGATTATGGCGTTGGCCGGATTTCTCCTTGTGTACGGGTTCTGGACCTTGCCCTCCACCCCACTGGATGTGTTCCCCGAATTCGCATCTCCACGCGTGGAGGTACAGGTTGAGGCCCCTGGCCTTTCCACGGAGGAAGTGGAAAACCTGATTACCCTTCCTATTGAACAGGCTCTCAATGGATTACCATGGCTGGAGACGATTCGTTCGAAAACCGTTCTGGGACTTTCTTCGGTCGTGCTCATATTTCAGGAAAGCACGGATCTCATGCGGGTTCGCTCTCTGGTTCAAGAGCGGTTGGCCCTGGTGTCTCCCACGCTTCCAGCCGTAGTGCGACCCCCGGTCATCCTGTCACCCCTTTCCTCCACCAGTCGTGCGCTCAAAATTGGCATCTCATCACAAACCCTGTCTCGCATGGAACTCACCGATTTGGCTCTTTGGAAAATTCGTCCTCGTCTCAGGGCCATACCGGGAGTGGCCAATGTGGCCATCTGGGGACAGCGGGATCGTCAGTATCAAGTGGTTGTCGATCCACGCCGCTTACAGGCCAATGGAATCAGCCTGAATGCGGTGATTCAAGCCACACGGGACGCTTCGCTCGTGACAGGCGGAGGGTTTATTGAGACGCCGAATCAGCAGTTGCCGATTCGCCAGCTTTCTCCCGTCACCACTCCGGAGGACTTGGGGAATACGGTCGTGAGTTTCAAGAACAATGTTCCTATTCGGTTAGGGGATGTTACTCGTGTGGTGGAGAGCTATCCACCCCCAATCGGTGATGCCATTATCAATGACGCTCCAGGGCTGCTCCTGATTGTGGAAAAACAGCCGTGGGGCAATACCTTGGAGGTGACCCGTCAAGTCGAAGCGGTCCTTGACTCCATGCGCCCAGGGCTGAGAGGGGTGGAAATTGATTCGACCATTTTTCGCCCCGCCACCTTTATCGAAATGTCACTGAAAAATCTTCAACAGGCAATGGTGCTTGGCAGTGTGCTGGTCATCATGGTCCTGGTGGCGTTTTTATTTGAATGGCGAACGGCAGTTATCAGCCTGGTGACCATTCCCCTCTCACTTATCGCTGCGGCGCTGGTCCTGCATTTTCGAGGAGGAACCATCAATACCATGGTGCTGGCCGGGTTGGTCATTGCGCTGGGAGAGATTGTCGATGATGCCATTATTGATGTTGAAAACATCATGCGCCGGCTCCGGCTCAATCAGAAATCACCCAATCCTTCCTCGGCCTTCCAAATCGTACTCCTGGCATCTCTTGAAGTACGGAGCGCGGTGGTCTTTGCCAGTTTAATTGTGTGTCTTGTCTTTTTGCCGGTATTCTTTTTGCCGGGATTGTCAGGGGCGTTTTTTGGTCCCCTCGCGTTGTCCTACGTCCTCGCCATCATGGCTTCCTTATTGGTCGCGCTCACCGTCACTCCGGCACTCAGCCTCACGCTATTGCCCCAAGCGCCGATGAGGCGTCAGGAAGCACCATTGGCCAGGATTTTGAAAACAGGATACCGTTCTCTCCTGCCTCATCTCGTCAACCGGCCTCGTTGGTCCGTCGCGATTCTCATTGCCACCCTGTCCACGACCCTCCTGACGTTACCTCTTCTTGGAGAAGAATTTTTACCGAACTTTATGGAACGCGACTTTCTCATGCACTGGGTCGGGAAACCCGGCACCTCTCTCGAAGCGATGCAACGCAGCACGCTTCGAGTCAGCCAGGAATTGCGCACGATCCCGGGAGTTCGGAATTTTGGTTCCCACATTGGCCGTGCCGAGGTTGCGGATGAGGTTGTCGGCCCCAACTTTGCCGAACTGTGGATTAGTCTCGATCCACACATCGATTATGCACCCACGGTGCGAAAAATCCAGGAAGTGGTAGACGGCTATCCGGGGCTCTATCGCGATGTCCTGACCTATTTGCGGGAACGGATTAAAGAAGTGCTGACGGGCACCAGCGCGGCAATCGTCGTGAGAATTTATGGACCGGATTTGGACATTTTGCGTGAAAAGGCTCAAGAGGTCTACGCATCGCTTAGTGACACCAGGGGCCTTATTGACCTAAAAGTGGAATCTCAGGTTTTGGTGCCTCATGTTCAAATTCGTCTACGAACTGACGTAGCGGGTAATTTGGGATTGGCGCCAGGCCAGATCCGATCAGCGGTGTCCACCCTTCTTCAGGGTTTCAAAGCAGGAGAAGTCTATCAGGATCAAGAGATTTTTACCGTGGCGGTTTGGGGTGAAGAGTATCTCCGAACGGATTTGCAGGCATTGAGGCATCTCCCACTTGAAACTCCTGGAGGGACCCTCGTTCCATTGGGCGATATTGCGGAGATTACCATCGTACCGACTCCTAATGAAATCAAGCGCGAAGCGGCTTCGCGCCGGATTGATGTGACCGGCAACGTCGCCGGACGGGACCTTGGCAGCGTCGCCCGTGACATTGAATCGCGGGTCACTCACATCCCGTTTGATCGGGGATACCATCCGGAAATTCTAGGAGAATACGCGGCGCGGCAGGAATCACAGAACCGGTTGTACGCCCTGGCCGCTCTCTCTTTCATCGGCATTCTTGTCTTACTGCATGTGGACTTTGGAAGCATGAGACTTGTGAGCATGGTGGCCTTAACCCTGCCTTTCGCCTTAATCGGTGGCGTGGTGGCGGTCTTTGTGAGCGGTGGCGTCCTATCACTCGGGTCGCTTGTCGGCTTTGTGACCGTCTTAGGTATTGCGGCCCGGAACGGCATCATGCTGATCAGCCACTATCGGCACCTTGAAACCCGGGAAGGAGAGCGATTCGGATCCAATTTGGTAATGCGGGGATCTGAAGAACGGTTGGTTCCCATTCTTATGACAGCCTGTACGGCTGGATTAGCTCTCCTCCCCCTTGTCATTGGAGGAAACAAACCGGGGCATGAAATCGAATATCCCATGGCCATCGTGATTCTTGGTGGTTTAATAACCTCGACTGTTCTGAATCTCTTTCTGTTGCCATCCCTGTACAAGGCATTTGGACAAGGAAACCCCGAAAAATAAATGCCCGTAAAAAGGGACATCTCTTCATTAGTTGCTTGTTTGAACAGAACTTCCATACTTGGGATAGAGATAAGGGCAATCAGTCGACCGTAAATCACCGAAATTCAATCGTGGATCAATGAAATGTTGAGCTACCGCCGGTCCAGCAGATTTCTTCCATATCCACCCCGGACGATCTGGTGTAAACGATGGTGAATTTTTCGAACTAAAATTCTGCAATGCACAGGACATCGCAAAGTGAATAAATGATCCCCCCGCAAGCGGACGGGGTATTCAACAGATCAATTGCTTACAGCTTTCATAAGGTCACCTCGTAGCAATCTAGGAGGCTTGGAGTCATTGAAATGTCGGGTTATGGTATCGCTAACCCGGTCGGTCACCGGGGCAAACCGAAACCATTTTGTGTGCTGTCACGGAGTTGGAACGTTATTCGCGGCCCACGGGTGCAAGTCTGGTTTTGGGTCTTTCACAAGCGCATATGGGCGATTTTTTGGTTAAATTGCAGTCGAAGCGCAACAGATAAACTGACGAGGTCATTGCCGAACTGCGTTAGCATCTGAATGTCGCCATAGTTGGACTTGAGTCGGAATTTCGGGGTATTCTCGTGGATCTTATCGGCGATTTGACCTGGTCGCCCCGACCTATTGAGATCAAGCTTTTCTCCACTGATTTTGAGTGGCTCAAACAAAAAGTTCCACAAATCGAAATCCAGTTCCCAAAAATCCAGGGTGTGGTTGATACTTTCGACGGATCGGAAGCCGTCAGCCCTACGTTGTGTGTACGTGCGTGACCGTGATGCGCAGTATTTCGGTCAGAACGTGAATGATGTCGCCCTTGCAGTCGGTACCGCCATGCCGGGGCAAAAAGCTTCGTATCTTCTGGAGGGCGACCGACTCGTTCATATTTGGGTCGGAATAAACATCGACACGACCGGCCAGATGACAGACCTGTGCGAATTACGGTTGCGCTCTCTCGGTGGGAGAAACATGAAGCTTTCCCCAGGGGACGGACCTCGTGACCGAACCCGGATAGTTAGAATTGCACCGCGAAGATTTGCGGCAACTGGTGGCGATTTTCGCACGACTTGACCACCGTGACCTGGGCAGCGCCATGGCCGAAATCCCCACTAAACTCAGTCAGGATGAAACGCTGCGGTCGGGGTATTGGATTTCGGCGGACTCTTTCAGCAACAGCAGGAATCGTTTCAGAATCTGTTCGTGGTCTCGGCGGCCCCGATTTTCCTGGTTTTCACGGTGTTGTTAGATTGAATTCCGCACGGTTTATGAACCCGTTGCCATTTGTTCGGTTCCGGGCTTGCGTTATGCGGTGCTGCCATGGCTTGGTATGTGACCGGCACGTCGATCAATATTGTTTCATTATTGGCGCGATCATTGGCATTGGCGTGGTGGCAAAAAATGGTATTCTCATGCTGGACTTGGTATACCGATTCGAGTCGTAATGGGAAAGTTTAGACGATGCACTGGCGCAATGCGGGCGGCGGCGTTGGGCCTTTTACCCATTGTTTATGGAATCCGTGCCGGTTCGGATATGTTGAACCCCTTAGCTATTGGCGTATTTGGAGCGCTGACCTTTTCCGTGTTGTTCTCACTGGTGGCGATACCGACCTTGTATTTTTTCATGCGAACGCTGGTCCGTCGTAAGGGAATCATGACATGCGTATCCTGATTGTCGAAGACGAAAGGAAAGCCGCGGCCTATTTGCAAAAAGGGCTGACCGAGCAAGGGTTTGTGGTCGATGTCGGCGTCGACGGCGAAGAAGGGTTGCAACTGGCTCGCATGGTCGAGTACGACCTCATCATTCTCGACGTCATGATGCCGTTGCGAGATGGCTGGGCGGTTCTCCAAGAGTTGCGGAGGAGCGGCAAACCGACTCCCGTCCTGTTTCTCACGGCGCGAGATTCTGTCGATGATCGGGTGAAAGGTTTAGAGCTGGGTGCCGACGACTATTTAGTCAAACCTTTTGCCTTTGTCGAACTGCTGGCGCGCATTCGTTCGATTCTCCGGCGTGGCCCCGCACGACAACCAGAACAGTTCGGATTGGCCGATCTCACACTTGATCCCGTTCGCCACAAAGCTTTCCGTAACGGCCAGCGGCTGGATCTGTCCCCCAAGGAGTTTGCCCTTCTGTCGCTATTTCTTCAACGGCCCACGGAGGTGCTGACGCGAACGCTCATCGCCGAGCAAGTTTGGGATATCCATTTTGACAGCGATACGAATATTGTGGATGTGGCGGTGCGCCGTTTGCGACAGAAGATCGATGATCCGTTTCCAAAAAAACTGTTGCACACGGTTCGGGGAGTCGGCTATGTCCTTGAAGAACGGTAAACCCTGGTCTATCACTTTCCGCCTCACTTTTCTCTATATCCTCTCCGCGTCCGTCATTTTATTTTCAATAGGCTGGTATTTGCATCAGTCCCTGGCCATGACCTTGGAGCAGGATAATAGGCAGTTTCTCTTGCAAGAGATTCAATTACTGCGCATGGTTCTGGAGGAGCAGCCGCCAAATCTTGGAAGATTGGCGGATGAACAATCCGAAGGTATCGGCCTGCCCTCGGGTCGTTATTATTCGAGAATACTGGATGAAACCGGACACAGCCTGATTGAAACGCCGGGGATGGAATCCTTACCGACGGCAAGGCAGTTTCCGGATCCTTCTGAACCGCCCGAAATGAATGGTGTGGTCCAGACCATTCCTGATGGACGAACTTTTATGCTGATGACCGCGTGGAGTGGAGCGACCCCGAAGCAAACCATTCACATCGCTCTCGATATTAGCCATGAAGCGACACTCCTTGCTCAATACCAAGGCAACCTTATTGGAGCGTTAGTCTTGGGTCTTCTGTTCTCAACCGTGGCAGCCATATTCATTGCTCGACGCGGCTTGAGTCCTCTTGCTGAAATGGCACAACACGTAGAAGGTATCACCGCGACAGAACTTCATGAGCAACTTGACCCGGCTTCCTGGCCCAAGGAATTGTGTGCCTTGGCCTCTGCGTTTAATGCCATGCTGCGGCGCTTGGCCAAATCTTTTGCGCAGCTCACCCAGTTTTCGGCTGATCTGGCTCACGAACTGCGTACCCCGATTAATAACCTCATGGGAGCCACTGAGGTCGGCCTGGCCAAATCACGGAATGCCGACGAGTACCGTGAGATTCTGGAATCCAATCTTGAAGAATACGGACGACTGTCACGAACGGTGGAAACCCTGCTGTTTTTAGCCAGAGCCGAGAATACCGAGATTCCGTTACGCAAGACTCGGCTGGACGGTAAAGCGGAATTGGAAGCGGTCTGCAGTTACCATGAAGCAATGGCTCAAGGAAAAGACATTCGGCTCACGTGCCAAGGCCAGGGATTCTTGTATGCCGATGGGCAGCAGTTCAAGCGTGTCCTCAGCAATCTGTTACTCAATGCCATTCAGCATACACCGAACGGGGGACAAATCTGCTTATCCCTGAGACCGGCTGAAGACGAATCGGCAGAAGTCAGTGTGCAAGATACAGGGTGCGGCATTGCGGCGGAACATCTTCCCAAGCTGTTTGACCGGTTTTATCGTGTAGACACCGCACGCTCCGAGGAAGGAACGGGATTGGGGCTCGCCATTGTCAAATCTATTATGGACCTACATGGCGGGTCAGTGGTCATTCATAGTGCCTCCGGCAAAAGCACCATTGTGACGCTTCATTTCCCTTCCAAATAGCGGATAGTGAGAGCGAGACGTTAAGCGAAAACAAGCAGTTGGGAGAGCAAATGATATATTAAAACTTTCTTGCTCCATTCCTCTTTATACAGTCTTTTATCTTGCATATTCATCAGGTGGATTACTTTGGTCTGGGCAAGGCTCCAGAGCCTTGCGGTTCCGGCAAAAAATCATAGAGCACGTAGCGCCCTTCTGCCATTTCCCAAACCTTGATCTCTCTAAGCATGTCAGCAAGATCATCGGAAAGGGGCGAGGGGGGGTACTTGCCGAGTAGTAAGAGTCCCATTGGATTCTCCTGCACATAACGACTCACTTCTTCCGGTGATTGGAGATTTTGCGCAATAAAACCTGTGTAAAATGGCAAAGCTCCCCGCATCTCTTCATGGAGCTTATAGCCAACCAATCGTGGGGGGAGACTTTTCAGGGCTGCAAGATCGACAGTGATCGGACGCAGGAACCGGCCACTTCCCATAACCGGCCAAGCGAACAGATTGATCATCAGCATGATCATGAACATTAATCCGGCAAAGACGTGGATGGCCCGCGCCTTTGCGCGCCAGGAATTGGCGAAAGAGAATACGACAGCCGACCAGTGTTGCAAAGTTCCAGGGAAACTGGCCAAGGCAAACTTGCGGTCAGAACGGGGACTAAGGAAGCCAAGAGGGGCCAAGAGAAGAGCAAACACGCGAATGATGAGTGCTATCAGAGCAGGAAGGATGGCTGACACTGTCCCGAAGAGGTTGGACGTCACCCGTGAGATACGCGCGGGTGTCTCGTGTATGGCCATCGCAGAAGCCCAGGTTGCAATCACCACGGCAAGAGGCGCCAGGAGTGGCATCAGGTATACCTCCCGTTTGGTGCCAGGAAGGCTTAGCAGCAAAAGCCCAAGTGGGAAAATTATGGAAATGAAACGCAGCCCTGAACCCTTCCAATTTTCTGGCATCTTATCGCGAAATACCCAAAGATAGGCTGCAGGAAGGGTAAGGAGCCAGGGTCCAACTTGGTTGAACAGTTTGGGAATGTAGTACCAAAATGGTTTCTCATGGCCGCCCGTATACTGCTCAGGATCTGGAGCAATCCGATACAGAATGTTGTGGACGACAAATTCTTTAAACGGGGCTTCCCCTTCGTAGAGGTAGAGCAGAAGGGGCCAAATGAGGCATCCGGTAGTAAGAATGAGAAGGCCGGGAAGATGAACCCAGGACCGCAAAAAGTCCCAGCGTCCCCACAAGATGATTGCCAAGCCCAAGGGGCTTCCGAGCAGGATAACTCCCACCGGTCCCTTAGTCAGGAATGCCAGCGCCCCTGCGAGATAGATTATGAAGATCAGTGCCCAGTCAGGTAAATGCCAATGGGGACTATTCCGAGATTTTTCTCCGAACATGGCGAGCGCAAAGGCCCAATATCCCAACATCACGAACAAAGAGAGCAAGGGGTCCACCATGCATCGATGAGCGTGGCGAAAGAATCCCCACATGGTGGTCAAAACCACTACGGTCAACAGACCGCTACCCGAGCTGGCCAGTCGTCTTGTGAGGTCGAAAGTCAGTAGTAGGGTTAAACATCCGGCAATGGCGCTGGGCAACCGTGCGACACCGTCGGAAACACCAAAAGCACCGAACGCCACGGAAATCAACCAGTAATATAGTGGCGGGTGCTCCATAAAGGGTTCCCCCCCAAGCGTAAGTACAAGTAAATTGCCATTGATGAGCATTTCCCGCCCAATCTCGGCCACTCGAATTTCGTCAGAAGCAATCAGCTCATGATTGAAAATTCCGGTAAAGGAGATCAGCACGCTCAGTCCAAATGCAGCGATGACAATTAGTCGCTGCTTTTCGTGGGCGTCGAAGAGAGTGGTGCTGGTTGAAGAGGGTGGGGTGGTCACGATATCTGCAAGATCATTTATTTAGTCGTCCACAGGACTATGCATGGAGTACAGAAATTTCTTGGTGCAAAGGAATGTATGTGGCGCAACATTTATCCAAATTTAACAATCTGTCGTGGACGGTCCGCAAATTCATTCACTCGGAAAATTCAGATATTCTGAGAATCCAAGGAGACATCCACATTGTGGATTCCAGGGAATTTAAAGCTCTATCATACTCTTTTTCTCCATGATGCAATTTGGATAATGTGAAGGAGGAGGGCCCTACCCCCAAAAACAGCAATGAAGAGCAGGAAAGGCTCCCTTCCTTACCATTATTCGTGCGGTTAATTCAAATTGGCAGTCCAACCGAATGGTATGGTTGAAAGGGCCAGGTCTGGTAGCTTCGTGGGTTCTTTTCCCTGTGAGCAAAAGGAGCACTCATCCCAGATCACACGCAATTTACCCTGAATCAATCCAATCACTATCAGATGACGGCCTTGGTGCAAACCCGGCACCCCTATTCGTAGATCTTTTGTGTTGTTGGCGCCCTCCATATCATGTGTAAGGGAATATTTTTTTGTCTGTTTTATGAGAATTTTAAAGAATTCCAGCCAGACATAAAAATCAAAGGTAGCGGTCTTAAGCGCACGGACACCAATCCGAGTTGCCGCTTTCCATTCGCCCATCTCCAAAACCATTCTCAGGCCATTGAGATGTTCGCAGGCTGCTATCCATTTTTGAAGTGTCGGCGAAAAAAAATCCAACTCTCCTACCCGCATTTTAGAAGAAACCGTGCTGTCTGAATTTGTCTTCTCGCTTTGTCTCCTTTGTGTGGATTCCTGTTCAAAATTCTTAGTAGCGCGTTCATATAAATCCTGCATTTTTTGCTGAGATTGGCTCCATGATCTTTCTTGCAAAATGGTATTTCTGGCTTCCATTCCAATTTGTTTTCTAAGGTCGTTATTCTTGGCAAGGTAGTTGGAGAGGTCGGCCAATTGATTGGGACTATCGAATGGAACTATGAAGCCATTTTTGTGATCGTTAATCAAATCCAGAGCTGCGCCTACTGGTGTAGAGATACATGGAATGCCACTTGCCATGTCTTCTAGCAAGGGGACGGGACCTCCTTCAATTTTTGCGGTAACCCAAAAAACGTCCATGGCGTGATAAAAATTGGCTATTTTTTCGTGATCGATGTGATAGGGGATGAGAGAACACGTAATGCCTTCCATCTGTAATTCATGTGCAAGATCTTGCCAGCCTGGACCAATAATAACCGTGGCTACGCTACGGAGCTGTTGATTGGCAGATCTTAGAGCTTCAACGAAACAGCGAATTCCTTTCCTGCCATCGGTGTCACTGGTTCGTCTGCCTGAAAAGCCGATAACAAAGGCTTCATTCGGTAAATTGAGTGAACGACGGGTTAAAAGGCGTTCCTCTGCATTCGGAGGGTGAAAAATTTTGGCGTCCACTCCAAAAGGTACTATGCCTAATTTGTGCGAAGAGATTCCCTTGTCAATGAGATAGTTGTTCCATTGGGTCGACATCGTCATGACGGCGTCGCTTTCATAGAGATGCGCAAGCTCAGTCCCGGAATCTACATGATGCAGAGTGGAGACAATTGGATGTTTCCCTTTGAAGATTTTTATGGGTTTTTTTCGGAGAAAATGGACTACATCAAGTGTCGGGGAAAAGCTACCAAAACGTTTAATAGTTTTTCGTATTGCAAATTGGGAGCAGAGCTGGGCATCTACCATAGGATTATCTTTGTTAATTTGGTGGAAAAGATTGCTGACGACCCAATACATCGAATCGACAATGAAAAGAACCCGAAGGGGGCGATCTTCATAGAAGAGCTTTTTAGAAGGTGAAGTCATTGAACGGGGACTTTATCCATGGGATGGGTTCCAAAGGTGATCGTTGAAGGTGGTATAGGGCTGAGATCCAGCAAGGCGGTACATCAGATTGAAATGGTTTTTCTCATAATAGTACTCCCAAATTGTCAAGCGATTTTGACCCTAGACTGCGGATAATGTGGATGATTTTCTTGAGACTGCCCTTGGGTTTTATAGCCTACGGATGAATAAGGAATGTTTTCGTGATACTGCGTAAGTGAATTTCCTAGGGTCTGCTTCAATTGCTGGGGGCACGGTCAGTCTTGCAATTAGAGAAGTTCTTCTTAAAGTGGTCCCATTATTCAGCAGGAATCTCCCTTTCTTTTCGGGTGGTTTTTACTAGTGGCCTGTCATAGCCATATTGGTCGCATGAAAGTGAATCACGAATTGAATAGAGGTTAAATGTATATAACCCAAACTCAATGTATATCAGTACCGACCACGACTAATTTGTTCGTTACAATCCACTAGCAAGTGCTTGGGTTGCCCCTATCCCCGTCATAACCCCTTTTCCCTCTGGGCTAACAAGTATGAACATTCCTGGAGCATAGTCCCTGCTTTTTACCCTCCCCAGGAAAATGATGTGTTCTCTGGGTTTCGTTTGTATATATTTTAATCAGCTTTTGAAAATAAACACCAATCTTTGAGGATCCGTTGTCCTTTGTTGAAGAATGAGTCCTCATTTTTTTTGAAAAAAGACTAGGTTGAAAATTCTTTCCGGATTTATCCAAAAAGTACAGCTAAGTATTGTTTGGAAATTTTATCGATATCGAAGTCTGCTGCTCGTAAAAGTAAGTCATTTCGATTCGGTGGATTATCCAAAGTATCCTGAATAGCTTGAGCTAAAGCTTGGCTATCCCCGATTGGAACCAGAGTGCCATATTGCCCATTTTGTAAAATTTCTGCTGGTCCACTAGGACAGTCGGTGCTCACGACAGGGCAACCACAGGCAAGGGCTTCAATCAGGACATTTGACAGCCCTTCGTAGATTGACGAAAGCACGACCATTGAGGCCTGGTTCATGAATGCATAGGGATTATTGGAAAATCCAGGCATCCATACATCCTTTTCGATACCTAAGCTTTGAGCCAACGTCCTGAGCTCTGACCTTTGCCTCCCTTCACCGATAATCACCAGGTGAGCCGGTCGGATCTGTCGAACCCGAGAAAATGCTTTCATTAGTGTTGGAAAATCCTTTTGCGGCACCAGACGACCTACTCCTAAGATAATGGGAGTAGATTCCTCCTTTTGGAACCAGGAGTGGTTGATGGAATCTAAGCTTTTCTCCCTGATTGTTTGAGTCAAGATAGGGTTATAGATGGTGGTCATCTTTTGAAGAGGGGTCCCGGTCTGAAGGGCAAGTTCATCTTTAACCCCATTAGATACTGTAATGATTTTTTCTGCCATAGGAAATTCATGAGCCAGGACGGGTAGGATGAAACGCCAGCGCCACTTGTTGGAGGTTTTGGTAATAGCGCTTAAGGTCGTGTGTTCACTAATTACGACTCGATTGGACGTTTTCGCCAATTTGGTAGCCCAAAGTGCTACTAAATTGGTATGGGTCTTTGCGGAAAGCAGGACGTGGGGTCTGTCTTGCCTCAGATATTGAATCAAGGCAGGAAGAAAGGGCAAGGATTTTGGCGATTTAAGCGAAAAAAGAATGGGTAACGATAGGACCGGAATTGCCCTGAAATTTTTTACCATTAACAACAGTCGTGCCATCCAAACCGGACGAGCTTTGAGTTCTAGAACCCGTATTTGGGGTGGGAGGTGGTCCATAAATGCCCCATGACTTCGGCAAAGGACCAGATCGACGGTATGTCCGCTATCAACAAATGCTTCGGCAAGCTGTAACATGACACGTGCCACTCCTCCTGCGGTCAGAGAGGGAAGAAATATAGCGATCTTTTTCCGTGGAGTGAGTGCAGAAAGGGAATCAGGCGGCATGGTCATCCATTGCGACGGAGGGAAATCTGCAAAGAATCATGTGTACCCTTTAATGACCGTTGTTTGATACTTAATAATTTTTTGCAAGCAATTTTCTGGTCAAGGGAGAGAGAAACAAGGATCTTATCCAGCCTATTCTTAATCGTTTTCTTGCTCTCCAGCAAGTATGGGCCCATTTATACAATAGAATTTTGGAAAAGACGTGAGGTTCATAATACCTGGTTGATTGATTAGCTTGTAATAATCGAATTAGCCATTTTTCTGCCCATTGGACATATGAGACATCCGGCGTGAATTGCATTTTTCGCATTCGGGAGAGCATTAAATGCGGGGCAAGATCTTCTTGAGAAAAAGATACTCCCAAATTGTGGAGTTGATTGCCGACAATCTCTTGTTTTTTGGCATCACCTAAATCTGGAGTGAGTACTGTGATCTGTTGTGGATGGATTCTTCCCAGAACAAGGCATTCCGGGATATTTGCCATATTAAATTGAGAAGAGAGGCGCACATGTAGATCATAATCCTGACAACGTGGAAAGTCATTTCGATAGCCGAACGTACGTAGTGTTTCAGTTCTTCCCATGATGGTCCGATTGCTCATGCAGCAGCGAAACAACAGTTCCGCTTTTATTTCATCCGGATGAGCGGGCTGACGTTTGATTTTTTTAAGCGGATGACCCTGTTCATTCATCATTCGGCACCAACTGCCTATCTGGGCATAATCGAGATGAGCGTCCAAATATGCGACCTGTTTTTGGAGTCTATCAGGACTGGCCCGATCATCACTGTCGAGCAGAGCAATGTATTTTCCTTTGGCCAGTTCGAGCCCTCGGTTCCGGGTTCGAGGTATCCCTAAGTTTGTTTCATTGTAGGCAATGGTGATGCGGGGATCATGAAAGGATCGCATCACCTCTATACTGTTATCGGTCGACCCGTCATCAATGAGCAAAATTTCAAAATCCTGAAAGTGTTGAGTTAAAATGCTTTGTATGGCATCTCCAATATAGTGTTCGCGGTTGTGAACGGGAATGAAGACAGTGACTTTGGGATGGAGAGGAGATGACATAATTGGCAGGAGTGGAGACCAATTGAAAGAACCTGGGACACTTATACCGAGTGTTCCCCTTTCCTTCCAGGTGATAAGAAACGGGCAGTAGAGGTCAGATGTACTTTATTTGGCCTTATTCAGGAACATGATGAAAAATGTCCCTTACCAGATTTTTGATCCGAGGGCATTCAAAAACATAATTTTCTTCTTCTGAGCCCGTTCATTATAATACCAAAGCCATGAAAATGGAAATGATCCGGAAGTTCAACGGTCTCGGGCGGGCATTGATTACTTTGCCTGTCATTCCAGATTCTTTATCTTTTAGGTCGGCCACTTGCCTTGAGAGATCCCAGCGATGGATTTTGGATAACAATCTCCCCAATTAACCGCTGTGAATGGAATTTTCTCACCAGATCAGGGGAGAGTACCAAAGTAGTCGGATTCTGTTCGGACGGGGGTGACCGAACACGGCCTATGAATCCCCACAAAAGAGTTTCAACTTCTCTCGGTGTCTTGATATATCCTCCTCTGCCATGGATCTCATTGCGAAGGGAAGATTGTCAGGCAATCCTTAGGTTCATTTTGGATGTTTTGTAGCTGGAGAAACAGAAAAAAGGATGAGTATTCAACCCAGAGACCGCAGGTCCTTGAAGTACAGTATATCCCTCGCAGTAAAGGCATGGCCATGATCAACCCGTTTCGGTTTTCCGCCAAACAGCGTTCTCCATTTTCTTTGAAACGCCTGGGCTATTGGATGTCTCGGTTGGGTGGAACAAGACTGCAAAAGGACAAAAGCCTTCGTTTTGTGACTATCAATGGTCACCAATTTAAGCGATTAGTTTTTTGTGACTCTTACCTGGCTGTTGAAATTGAACGGAATCTCGAGTGCTTTCGAAGCGCCGGGATTTTCCCCAATATCGTTATTCGTTATGAGCGGGAAATCTGGGTGGAGTTTGTTGAAGGGCAGCTTATTAGAGGGATTGATGAACCATTAGTTGAACAAATGGCCAATTTTTATAGTCGGTTGTACTCTGAATCTCCGCGTTTGGTGGAAACGAATAAGACGATTTTCCCCCATCGCCTGGATCGGGATCTGACCTTTCTGAATCAGGTTGGAATCCTTTCGGATGGATTAGTGGGGGAAATCAGGAAATCGGTGGATGCCCTGCAACCCAAACATTGTTGGATCGGATTTGATTATACCGACCCCGTGAAGAAAAACTTTCTTTTCAATTCCAAGACGCAGTTGCTTTGTGCCGTCGATGTGGAAGGTCTCGTTAATGAACATCTTATCGGCATGGGGGCTGCCAAAGCTTTGGTGCGGTGGTTAAATCCCTTCAAGCAGGAATTTCTGGGATTACTGGCCACGAAAGGTGTCCCTGATGTTCAATCCTATTATGGATTTATTGAGTTGTGTTTTCTCGCCCAGTGGATGAAACGGGCATTTTTTGAAAGAGATTGGAAAGCGATAAAGCCTGGCTATTTTGACGAATACCGAAGACTTTAGCCAGTATAAGGAAATTGGTGTTGTGGCGTATTGAAAATTAATATCCCTTAGAGCTTTTTCCGAAAATCCCCTGGATTCGATCCAGTAATGAATGCCGATTGATGACGACAATGAACACCTTTCGCATGTGCCCTTCCGGGCATTGAACGGGGCGGACCCCATGCCAGGATTTATCCAATCGTTGAAATAACAGGCTGAAATTTCCAATTGCTGTTGAAGCCAACGACTGTGGGAAGTCTTCAAAGCGTGGAGCACTTTTTCGATTAAAGCGTCCGTGATCATCTAGAATGACAGTCTCCCCACCCCAGGCGGGATCCCAATCCTCTTTCGTGTTGAAGTAGAAAATATGAGATCCGAGTTTATGCTTGGCATCACAATGTGGAGAAACAGAGCATCCATTGGGGGTATAATGCCAATGGAATTTCAATTCCAAAGACTTTACCCCAAATAATCGTTTTAAAAAATTGGAGTAGGCATCTCCCTGAAGCTCGGACAGAAATTGTTCCCAGTAGGGAGAGAAAGGTAAGCCTTGACGATACTCTAGGGTATAACGGTCGTGACTTTGTTGCCCATGAGCCCGTTTGACTCCAAAACGTTTTTCAAACATTGATACATCGGGAAGGGTCTCAACCAGTTGTTGATATCCCCAATCTGTTAGAAGACCGGATGGATTCATCCATGGGTAGGGTTTCATTTCCTGAAAAGATTGCTGTGAAATGCTTTCTAGTGCGGAGAAATTTAGATATGTCATAGCAACAAATGATAAATAAAGTCATTATGGAAGGCAGTAATTCAATAATTTTTGGGTACAATCCTTCAATTTAGGCTTCCACCACATATAGGAGTAACTGACAAGATTTCCCTCTGCATCAAATTTACAAACCAAGGGTTCCCCGGTTCTAATCGTGACTTTTTTGATACCGGCATCATCGAGATGAAGAAGAAATTGTAGCAAACTTCGAATACTATTGTTGTGTGCAACCAGCAGGATCCGTTTTCCCTCTTGTAGTGCGGGAGCAATTTCTTCCTCCCAGCAAGGAATGAGTCGGCGTTGGGTGTCTTTGATGCTCTCCGCTAATGGCAGGTCCTGGGGATCCAAATCAGAATATAAGGGATCTAAGCCTGGAAATCGAGGATCCTGAGGAGAGATCAAAGGCGGAACTGCGGAAAAGTGTCGTTGCCAGGTAAGTACCTGTTTTGCCCCAAATTGTTTTGAGGCCTCCCACCAGGTCATTCCCTGTAGAGCGCCGTAATGACGTTCATTGAGCCTCCAACTTGTCCGCAGGGGAACAGATCCTAAATTCATCGTTTTAAGCAAAATTGCGGCGGTTTCATGAGCTCGGCGTAGAACGGATGTAAAACACAGGTCAAAAATAATCCTTTTATCTTGAAGGATTTGTGCCGCCCTCTGAGCTTCGATGATGCCTTTTTTACTTAAACGAATGTCTGTCCACCCGGTAAACCGTTTTTCATGGTTCCATAGGCTTTCGCCGTGGCGTAAAAGAATAAGGGTTCCCATTGAGTTAGCTATTAAATTTGTTCTTTGATAACCAATAGACTGCTCGGGACTTCGAAACGGGAGAGTCTTTTACCAATCTTATCTATCACAGATCACAGAATACCACCGGTTTTTCCGGGAATGAATGCGGGCTCTCAGTCTGGCAACGAGCTCTGTTCGAAAGTCATGTTCGTGGTGAGTTGAAATAAAGCAGCGTGTCAGGTTGAAATGGCTGTTGCTACGTATCAATCTTCAACCACAAAACAGGGACACCAGAATAAGGGAGATTACCAAAAATAGAGTGGAATATCGAGGAACCAGAGATGTACTGACGGAGAGTTGCTGCGGGCGAGTGCCCGAAGTTGCGGCAAGTGCCAAAGGAGGCCACTAGGCCATGGCCTGTTCGTGATCGATTTTTCCGCCCTACCTGCGTAAGAAAAGAGGTTCTGTGAGCGGTCGTGCCAGTGGGGGGCTGAATTTAAAGGAACGTCCCGCTTGGCGAGATGCTACTGTGCCGGAAGGGCTAGTGGGTCCAGAGGGAAGGGCTTTCTCACCAAGGACCTGATTGCGGGTGAGACAAGTCTGGGGAGCGGACTGTGAGGGTTGGCGCCGCGACAAGTGATCTACGCCTTTCCAGAAGCACATTGACAGAGTCTAGGGGCGATCAATCTAACTGGATAACTGGATCCAGATTTTCACCAATTGGCATCAGATGGAGTGGCCCAAGGATTGCCAAACTGTGGACGAGCTGTTGCATTGGATGCTCAAGTTTAGCCAGTGTGTTGGGAAGGGTTGGCAAGGTTTCCTGGAATGTAGGTAATTGGCACGTGTGATCGAAGATATTCCCATTGTTGCTAGTCTCGAGAGAACGACGATTGACCTTGTCTCGGCATAAGCCAAGGGCAGGGAAGGGATTTGGCAATTCCTTCTATTTAAGGAGAAACGAATGGTAAGGAAGGAATTATCAAATTTAAAACCGGGTCAAAGGAGTGATGTGTTTTCGTATTTAACCGGACTACTCACCGCAACGGCGATTTTTTTTCTATTGTTATTGTTTGTGGGGTATAAAATGGGGTTTTCGAAAATTTTCACTAAATTGCGGAATGACTTTTTCACTTCAGAACCCTTCCAGAAGGTGCTTTTTTTACCACCAAACATTTTAGAAGAATTGATTCAACTGAAAGCGCCAATAGACAACGCCAAAAATCCAACCAATGTGTCATTTCATGATACCTTCCTCTCACGCCCTGATACAGAGTTGGGCTATGCTCTAAGATCAGATGTGAGAATATCCGCTAACATGTTACGGTCTACGAAGCCTATTAATATTGACCCTCCAGTCCTTTATCTTAAGGATGATCGCAATCTTGAGTATTCAACCGATTTGAAAATATATCTAAAAGAGCAATCTCGAATTGAATATTTATACTCTACTGATAGACATGGATTTAGGAAGACCGTGCCGAATGTTCAATCTGATAAGAAAATCCTTATTATAGGAGACAGTGTTGCCTTTGGGGTGGGGGTTGACGATGAAGATACGGCTGCTAGTCATTTACAAAAAATGGTTGGTGAGCAATATGAAATCATTAATACGGGTGTTGGTGGTTATAGTGGACAGCAGGCATTATTGATGGCAAAGAAATTAAGCAATGAACATGATTTTGCTGGTTTAATATACATTGCCTGTCAGAATGATTTTATGGAAGTGGAGGATTGGTCCGCAGAAGCTCATGATGTCTTACGTAAAATCAATACGATATCCAACAGATTTGATAATAATGTTATTGTGGTTTTAGAGACTTTTATGGAATACAATTTACGAGACTTTTTTCTAAGTGAGGGTTGGAGTGACCAGAAAATACACAAGACCGATTCTTTACGTCAGGTATTCCCGAAAATGACTAAAGAATTTGGGTTTGCATATCATGATTGGACCGAAAGTGTGAGCAATTTTATGCAAGAAGAGAAGTCGATCTTTTCAAGATTCGCCTTATATGCTGACCATGCTCATCTGTCTTCTTTAGGTAATCGATTAATGGCAAAGGAATTGTTTACGATAATCCAATATAAATGGTTAGAAAGTGCTGAGCAGCCAGTAATGAATGTGCCCTAACAAGGCGCTATGCCTACTAGGGGCCGCTCCTCCCAGTCGGCAATCTAGCTCTTAAAAGGGAAATTCCCTCAAGTTTCTCAGAGTTGGAATCTCCCTTTTTGAAATCCCTAAGAGTGAAAGCCTATTTGTGAAATACCCACCTAATCACGGGAGTCTGGCATGCATTTTAAGGAGGAGCTTCATCGCCAATATTACCAAACGCATTTCCTTCCTCGAAAAGGACGATCAGTATCAAGCAGCTTGACAAAAGGCTGAATCGGTTTGATCTGCATTTTGGTCAATTTCTGCCAAAAGATTTCAATGCCGATATCATTGATGCGGGTTGTGGAAATGGAAGCTTAGTCTATTGGCTCCATAAGCGGGGATATGTTCACGCCTATGGAGTGGATGGTAGTAGTGAACAAATTGCGGAAGGCAGAGCGATTAGAGAGCTTTGATGTTATTTTCTTACGGGATGTTGTGGAATATTTCAAGAAAGAGGTTGTATTGTCTCTCTTGAAATTATGCCGAACAGCATTGAGGGCAGGAGGGAGGTTGGTGATCCAAGTTCCCAATGGTGCGTCTCCTTTTGTCGGTCGGGTACTATTTGGTGATTTTACTCATGAAACGGCCTATACGGAATCCAGCCTTTCTCAGCTTTTTCTCGTTTCCGAGTACCAAGATTTTAGTGCCGGACCCTTTTTGCCTCATATTAGAAAAGTAATCTGGCGTTCCCTGTTTAGTCGGTCCGGACGTTCAGTTATTCTACGGAAACTTGCCTGGGTTGTTGTGTCACGGATGTACGCCTATATGTTGTTTGCCGAGATTGGCCATCAACACGACCGTAACGACTTTTAATCTCATTGCCACGGCCATTCGTCAAAAATGAAAACGTGTTCGTGTTGCATACGTCCAGTGCTGACTTGATCCTCATGCTCCGGCTAAGCTTCCCCATCAAGTGGACAGTTAATAGGTAACGTTTACTGGCGCTGACGTTGGCCTGAGACCTCCACGAAAACTAGACCGTGCCATGCTGGAGATGCCTTCCGCAGCCCGATTTGAGCCGCATGTTCGGCAAACTCCTGGGGCGTGAGATTCCCCCCAGTGACCCATGCGGCCGATGTTCATTGTCATCCATTCGCCACGCTTCAATCTTCTGTCGGGCATCGTGTAGGGAGATGAACACATTGGCATTGAGACATTCGTCCCGAAAGCGTCCCTTTCATGATTCAATGAAGGTGTTTTCGACCGGTTTTCCTGGGTGAAGGAAATCGATCTGCCCCCCCCGGCGGCCGGCCCAATCTTCCAGTGCCCGCGAATAAAATTCCGTGCTGTGATCGACCGTGTGGTCGGGGGCCTTCACCCAAGACCCGATCAAGCGTCTGGGGCTGACCGTCTCGCCCGACATTCGAAACTCCACCAGAGGTGGTCTCAGGAATTTGGACAGGGTGTTCCGCTACAATTGATGACCAAAGGAGGGTCATGGATTATGAGTCGAACCCCCAAGAAATACGCTGCCAGTTTTAAGGCGAAAGAGGTGATGTCAGCGCTCTGGGAGGATGCGCCTATATCGGAGTTGGCTGTAAAGTATGGTGTTCATGCAACCGTTATTCACCGCTGGAAACGTGAAGCCCTAGCCGCAATGGAGGCGGGATTTTCAGGCAAGCTTGAGAAGAGCCACTCCGATCACGAAGCGCATATCCATGAGTTGTACGCCAAAATAGGCCAACTGAGTGTGGAACGGAATTTTTTAGTCGATGCCTCCAACCGGTTGGGGTTAGGAGGCGTCAAGAAATGGTAGAGCTATTCAATGCGCAGCTGAGCATTAGGACGCAGTGTCATTTGCTCTCTATCAGCCGCTCTGGCTGGTATTATGATCCAAAAGGTGAAATCCGGCTGAACCTCAAGCTGAGGCGTCTGATCGATGAGCAATTTTTAGCCACGCCCTATTATGGCAGTCGTCAGATGGCGCGATGGTTACGGCGCTAGGGGTATGGCCTGGGACGTCACCGGGTGCGGCGGTTGATGGCGTTGATGAGCTTGCATGCGATTTATCAGGAACCGCGCACGAGCCAGCCCCACCCGCACCATCGGATTTATCCGTATCTCCTCAGAAATTTGGCTATAGAGAAGACGAATCAGGTCTGGTGTACGGATATGACCTGCATCCCGATCAAACGAGGATTTTTATATCTGGTGGCGATTATGGATTGGCAGAGCTGTAAAGTGCTCTCACGGCGCTTGTCCAATACGATGGAGACGCATTTCTGCGTGGAGGCGCTGGGGGAAGCGTTGGCTCTGCATGGAGCGCCGGAAATAGTCAACACCGATCAAGGAGCGCCATTTACGTCCTGTGAGTTTATCTCTGTGCTAAAAGAGAACGGAATTAAAATCTCAATGGATGTAAAAGGCCGGTGGATGGACAACGTGTTTATCGAACGGCTTTGGCGGAGCCTGAAGTATTAATGTGTGTACCTGTATGCCTTTGAGAATGGCTCTCAGGCTCACCACCATATTGGCACATGGTTCAGCCATGACAACCAAACACGGCCTCATTCGACGTTCGATGGACAAACACCGGATAAGGTTTATAATCTCTCTCATCTTCAGAGGCCCGACCCGGAAGAGAAGAAACAAGCGGCATAACATCAACCACCTCATTGTAGGTTAACTTGGTCGCAACCCTGTCCAATCAAGAAGGACCACCTCTAAATTACCTATTTTGAGGGAGCAGGATTGTAAATATGTCATTAACCTCTGAACAATCGGCAGTGGTCAAGCAGCCGATTCGTCAGAATCGGCTCTATAAGATACTGCATAAAAATCTCAGAATTCCCCCGTGGGTGGTTCGACCATTTTATCGCGCTCTGAAAATCACCGGTAGCCCCACTCAATATCGTTTGCGAAAGCAATTGGCCAGAGAAATTATTGCGACCACTAAGCCCCTGATTACCATTCCAGACAGAGCCGGATACCGGCTTTTTGGGCCTGACGATATTGAAGGAATCGATTGCATTGTCAGGTATTGTGAAACAGTGTATCAGCAATCACGAGAGGCTTTCCCACCGGAATATTTTCAAAAACATCCTCATAAGAAATTTCTGTTTCCTATTCTTGAAGGTGCCGAATTCTGCCGCCATCCGGAATTGCTCAGGCTTATGATGTCCCGCCCTATTCTTGAT